>NZ_JBNGOP010000007.1:0-177169 GCF_050589625.1 Maribacter sp. 2-571 | reverse complement strand
GAAAGAAAAAGCCAATGATTTGGCTTTTGATGAGGAGCCGGCCGGCGCGTCGAGCGAAAAAGGACAATTTTTTAGCCTCCCGACAGTTCGGGGAAAAAAATCTAAATGAGTTCAATAAGTAGCATTAATCACTATACTTTTTGAACAGATCCATATGATACCGTACATCTCCGGTCATGCTATATCCCGAGTATTTGTCCAGCACTTTGCCTTTAGGGTTTAATATCATGATCAATGGAAAAGATCCTTTTTTATTGTACTTGCCCAATACCTCCTGATTGTGTTTCCATTGCGTATCGCTGAGCAAATCCTTATTTCGGGGTATATCAACATAAAGGAGCTCATAATCCTTTGCAACGTTTTCAAACTCGGCTGTATCAAAAAGATCTTTTTTTAGCATTTTACAAGGTGGGCACCAGTCGCTACCAGTAAAATAGACTAAAATATTCTTACTGTCCTTTTTTGCATCGGAAATGGCCGTATCGAAATCAAGGCCCCAATGTTCACCGTATTCATGCTCGCCATCCTGAGCGCTAACAAAAAATGGTAAAAGCAATAAGAAAAACAACTTTTTCATGGTTTCGTATCTTATGTTCAAATTTATAATTAAGTAGGCTTTTTTCCAGAATGCGCCCATCTATGAGTACTGATTGTACCGTTAATATTCAAGTACCCTTACTGTAGGATTTCAAAAAGCTTGCCATTTTTTATGGAATCCCGGTTTTATTTAAAAAACGAATCCATTCCCGGAATATTGGGCATACCTTCCTTGGCGGCCGCTGCCAATTCATTTTCATTGATAGCGGTAGCTTTGGCAATGGCCTTGTTCAAGGTCAAAATCAAATAGTCTTCCAATTGTTCCTTATCCTGCAGCAGTGCCTCCGCTATTTTAACTTCTTTAATCGTTCTATTGGCCGTTATAACGACCGATAGTAGGCCGTCCGACGATTTTTCCTCAAGGGTTACGTCGTTTAGGCGTTTCTTGGTGGCTTCGACTTTTGCTTGGGTTTCCTTTAATTTTCCCATCATACCCATCATATCTCCGAACATGGTAACGTTTTTATGGTTATACCCTGCGAAATTAACAAAACCAATGGAGAAATGCACTTTTAGTGTTTGTGCGATACGTTCCGTTGGTATTTTAGCAAGACATTAAATCTGGATACTAGGATGCTTCTATTTATGTGCTTCCTACGGTTCTACCAATGTATTGAACACCATAAAGGAAATTCCAGATCGTTTCGGGACCTTTTGGGAAACCTTTCGTCATAAAAGCATAGCCGTTTTTTTAGGATGCCTTACTTTTGCCGTCAAAATTGAATCGGAAGCTATCGTTTATAGGGTAACCGGGGTTAAATCCTTTGTTATTACCGTGTAGGAGGATTGCGGCGATAAAAGACAAATTGCAATAGCATGACCAAAATTTCGTTTCCCCAGGCCAAAATTCAACCAAAAACATTGGAGAAGCACGGCGATGTCCGGATCGATGATTATTATTGGATGAACGATAGGGAAGATGCCGCTGTAATTGCGCATTTGGAGTCCGAAAATGCATACTACGAATCGGCCAGCGCCCATACCAAAAACGCTCAGGAGTCGCTCTATCGGGAAATGAAGGGCAGGATAAAGGAGGATGATTCTTCCGTTCCCTATAAAAGCAATGGGTACTGGTATATTTCCCGGTTCGAGACGGGACAGCAATACCCGATCTATTCCAGAAAAAAAGCGGTGCTTACGGCCAAGGACGAAGTAATGTTCAATGGAAACGAAATGGCGGAAGGACATGACTTTTTTAACCTGGGCGGACTCGCCATAAGTCCCAACAATGAACTCGCCGTTTTTGGGGTCGACACCGTTTCACGCAGACAGTATACCTTACAGGTTAAAAATTTGCACGATGGAACAATATACGAGGACAAAATATTGAATAGCACCGGTAGTGCAGTATGGGCAGATGATAATAGAACGTTTTTCTACACCAAAAAAGACCCCGTAACCCTTCGTGCGGATAAAATTTACAGACATGTGCTAGGAACTCCGGCGGAGTCGGACGAATTGATTTTCCACGAACAGGACGATACGTTCGGTACATACGTATACAAGACCAAATCGAAGAAGTATATCGTCATCGGCTCTTATAGTACATTGACCTCGGAATATCAAATTCTTCCTGCGAACCGCCCATACGATAAATTTCGCCTGTTCAGCCCTAGAAAAAGGGGAGTGGAATATTCGATCGCACATTACGGGGAGTATTTTTATATGCTTACCAATAGGGACGATGCCATCAACTTTAAGCTAATGAAAACAAAGGAGAGCACTACCGATTTTGAACATTGGGAGGCCTTTATTCCACACCGCCAGGAAGTATTGCTCGAGGATGTAGACATGTTTAAAACATTTTATGTGCTGTCGGAGCGCGAAAATGGGCTCAACAAGCTAAAAATTGTTCGATGGGACGGTACCGATTCCTACTACCTGCCTTTTGATAGCGAAACCTATACGGCCTATGTTGGTACAAATCCCGATTTCGATACCGAAATTCTTCGATACGGATATAACTCCATGACCACACCGTCGTCGGTAATCGATTTTAACATGGTTACCAAGGAGAAGGAGGTCAAAAAAGAGCAAGAGGTCATGGGAAATACCTTCAAAAAAGAGCATTACATTGAAAAACGGATTTGGGCCACTGCCAGGGATGGGGCGCAAATACCCATGTCGGTCGTCTATCATAAAAATACCGTGCCCGGCAAGGACACCCCTTTGTTACAATATGCCTACGGATCCTATGGAGCGACCATAGACCCGTATTTTTCAACGGTGCGTTTAAGTTTGTTGGACCGCGGTTTCATTTTTGTGATCGCCCACATACGTGGAGGACAGTATTTGGGCAGATCTTGGTACGAGGAAGGGAAACTGTTAAAAAAGAAACATACTTTTTTCGATTTTATCGATTGCTCCAAACACCTTATAGCGGAAGGATATTCCTCTAATGCGCATTTGTATGCCATGGGAGGGTCGGCAGGTGGGCTTCTTATGGGAGCCGTCATCAATATGGCCCCTCAGCATTACAATGGAATCGTTGCCCAGGTTCCTTTCGTCGATGTGGTCACTACCATGTTGGACGATTCCATACCCCTTACTACCGGGGAGTATGATGAATGGGGGAATCCGAACGAAAAGGTTTATTACGACTATATGAAGTCGTATTCGCCCTATGACAATGTTGTGGCCCAGTCGTATCCCAACATGCTGGTCACTACCGGGCTCCACGATTCCCAAGTACAGTATTTTGAGCCGGCGAAGTGGGTGGCAAAATTACGTGAACTCAAGGAAGACGCGAATTTATTGCTTTTTAACATCAATATGGAAGCTGGTCATGGCGGGGCTTCGGGTCGTTTTGAATCTTTGCGGGAAGTGGCCAAGGAATATGCTTTTTTACTCGATTTGGAAGGAAAAATCGACTAATCGAAAAAAAATGGTAATTTTGCCATTGAATTTTGTTGATTTTTAAGTTAACGAAAAACAACTTTGATGCAAAACGAAATACAAGCGCACGATAATATACTGGCCCTAGTGGGAAATACACCGCTGGTAAGGTTGAACAAGATCGTAGCGGATATCGAGGGTGCATTTTATGCTAAAGTAGAGGCATTAAATCCGGGCCATTCTTCCAAAGACCGCATAGCGCTCCACATTATTGAGGAGGCCGAGCGAAAAGGACTGCTTCGAAAAGGCGACACAATTATCGAAACCACCTCTGGTAATACGGGATTTAGTATTGCTATGGTAAGTATTATAAAGGGATATGATTGCATTTTAGCGGTCAGTTCTAAATCGAGTCCGGATAAAATCGATATGCTCCGTGCCATGGGGGCCAAGGTTTATGTATGTCCGGCGCATGTTAGTGCCGACGATCCACGATCGTACTACCAAGTGGCAAAAAGACTTCACGAGGAAACCAAAGGAAGTATCTATATCAATCAATACTTCAACGAATTGAATACCGCTGCCCATTACAACACTACGGGACCGGAAATTTGGGAACAGACCAACGGTCAGATAACCCATTTGGTGGCCTGTAGCGGTACCGGGGGTACTATTTCCGGAACGGCACGTTTTTTAAAAGAACAGAATCCCGATATACAGGTTATCGGTGTGGATGCCTATGGTAGCGTGTTAAAAAAATATCATGAAACCGGGGAGTTCGATGCCAACGAAATTTATCCCTACCGTATTGAAGGTCTTGGAAAAAACCTGATTCCTTCCGCTACGGATTTTACGGCTATTGATACGTTTATTAAAGTTACCGATGAGGAAAGTGCCCATATGGCGCGCCATATTTCCAAAACTGAGGGTATTTTTGCAGGATATACCTGTGGTGCGGTAATGCAGGCCGTAAAACAGCTTGGTGAATTGAATACATTCACCGCTGAAAGCAAAGTGGTCGCCATTTTTCCCGACCACGGCTCGCGATACATGAGCAAGGTATACAGTGATTCCTGGATGGAAGCGCAGGGCTTTTTGAACGAAAATGCCACCGAGGAGACACCAAAGGTTCAGGTGATACGGTAATCCCTTTAAAAACAGAATATAGGATGAGCAATGATGTCGATACATCGTTGCTTTTTTTTGTTCACGATCTACTGTTCAAAAACTCAGAAAAAGAGGTGGGTAACTACCCAAAAAATATATACTTTTGCAACAAATATAGTACTGATGAGAGATTTGTTCGATAGGATCATTGAAAATAAAGGGCCTTTGGGAAAATGGGCTTCACAAGCGGAAGGATATTTTGTTTTTCCACAACTGGAAGGACCGATTTCCAATAGGATGCAGTTTCAGGGCAAGGAAGTGATTACCTGGAGCATCAATGATTATCTAGGGATGGCCAACCTACCCGAAATAAAACAAATCGATAGTGAGGCCGCTGCGGAGTTCGGTGCTGCATACCCGATGGGGGCGCGTATGATGAGCGGTCATACCAAATATCATGAACAACTGGAAAAAGAACTTGCCATATTCGTGAGCAAGGAATCGGCTTATTTGTTGAATTTTGGGTACCAAGGAATCATGTCGGCCATAGACGCATTGGTATCGAAAGACGATATTATTGTGTACGATGTAGATTCCCACGCTTGTATTATAGACGGCGTACGTTTGCATATGGGCAAGCGTTTTACCTTCAAGCACAACGATATCGAAAGTCTTGAAAAGAACTTGGAACGTGCCGTTAAAATGGCGGAAACCACTGGTGGTGGTATCTTGGTCATTTCTGAAGGCGTATTCGGAATGCGAGGTGAGCAAGGTCGATTGAAAGAGATCGTAGCTTTAAAGAAAAAATACAATTTTCGTCTTTTGGTAGACGATGCACATGGCTTTGGAACACTGGGAAAAACAGGTGCCGGGGCAGGTGAGGAGCAAGGGGTTCAAGATGATATCGACGTCTACTTCGCCACTTTTGCGAAGTCCATGGCCAGTATCGGTGCTTTTTTGGCCGCCGATAAGGAAATTATCGATTACTTGAAATACAACCTGAGGTCCCAAATGTTCGCCAAGTCCCTTCCCATGATCTATGTAAAGGGAGCATTAAAGCGGTTGGATATGATGCGCAACGATCCCAAAATGAAGGAGAAGCTTTGGGAGAACGTAAATGCCTTGCAAAACGGACTTAAAGATCGCGGTTTTGATATCGGTACCACTACAAGCTGTGTGACTCCTGTATACCTAAACGGGAGTATTCCGGAAGCGATGGCATTGGTAAAAGACCTTCGGGAAAACTACGGAATATTCTGTTCCATAGTCGTTTATCCGGTAATACCTAAAGGATTGATTTTACTTAGGATGATTCCTACCGCCACCCATACCCTGGACGACGTTTCGGAAACCTTGGAAGCATTTTCGGCAATTCGAGACCGACTGGAAAATGGCACTTACAAACGCCTTTCCGCTGCCGTTGCTGCAGCAATGGGCGAATGATGTAATGCTGCCACATTACTTTTTACGGCACCTTGTTCTACGATTTTAGTCCATCTAAATGGATAACGGTCTTTGGAGGTCTTCTAGACGTGTACAACTAAAAGACCAGTGTTGTTGGGCGAAACGTGTATTCCAAATAATTTTAAAAGGGTGATTTAACACCAGAAATGGTATTATAGGTCGATGTTCTTTTTGAAGGTTGCCCTGCGTTTGTGTATAACGGGCTCAAAGTGCTTCCACATTTGCCGAATAGCAACATTATCTTCCAGCTCGGGCGTACGATAGCACATGTCAATTTTGTTTGCGGTAAAGGTTTTGTAATACTCATTAAAAATAATGGCCGTAACTCCTTTGTTCTGATAATCTGGATGAATCCCAATGAGGTAAAAGTGCACGTCCCGATGCTTTTTTTTCGCTTTTAGCAAATGGTAAAACCCGAAAGGAAACAGCTTTCCATTGGCTTTTTGTAATGCCTTTGAAAAAGAGGGCATTACTATGGCGAAGGCGATGAGCTGCTCTTTGGAATCCACTATAAACTTGATGTACTCCGGATTGATGAAGCTAATATATTTTTTCTTGAAATAGGCTATTTGTGCATCTGATATGGGCACAAAAGAAGAAAGCTTGTCATAAGTTTGGTTGAACAGTGCGAACATTTGGTCGGCCAGGGGGAGAATATCCTTGGTATTGTCAAAGTTCAATTCCTTGAGCTTATAACGCTTTTTCACCAAGTCGTTCAGTCTGGTAAACAGTGCCGGATCGGCATTTTCGGCCGGAAACTTGTTTTCCACATAACCTTTCTCCTTTTGAAAGCCATGCTGCGTATAATGGTCGGCATAATAAGGATGGTTGTACCAAGTGACCATACTTCCAATTTCCGTAAATCCTTCGGTAAGCACTCCCACCTTGTCAAGGTTGGAAAATCCGACCGGACCTTCAATAAATTCGAGCTGGTGTTCGCGTCCGATTTCCGCAATCTTGTTCAACAACGCCTCGGATACCGCAGTGTCGTCTATAAAATCGAACCAGCCAAAGCGAACTTTGGGTATTTGTTGTTGTTTCACCTCCACCCAGTTGATGATGCCTACAATGCGCCCGACCAGTTTATTGTCTTTATAGGCGAGGTAAAACCATGCGTCCGCATTTTTAAATGCCGGGTTCGTGTTTTTGTCAAAAGCGTTCAGTTCGTCCGAAATCAATGGTGGCACCCAGTAGGGAGAGTCCCTGTACAGGGAAAAAGGAAACTTTATGAAGGTTTTTAGATCTGCCTTGCTAACAGCTTCTTTTAAGATGACCATTGACTCGTTTTTCTTTGGTCAATATTAGCGAATATTGACAAGAGCAAGAAATTAGGAATGCCAATTTTACAAGAAGTTTTTGGGATGTTGGAAGGCCGTTTTAGAAATCGATTGGCCCACTGTCGTTTTGTTTGTTCTTTTTCTTCTTTTTTGCCTCCTTGCGCTGTTTGCGAAGCTGTTTTTTTGATGGCCCAAGGTCGATATCCTCGGCACCATTGCCACCATCTTCACCGTCCTTATCCTTACCTTTTTTCTTTTTCTTCATGGCATTTTTCTTGATCGGACCACCGTTTTCACCGGCTTGTTGATCCTCGATCGGTACCGGCTTATCCTTGTGGAAATCCATGCGGTAAGACCCTCCGAGCGAGATAAAGATTCGGGAAGGTGTATTTTTAAAACTGGCGCCCATATTGATATCGGCCTGTAAATGGTCGTTGAACAAATGGGCCACACCTCCACGGAGAAGCACATCGGAATACCGATCGCTTTGAATGCCCTGATTTTCTACAAAAACGCTCCATTTGGGATTGCGAAACGCATGGGAGAGCGATATCAAATAGCTCAGCTCCGGAAAATCGGTGCTAATGCGGTCGTATGCAATGTTGGATATCAATACGAACCTTGGTGTAAGCCTGCTTTGTGTGGCGAGCATGGCCCGGTACGATACCGTTGGGTCACCTACATAAAACGGATTATCTCCTAGATTGAAGGTCGCACCACCGTAAACGGAAACCGACGGAATCAGGTTTTTCCATTTGAAGCCGTAGTTCGCTTTCCAACTATACAAGTTGGGTTTGTTGCGTTCGGGGTTTTTATAGCGATCGTAGACCAAAAATTTTAGCCCCACCCTATTTCGGGAAAAGTCGGTCCGGTTTTCACTGACCCCCAAGTTATTGAAGGTGATGTTCTGTTTTTGGAAGGTTCCCTCATAATTCAGTTCCAAGGCTTCAAACAGCAGTCCGTAACGTAAGGAAACATCGGTACCCCAGATGTTACTATCGGTATCCAACAACGAATGGTCTTGCTGTTCATACAACAGTCCCGCCTCGAACTGCAATACATTTCGGCCTACGGCATATGCGCTTACAGAAAGTCCGGGTCGGTTGGAATTGATAACATCCGTATACTGCGCCGTTCCCGCAAAGGAAAGCCCCAAAAGGAGCATGCCTATTAAATACCTCATTTTATGTTGTTTGACGGTATCCCGAAACGCCCATCGGTTTGCTGTAAAAAGTATGCCCCATGCCCCGTTATACCTGGTTTTATTATATTTTTAAGAGTTTTGCCACATGTTTAAAACGTTAGAATTGTACTTTTGATATATTAAAGTGAAAAAATATGGGTTTTTTAAAAGCGGTCCTTATCATTTTGTTGGTCTATTATCTCTTCAAGATAGTGGTCAGAATGTTCGCCCCAAAAATCTTGGGCTATGCCGCAAAAAAGACCGAACAACACTTTCGCGAAAAATTCGAAGGTTTTCAGGATGTTCGGCAACAACAGGAAGGAGAGGTAACCATTACTACAAAAAGCGATCGAAAGCACGATTCTTCGGAAAAAGTTGGGGAATATATAGATTTTGAGGAGGTCGATTGATTATTTTTACCGAAGCAAGTAACCAATCACCCTAAAAGTTTATGCAAAACGGTCTAAAAGCGTTTTTTGTCCATTTCTTCGTCGCTGTTTTTTTTGTTGTGGTAGCCCTTTCTTATTTTCATCCGGTCCTTCAGGGAAAGGTTATGGAACAAGGTGACATTGTTCAGTACACCGGAATGGCCAAGGAACAGAACGATTTTCGAAAACGTACCGGCGAGGAGCCTTACTGGACCAATAGCGCCTTTGGTGGAATGCCCACCTACCAGCTTGGGGCCTATTATCCTCACGATTATGTGAAAAAACTGGATAGCCTGATCCGTTTTCTTCCACGACCGGCCGATTATCTTTTTCTTTATTTTATCGGATTTTATATACTATTGTGTTGCCTAAAAGTCGATTATCGTTTGGCCATAGTGGGGGCCTTGGCCTTTGGTTTTTCTACTTATCTTATAATCATTTTTGGTGCAGGGCATAACGCCAAGGCACATGCCATAGGATACCTTCCCATACTCTTGGCGGGAATACTTCTGGTTTTCCGTAAACGATATCTATGGGGTTTTGTGCTAACGGCAGTTGCCATGGCCTTGGAAATAAGGGCGAACCATTACCAAATGACCTACTATTTTATGTTATTGGTATTGCTTTTGGGTGTTGCCCATTTGGTAGACGCCATTCTAAAAAAACAGTTAAAACACTTCTGTATATCGGTGGGGCTTCTTTTGGTAGCCGTTAGTATCGGTATTGCGGCAAACGCGACGGGGCTCATGGCCACCAAGGAATATGCCGATTGGAGTACCAGGGGCAAATCGGAACTGACTATTACCCCCGAAGGCACCCCAAAAGAGAATACCGGAGGTTTGGATCGTGAATATATTACCCAGTGGAGTTACGGTATTGCCGAATCGTTGAACCTATTTGTTCCCCGTTTGTTCGGAGGGGGTAGTGTTGAAAACCTAGGAGAAAATTCAAAGTCATATGACTTTTTGATCGATCAGGGATTGCCGCGTACAAGGGCGTTGGAGTTCGCGAGTCAGATACCGACCTATTGGGGCGATCAACCCTATGTGTCGGCACCGGCATATATTGGTGCGATCGTTTTTTTTCTGTTTGTACTGGGACTGTTTTTGGTAAAGGGCAAGCGAAAATGGTGGCTTTTGGGCGGTGTCGTCTTCTCGTTGTTGTTGTCCTGGGGAAAGAATTTTGGAGCGCTTACGGATCTTATGATTGCTTATTTTCCCTTGTACGACAAGTTTCGTGCCGTTTCGTCAATTCAAGTTATTTTGGAGTTATGTGCCCCGCTATTGGGCACTTTGGGACTCGCCGCAATTTTCGACTCTAAAATAGGGGATAAGGAGAAATTTCGTGCTTGGAAAATTGCGTCTATCCTGGTGC
Source organism: Maribacter sp. 2-571 (assembly GCF_050589625.1). NCBI lineage: Bacteria > Pseudomonadati > Bacteroidota > Flavobacteriia > Flavobacteriales > Flavobacteriaceae > Maribacter > Maribacter sp. 2-571. The sequence goes on along the minus strand of NZ_JBNGOP010000007.1, from coordinate 166,904 downwards.
TCGGCCTTGGGGTGCTATTGTTTCTTTTGAAAGGCATGTTCTCTTTCGAGGGCCTACGCGATCGTATGTTTGCCGAAGGGTATGGCAACGAGCTGTATTCGTTGATCGTATTGGACAGAAAAGCGGTCTATAATGCCGATTTGTTCCGTTCCATGGTGTATGTGTTGCTGACCGCCGGACTGTTATGGTTCTACCTTAAAGGAAAATTGAAACAGACCTTGGCGATCGTTGTCATCGGTGCCATGATCGTTTTTGACCTTGTAGGGGTGGGACTCCGTTATGTTAACGAAGATAATTTTGTGAGCAAACGACGGATGTTGGAGCCGTTTCCAGAAACCGCTGCGAATAAAAAAATACAAGAGGACGAAAGTATCTTTAGAGTGTATAACCCCTCGGAAGGATGGGACGCTGCGGGTACTTCTTACTTTCATCAGTCCATAACCGGTTACCATGCTGCCAAGCCTGCCGGAATGCAGGACCTGTTTTACTTTTATTTATTTGAGGGGAATTTGGAGCTGCTAAACATGCTGAACGTTAAATATGTAATTCAGAAGAACGAACAAGGGCAGTCCTCCCCGGCATTGAATACCGATGCCAATGGAAATGCCTGGTTCATTTCCGAACTTGTTCCCGTAAGCAGTGCCGATGAAGAGATCAAAGCATTGGGGTCTTTGGATACCAAAACAAAAGCAGTAGTCAATACCAAAAAATTTGACGATCTCAATCGTTTTAGTTTTAGGGTAGACAGCACCGCTACTATTCAACTGACGGATTACAAACCCAATCACTTAACGTATACCACGAACAATCCGAATGCCGGAGTCGCCGTATTCTCTGAAATGTACTACGCCAATGGATGGAACGCCTATATCGATGGAGCCTTGAAGGACCATTTTCGGGTCAATTACGTACTTCGGGCGTTAAGGGTTCCGGAGGGGGAGCATACCATTGCCTTTAAGTTTGAACCCAAAGTGGTAGAAACGGGAAGTCAGATAACCTTGGCCAGTTCCATTTTGTTGGGACTTATTATTATCGGGGGGCTCATCTTTACCTTGAGAACATCCAAAAGAAAAGTTGAAAAAGCCGACAGCTGATGAAAAAGGTACTCATCATCACATATTACTGGCCACCAGCAGGAGGTCCGGGAGTACAGCGGTGGTTGAAGTTCGTCAAGTATTTAGGGGAATATGATATCGAACCGGTAGTTTATGTACCGGAGAATGCACACTATCCGATTCAAGATGCTACCTTATCCGAAGAAATCCCCAAAAACCTTAAACTATATTCCCGTCCCATTTTTGAACCATATGGCCTGGCGGGACTCTTCTCAAAAAATAAGACAAAGCGAATCAGTTCCGGTATTATCGAAACCAAAAACCAATCGGTGCTGGAGAAAGCGATGCTTTGGATACGGGGCAACTTTTTCATTCCGGATGCCCGAAAGTATTGGGTAAAACCTTCAGTAACGTTTTTATCTACCATCCTAAAGGAGGAAGGAATAACCACCGTTATCACTACCGGCCCTCCGCACAGTGTGCATTTGATAGGGGCATGTTTAAAAACTGATCACGAGCTATGTTGGATAGCCGATTTCCGGGATCCTTGGACGTCTATAGGCTACCATAAAAAGCTGCGGCTTTCAAAGCGATCCCAAAAAAAACATAAGCGATTGGAACATGAGGTGCTAAACCGTGCGGACCGATTGATCGTGACCAGCCAGACCACTAAGCAGGAATTTCAGGGCTTGACAAAAAAGCCGATTACGGTGATTACCAATGGATATGATTTTGAATACCAAAAGGGAACCCGTTTGGACAACGGTTTTACCATTGCACATATCGGATCGCTTTTGAACGGAAGAAACCCGGGTAATCTGTGGAAGGTACTTTCCCAATTGGCCACTGAAAACGAGGTGTTTCGGTCCGACCTGCAACTCGAATTTATCGGTGTTGTCAGTGAAGATGTCATGAATACCTTGTCCCGATACGAATTGGCACCCTATGTGAAAATGCGGGGCTATGTTTCCCATAGCGAAGCCATCCGTAGACAGCAAAGTGCGCAGGTGTTGTTGCTGGTAGAGATCGATTCGGAAGAAACAAAGGGTATCGTTCCCGGAAAGCTGTTCGAGTATATGGCGGCCAAACGGCCTATTTTAGCGGTAGGCCCAACGGATTGGGAAGCCGGCGCAATGGTTATGCAAACACGTACCGGACAAGCCTTCGATTATCGGGATACCACGGCCTTAAAGGAAACGGTATTATCATGGTACAAGGCGTTCAAAAGCGGTGCGTTATCGGTAACCTCCGAAAATACGGAAAACTATAGCCGAAAGGCACTCACCGGAAAATTGGCCGAACTGTTGTAATGGGAATCGTCAGAAAACAATCCATCGATAATATGCTGGTCACCTATCTGGGTTTCGGTATCGGCGCGGTCAATGTTTTGTTTTTGTACACCAATTTTATGTCCGACACCTATTACGGCCTTATTCAGGTAATGCTATCCGCTGCCCTGATCTTAATGCCGCTAATGGCTTTCGGGGTTCCCAACACATTGGTCAAATTTTATAGTAGTTTTCAAGACCAAAACCAAAAAGAAGGTTTTTTAACGCTGATGCTGCTTTTTCCTTTACTTCTGATTATACCTATAGGGCTATTGTCCTATTTCGCCAATGAAGCGATAGGAACTTTTTTAGCACGGGAAAACCCCGAGGTAAAGGGGTATGTGTGGTATATTTTCTGGATCGGTTTCGCGATGGCCTATTTTGAGGTGTTTTATGCCTGGACCAGGGTCCATTTGAAATCCGTTTTTGGAAATTTCATGAAGGAGGTGTTCTGTAGGGTTGGGCAGACAGTACTCTTGGTATTGCTGTATTTCGATAGTATCGACGTTTCCTTTTTTCTAAAGGCTTTGGTAGTACTATATCTGGCACGAACGCTGATTATGAAAGGATATGCCTATCACCTGCACCGGCCACGGCTAAAAGTGGTCAGGACTTTACCTAACTGGAAAATCTTTTCATACAGCCTGATTATCATATTGGGTGGATCCACGGCCATCATACTGCTTGAAATAGATAAGGTAATGCTCAACCATTACGTTCAGATAGAAAACGTCGCCTATTACAGTGTTGCCGGTTTTATGGCTTCCGCCGTTGGAGTACCCGGTAGGGCCATGCATCAGATCACCTATCCATTGACGGCAAAATTATTGAACGAAAAGGATTTTTTTGCGTTGAAACGGTTGTACCAAAAAAGTGCATTGACCTTATTTGTGATTTCCGGTCTCCTGTTCGTGCTATTGCTCAGTAACCTGAACGATCTTTATTTGCTTTTACCGGATACCTATGGTGGGGCATGGTTCATTGTCTTTTGGATCGGTATGGCGAAAGTTTCCGATGCGGTGTTGGGGAATAACAATGCCATATTATACAACTCTGATTATTATAGGGCCGTATTGTTTATGGGTATGGGGTTAGCATTGCTGACCATCGTTTTTAATTTGTGGCTCATACCGGAGTACGGTATCAAAGGTGCGGCCATCGCAAGTTTTATGGCCTTTTTACTGTACAATACCATAAAATTGCTGTTCGTATGGCGCACCTATGGTATGCTCCCCTTTACCGTAAATATGGGCAAGGTATTGGCAGTGTTGTTTTTCTTGCTCTTACTTTTCCAATATGTAAGGCCCAATTTGCCACCGTTGGTAAATATTGCGATAAAAACCGTGCTTATGGGAGGATTTTATTTTGGTGTCGTATACCGATTGAACGTTTCCGAAGACATATCCGCTGTAATAGGATCGATTTTCCGCAGAATCAAAAAAGAATGAGGTTGTCTTGCGCTTTGTTGAGAAAAGGATATGGTTTTTCTACAATAGCTTTTGGGCCACTTCGGTCCAATCGTTTGCCCTCGCGTGTCCATCGCTATTGCTGTTGTGCGGCGAACTGAACAGTAGCGTGTCTCCCTCAAAACGGTCTAAATTATAGCTGCGGTCGTCAATCAGCACATCTCCCCTTAGAATGTGTTTATCCCCACATAAAATCCTGTTTTTCCAGTGGATAAAAGGAAAGTACCGATCGAGCCATTCCGATTTTTCTTGAAGGGAGTTGGGAAATTGCATGGCCGCCGAAGCGATGAAAAGCTCGTGTTTTTCGTTTATCTCCCGAAGAACGCTAATACTGTCCTTGATGGGGGTAAGGTCCTTAAAAAACCCAGGGCGACGCGCGTGGTTCCGAATGCTTTTTTGGTGTATTTCCGGCACACATTGCCATACTTCTTTTCCCATGCAGTCCGATACTTGAAGGGTTCCGTTAAACTCCCGGTTGTAAATTTCAATATGGGCGCCGTAGGTATCGGCAATAACCTCATCCATGTCAACAAAAATGGTCATACAGTCACAATTTGGAACGAAGAAAAGGAATAAAAACGGAAAATGGAAGAAGCTCCCGTGCAACCTTCGATAATCAGGTAATTTTCAAAGGATGGTTGATTTTTACAGGAAGACCATCCCATCCTTATTTTTCAGCGGCATTTTATTGACCATAATTTGGCGCGAAAATCGTATTTTCCAGATTAAACTAACGCAATGGACAAAAACCGCAGACATTTTATTCAAAAAACGGGCATATTGGCCACTGCGACCGGTTTGGCCCCACAGCTGTTTTTCGCAAACACTGATCGGACTTTGGACAAATTGGGCGTGGCATTGGTCGGTTTGGGGTATTATAGCACCGAGGTGCTGGCACCGGCCCTGCAATTGACCAAACATTGCAAGCTTAGGGGAATTGTTACGGGAAGTCCTGAAAAAGTGCCCCTTTGGCAAAAAAAATATGGAATTGCCGATAAGAACGTGTATTCCTATGACAATTTTAATACCATAGCCAACAACCCGGATATTGACGTGGTCTATGTGGTATTGCCTCCCGGTCTGCATGCGGAATATGCCATAAAAGCCGCAGAAACCGGCAAACATGTATGGTGCGAGAAACCAATGGCGCGGACCGTAGCGGAGTGTGAGGCCATGATCCAGGCCTGTAAGGAGGCCAAGGTAAAATTGGCCATTGGTTATCGTTGTCAACACGATCCAAATGTGCAATTCTTTCAAAAAATGGGAAAAACAAGGCCCTTTGGACTTCCAAAAATTATTTCATGCACGGCCGGTTATGTAGATCTGCGTACCGATCATTGGAAACAAAATAAAAAGCTCGGCGGTGGGGTAATGGGCGATATGGGGGTGTATGCCTTACAGAGCGCACGTATGGTTACCGGCGAGGAACCTATAATGGTCTCCGCCCAAGCGTCGACTACCCGTCCCGAAATCTACACCGAAGTAGAGGAGACGATGTCCTTCCAGTTAACCTTTCCGAGTGGTACGATAGCTTCCTGTCAAAGCAGTTTTGGAACGCGCACCAATAATTTGCACGTGGCCTATGAGAAGGGCTGGCTTAAAATGGACCCGCACTCGGCCTATAGTGGAAATAAAGGAAAATTGTCGGATGGAACCCTAATCGATTTTCCATTGCCAAACCAACAAGCGGCACAAATGGACAACGATGCACGGTCCATAATTCAGGATACCCCGATGCTGGTACCGGGAGAGGAGGGGCTTCAGGACATTCGTGTGATAGAGGCCATTTACAGGGCTGCCGAGAACAACTGTTCGGTAGCGATACCATAAACGGTTTTGGTCGTAGATCAAGAACGGAAACGAAAGTATGCGACAATAACGCAATTAATACCATTTCAAAGTTAAAATGATATAAAGGTATTTTTAAGGGATGAAACAAAAGAAAATAAGGAACGTATCGGCACAGGGACCGGAACGTTTTACCGGAATACGGCTAAAGGAACCCATGGATTCGGCCGCCGGGGTGCTTGGCGTAAAAGAGGCGCTACGGCATGGATTTAAGGAAATGGGCGTGCTCAAAGCAATGCGGGCACTACTGGAAATGAATCAGAAAGATGGTTTTGATTGCCCTTCCTGTGCTTGGCCCAATCCCGAGACCCCTTCAAAAGTGGCCGAATATTGTGAAAATGGGGCCAAGGCCCTGGCCGATGAAGCTACTTCAAAACAGATAGGAAGATCCTTTTTTGCAAACAACAGTGTAGCGCAGTTATCGTTGTTAAGCGACTATGAGCTCAACCGGTTCGGAAGGTTGACCGAACCTATGGTACTGCGGCCGAACAAGGAACATTATGAACCCATTTCATGGGACGAAGCTTATGACTTGATCGCTTCGGAACTTCGTTCGCTCGATTCGCCCGATGAAGCTATTTTTTATACCTCGGGCCGGTCTAGTAATGAAGCGGCATACCTGTACGGCATGTTTGCCCGTGCCTTTGGCACCAATAATATGCCCGATTGTTCCAATATGTGCCATGAGTCCAGCGGAATGGCACTTTCACAGACGTTGGGAATCGGTAAGGGGTCCATAAAGCTTGAAGACCTTTATCATGCCGAAGTCGTAATCGTCGCCGGTCAAAATCCGGGAACGAACCATCCGCGAATGCTTTCGGCATTGGAAAAGTGTAAACAAAACGGGGGAAAGGTCATTAGCATCAATCCTTTACGGGAGGCGGGACTCGTCAATTTTAAAAACCCTCAAAAGGTTTCCGGTTTTATCGGTAACGGAACGGATTTGGCCGATCTTCATTTACCAGTTAAAATCAACCAGGACATTTCCTTAATGAAACTGGTACTGCAAAAGTTGTTTGCCCTGGATGCCATAAACAAAGCGGTTTTTGACCATGACTTTATAGCTGCCTATGTCGATGGCTATCAAGAATTGAAGCACGACCTGTCGCGTTATACGCCGGAAACCCTATTGGCCGATTGTGGTGTATCCGAAGCGCAGATCGATACTATGGTAGCGATGCTCGCGGGTAAGAGCAAAATCGTGGTCTGTTGGGCCATGGGCCTTACACAACATAAAAACGGGGTGGAAAACATACGGGAATATGTGAACCTATTGTTGCTAAAGGGTGCTATCGGTCGCCCCAATGCCGGTACCTGTCCCGTACGCGGTCATAGTAACGTGCAGGGAGATCGTAGTGTAGGAATCATGCATTTTGTGAATAAAGACTTGAACGAACGTATCGAAAAACACTTAGGCTTCGATCCACCCACTGAAAAGGGGGTTGATACCGTAGGCACCCTAAAGGCAATGTATGAGGGCGACTGTAAGGTCTTTGTATGCTTGGGCGGAAACTTTCTGATGGCGGCATCGGATACCGAATACACCGCGGCGGGATTGCAACGGTGCCAGCTTACGGTTCAGATCAGTACCAAATTGAACCGTACCCATTTGGTCACGGGAAAAACGGCCTTGATATTGCCCACTTTCGGTCGGTCCGAGAAGGATATGAAAAACGGTACCCCACAATACCAAACCATGGAAGATAGCATGGGAAGGGTGCAGCGTTCCCGGGGAATATTAAAACCCGCTTCGGAGCAGTTAAGGGCCGAGCCCCAAATTATTGCGGCTCTTGCCGACACCTATTTTAATGGAGATCATCCGGTGCCTTGGAAAGCGATGGGGGAGGACTATGAATTGATTCGCAAAAGTATCGATACCGTTATCAAAGGCTTTAAGGATACTGCAACCCGTTCGAAGGGAAATGGATATTACCTTCCCAACAATGTGCGTGAACTCGATTTTAGCAAACTGAAAAACGGAAAGGCACAGTTGACCGTAAACCGGATTCCGGAACACGATTTAATGCCCGACGAGTTGCTGTTGATGACCATTCGTTCCCATGATCAGTTCAATACCACTATATACGGCCTGGACGATCGGTACCGGGGCATTTATAACGAGCGGAGAGTTGTTTTGATGCATCCCAGTGACATGCACAAACGCAAGCTCAAGGAAAAAGACGTGGTACACCTATTCAGTTCCTATGGGGGCGTAACACGGATCGCCAAACGGTTTTTGGTGGTTCCCTATGAAATACCGCAAGGGAATATTGCGGCATATTTTCCGGAAACCAACGTGCTGATACCGCACGACCAATATGCCGACAAGAGCAATACGCCCATTAGCAAATCCATAAAGGTCACCATTGCTATTGCCGAGCGTACAAACGGTTGATGCTAGCGTTAAGGACCATGGGAAACTGACGCTACTCCGGTTTTCTCGTTCCGTGCCGTATTGAATGATAGTTTTAGTGCAGTAATCCAAGGGCCTGTTCGAATTGGTACAACAAAAAACCTCCGCAGTGGACGAATCCGCTACGGAGGTAAACAACTAACCAACCTAAAAACTATTTTAATACTGTTACTGTCTTCTTACACTTCTGCCACTTGATCTTGAACTGGTAGCTCTCGAATTTCTTGAGACGGTGCTTCTACTTTTTGTGGCATTCGAAGAACGTTGGCTCCTTTGGGCCGTACTTCGTTTCGGTGCTTTGTACGTAGTTCGACTTCTGGTAACCGTTGTGCTTCTTGGTGTCCTGGTCACGGAGCGCGTGGCTACGGTATTCCTTTTGGGCGCCTTGGCAATGTTGTTGGAACGTGTTCTTGTCCCTTGTGTGCGGCCTACATTGGCACTTCCTCTTTTAATAGTACTCCGTTGTATCGTTTTACCACGATTCCCCGAATTGCTTCGCACGGTGCTACTGTTTCCTCTGGCCCTTGTTGTGGCCCTACCATTGTTGACAGCGCTACGTACATTTCGGTTTTTTTGAACGGCCTTATTGTTTCTGGCAACACTGTTTCGTGCCCTAGTGGTCGTACGATCCATATTTCGGTTACTTCTTCCTACATCACCACGTCTAACGTTATTACGTACGGCAACCCTTTTGTCGTTCCGGTAGATGGAAGCGCGCTCCCTACGTACCGAATTGTAACGGTGTTCCCTACCGATCTTCGCATACGTTCTTCTGGTATTATAGCGATACGGGTTGTAATACGTATATCGAACCGGGGCGTAATACCTTCTATAAGGTCGGTTGTACACGAGGCAAAAACCTACCGCCGGTCTGGCAAAAAATGCGTGGAAGGGACGGTATACATAAACCCTGTTGTAGGTGTTGATGAACCCTCTATGGTAATCATAAAATCCACGGTTGTTATAATAAACATACATTCCACCAAGACTTCGAACCCTATTGTTGCGGTAACGGATATCGACATCCCCGATTTGGGATACCCTACCGTAGTAATCGTAAAACACGGGAACGTTTTCTACTTGTATTACGGCTCCATAATCGTCATACTGGGCGTACGGGCTATAATCAAACCCGGAATTCATGGTTAGCCCATTTCTACGTCCCTGAACATGGGACTCTATATAAAAATCAAATTCACCATCGGGATATACTGAAAACGTAACACCATTTTCTACGAAAATGAAGGAGTTGTTGAACCTATAAGCATTGCGTTCTGCAACCTTATTCTCTAATGTACTGTTAGCCATGATACCACTGGTACCAAATATTAAGGCTGAAAAAAGAAGTACGAGCTTTTTCATGATATAAGGTTTTTGGACCTGCCGTCGGCAGGTGGAATTCTGAATGGAATTATTCACATTCGATTAAGATATACCAAACAGCGTGCCAAAAAATAGTGATAATATTTAAAAATCTGAAAATCAGTTATTTAAAACAAAATTAAAACTTTTAAGATGTATTGGAGGTCGCTATAGGTTTTCATTGCTGCAGTAAATACAGCGCATTTTTGGAGATAGCTATGGACATTTATCCACTGTTCTGATAGCAACGGGCAGCACATGCAAATTACGTTGGGCACCGGTAAGAGGTCACTATCTAGGGAGTATTGTGTAAAAGTCTCTTTCGCGTGGAACTGGGGTTTCATAAAAATGACATCAGTTACGCCTCAACTTTTCCTTTAAATATTGTGCCGTGTAAGATTTTTTGTTCTTTATAATTGCTTCTGGGGTACCCTCGGCCAGCAATGATCCGCCCTTATCTCCCCCTTCCGGGCCCAAGTCTATAATATAGTCGGCACATTTGATCAACTCTATATTATGTTCTATCACTATAACGGAGTGGCCTTTATCCATCAATGCGTCAAAAGATTTCAACAGTTTTTTAATATCATGAAAATGAAGTCCGGTAGTGGGCTCATCAAAAATGAACAAGGCCTTGTCCTTTGTAGTGCCTTTTACCAAAAACGAAGCCAGTTTGATCCGCTGTGCCTCGCCACCGGAAAGGGTAGAGGAGGATTGCCCCAATGTTACGTAACCGAGCCCTACATCCTGTAAGGGTTTCAGTTTTCCCGTTATCTTTTGCTGTTGGTGCTCTTGAAAGAAATCGATGGCGTCGTCAATGGTCATGTTCAACACATCGTCTATGGAAGCACCGTTGAACGTTACCTCCAAAACTTCCTTTTTGAAACGCTTTCCACCACAGGTATCACATTCCAGATGTACGTCGGCCATAAATTGCATTTCTACAGTAATCTCTCCTTCGCCCTTGCATTTTTCGCAACGGCCGCCATCTACGTTAAAGGAGAAATGTTTTGCTTGGTAGGCCCTTATTTTACTGAGTTTTTGGGAAGCGAAAAGGGCCCTGATGTCGTCATAGGCCTTTATATAGGTTACGGGATTGGAGCGGGACGACCTCCCGATAGGGTTTTGATCGACAAATTCAATATGTTTAATGTGGGCGTATTTGCCCTCTACGGCCGTAAATTGCCCCGCCTTTTCACCATACCCGCCAACTTCCTTTAGCAGTATCGGATACAGCAGTCGCTTTACCAATGTACTTTTTCCACTTCCCGAGACTCCGGTAATTACGGTAAGCATATTTAGGGGAAACGTAACGTCGATATTTTTAAGGTTATGTTCCCGTGCCCCTCTTATGGTAATCTGATGTTTTGATGTTCTTCTTTTTTCGGGAACTTCGATTTCTTCGGTACCGTTCAAATATTTTGCGGTCAACGATTGGGTTTTCAATACCTCTTCATAGCTTCCGTCCGCCACAACTTGGCCCCCGTTCGTTCCGGCTTCCGGACCTATGTCGATCACCCGGTCGGCGGCTTTCATTACATCTTCATCATGCTCCACTACAATTACGGTATTACCAAGGTCGCGAAGCGATTTTAATACCTCGATCAGGTTTTCGGTATCTTTTGGGTGTAAACCTATACTGGGTTCGTCCAAGATATACATACTTCCGACAAGACTGCTCCCCAGTGATGTGGCAAGGTTGATGCGTTGACTTTCGCCCCCCGATAAAGTATTCGATTTTCTGTTCAGCGTAAGGTAACCGAGCCCTACTTTAAGTAAAAAACCGAGCCTGGTGTTTATTTCCTTCAAAAGTCTTGAGGCGATCAGGTTTTCGGTCTCGGTCAATTGCAATGTTTTAAAAAAGCCGATAAGTTCTTCAATGGGCAACTCTACTAAATCGGAAATGGCCCTGTCCTGTACTTTTACATAATCGGTCTCTTCGCGCAAACGGCGACCCATACAAGCGTTACATCTTGTTTTGCCCCTGTAGCGCGACAACATTACCCTATTTTGAATTTTATAACTTTTCTCTTCAAGGGTGGTAAAAAATTTATCAAGACCAATAAAATGGTCGTTTCCTTTCCAGACCAATTTTTTCTGCACCTCGGAAAGTTGAAACCAAGGTTTGTGAATGGGAAAATCAAATTTGTATGCCGCATTGACCAATTGGTCCCTATACCACCCCATGCTATCACCCCTCCAGGGAAAAATAGCATTTTCGTATACGGATAGTGCGGTATTGGGCACTACAAGATCTTCGTCAATTCCAATAACATCGCCATAGCCTTCACATTTGGGGCAGGCACCATAAGGGTTGTTGAAACTGAACAAATGAACATTGGGTTCCAGAAAGGACATGCCGTCCAATTCGAAATTTCGGCTAAAGGTAACCTGTTCCGCATTGGAAAGCGCTTCAATAATACATTCTCCCTTTCCTTCAAAAAAAGCGGAATCGATGGCATTGGCCAAGCGATTGTAAAAGTCTTCATCGTCCTGTGTAATGATCCGGTCCACCACCAAATGAAAAGAACGTCCGATATCTTTTGGAGCCGATTCGATACGTAGAATTTCACCTTTGTATTTAATTCGGGCATAACCTTGTTTGGCAAGCAATTGTAGGGACTTTACGGGGTCTCGCTCTTTATCGATATGAATCGGGGCCAGCAATAGCAATTTTATACCGGAATCATAGCTTTTTACATGATCGATCACGTCGCTTACCGTATGCTTTTTTACTTCTTTACCGGATATGGGGCTATAGGTTCGTCCAATTCTGGCGTACACTAGTTTTAAGTAGTCATATATTTCGGTGGTAGTGCCTACCGTAGAACGCGGATTGGTGGAGTTTACCTTTTGTTCTATGGCTATGGCGGGGGCGATACCTTTAATATAATCGACTTTTGGTTTGTCCAATTTTCCCAGGAACTGTCTGGCGTAGGACGATAGGCTTTCCACGTACCTTCGTTGACCCTCCGCATAAAGGGTATCGAACGCCAAACTTGACTTTCCGGAGCCCGAAAGCCCGGTAATCACCACTAATTTGTTTCTTGGGATAACAACATCTATGTTTTTTAAATTGTGCAATTTGGCACCTTTAATAATGATGTTGTTCTTGGGGTCGACTTCGGTTATTTCCGGCATTTTTATACTCATGGGCGCAAAGATACGATACCCCGAATTGTAACCCAAGGATGTCGTTTTACCTATCAATTTTTCACAGACTTATACAGAAATTTGTCGGTTGTATTTAATTTTTTCTATATTTGGTACTAATAAAACGTTAAACGCCTATAGCAAAAAATTACTTTTTTAAAATTCTAGGAATAACCTAAAGACCTTCTACCCCAGGTAAGGTCGTTGTTTTAACCAAAAAAGTAATTGTTATGGATGTACTTATCGACGATTCCCAACTCATTAGAAATTATATTGAAGGTGATGAAAGGGCCTTGGCCACTTTAATCAATCGCCACAACCAACGTATAAGCGGCTTTATATACTCCAAAGTCAACGACCGCGATATTACGGAAGACATTTTTCAGGATACCTTTATTAAAGTAATCCGCACCCTAAAACGGGGAACCTACAGTGAGGAAGGAAAGTTTTTGCCCTGGGTAATGCGTATTGCCCACAATTTGATCATTGACCATTTCAGAAAAACTTCCAGGATGCCCATGTTCGAGGGAAGCGATAGTTTCAACATTTTTTCTTTTGTGAGCGACGATCGCTTGAACATTGAAAAGAAAATGATCAAAGAGCAGATCGATTGCGACTTGAACCATCTTATAGAGGAATTGCCGACGGACCAAAAGCAAGTGTTGTTGATGCGTATCTATAAGGATATGAGTTTTAAGGAAATTTCGGAGATAACCGGTGTAAGTATCAACACTGCCCTGGGCAGAATGCGCTATGCCTTGATCAACCTTAGGAAGATCATTGAGAAGCACAACATAGTTTTAACGAATTAATTTACCACAGGTCGAACGGATAAATGAAATAGTACTTATATGGCGTTATCAACAGGAACGACATTATTATTTAAGATTTTATGGAAGATATTTACGTGAATGACGATACTGCATGTAGGTTGGTAAAAACCAAAAAGGAACGACTGCAGTTCCTGTTGGATTATTCTAAAAGCCTTTATATCGAAGAGACGGCAAACGGTTTGGTATTGGAGAGTTGCAAGAATTGAATTCGGATATAAAAAGTAGGGCCCCCGTACACACGGGGGCTTTTTTTTGGCCCTAAACCAAAAAACCAGGTATTTCATAGATGAAACAATACCGTTCGTCGATGTTTTGAGATTTCCGCCGAACGTGATATTCTCGATTAAATTGTGTTCAAATTATCCAAACAGGGATTTCACATCAAAAACCAGTGGTTTGACAACAATGTTTTTACAGAACATGGGGTATTGTATAGTTTTAGGTCATAATTAAAAAACAAAGCTGGTATCGATACGATAACAGTTTGAGCAACCAAACAAAGACCAACAAAGCTTACTAAATCAAAATCATCTACTTAACCAAAAAACTTGATCGTATGGAATTTCAAATTGAAGACTCAGTATTAGTAAACAACTTTATCAGTGGAGACGAAAAAGCATTGGAAATTCTGATCAACAGACATAACCAGCGAATATCCAGTTTTATTTATTCGAAGGTGTTGGATAAGGATGTTACGGAAGATATTTTTCAAGATACTTTTATAAAGGTCATCAAGACACTAAAAAAAGGTTCCTATAGCGAAGAAGGAAAATTTTTGCCATGGGTGATGCGCATAGCACATAACTTGATCATCGATCATTTCAGAAGAAACAAAAGAATGCCGATGTTCGAAGGAAACGAGGATTTCAATATTTTCTCGGTAATCGGTGATGATAAGTTAAATGCTGAAAAACAATTGATTAAAGATCAGATCGATAGTGATCTTAGAAGTCTGATCGACGAACTTCCCGACGATCAGCGAGAAGTACTTTTAATGCGTATTTATAAGGATATGAGTTTTAAAGAAATATCGGAAAACACCGGGGTGAGCATCAACACCGCTTTGGGACGTATGCGTTACGCTTTGATAAATCTTCGAAAAATCATTGAAAAAAACAACATTGTACTAACCAACTAAAAGAACTCTTCGGGAGTAAAACAATATTTTTATATTGATGGCGTTATGGTAATATAACTATACGATCATCAATATGGAAAAAACTTACGCAAAAAACCAAGGAGATTGTGAACTCACTAAGGCTTGTCCGGAAACTGTGAAGTTTCTATTGGATTATTCCAAGTCGTTACATATTGTAAAATATGATGGAGTGCGTTTTGAGAACAACTTGAATTAAAAGAACTAGTACCTGTGTACTACTGAAAAAAGCCCGTTATTTACGGGCTTTTTTTAGTTTATGGTATGCATTGATTACCGTTTTTCTACCGATCGTTTTTGTAATCACGTCCTTGTCCAGATTCCATCCTCTGGCAGGACTGTATTCCCGACCATACCAAATAATCTGTAAATGTAGGTCGTTCCAAATTTCTTCTGGAAAAAGGCGTTTGGCATCCCGCTCGGTCTGCACCACGTTTTTACCGTTTGAAAAGCCCCACCGGTACATTAATCTATGAATATGGGTATCTACCGGAAATGCGGGTATACCGAAGGCCTGCGAAACCACTACACTTGCCGTTTTATGGCCCACCGCCGGTAGTTCTTCCAAAAGATGGATTTCTTTAGGGACCTTGCCATCGTGTTTGGCGATCAAGATTTCCGATAATCCATGTATGCCCTTCGATTTCATTGGGGAAAGACCAACGGGGCGTATGATATCCCTAATTTCTTCCACGGTAAGTTTTACCATTTCATAGGGGTTGTCCGCTTTGGCAAACAATAACGGGGTAATCTGATTTACCCGTACATCAGTACTTTGAGCGGACAATAGAACGGCAATCAATAGGGTATAGGGATCTTTATGGTCCAGTGGCACAGGAATTTCAGGGTAGTACTCCCGTAATGTCTTTATTGTGAAGGCAACCTTTTCGGCTTTGGTCATTTTTGTTTAATTTTACGACGAAAATAATAAACACAAATTTAAGTAATATAAACGCATGAATACACTAAAAATAGGGGACACCGTTCCTGAGTTTTCCACCACGGATCAAGACGGAAATACTGTTAAACTTTCCGATTATAAAGGAAAGAAATTGATCGTTTTCTTTTATCCCGCTGCCAATACCCCCGGTTGTACGGCCGAAGCCTGTAATTTACGGGACAATTATGCGGCCTTACAGGAGCAAGGCTACGAGTTGTTGGGGGTAAGTGCCGATTCCGAAAAAAAGCAGTCCAATTTTAAGAAAAAGTATGACTTTCCATTCCCTTTATTGGCCGATGTCGATAAAACGGTAATCGAAACTTTTGGTGTATGGGGCCCAAAGAAATTCATGGGAAGGGAATACGACGGAATCCATAGAAAAACCTTTGTAGTCGATGGAGATGGAAAAGTAACGAAGGTTATCGACAAAGTAAAAACGAAAGACCACGCCGCGCAACTGCTCGATTGAGCCATAAAAGCGATAAGGTAACGGAAACTGCCGCTAAGAAATTATTTCTTAGCGGTTTTCTTTTTGGTATCCTCTTTTTTTTCGGGCAGTTGTTTTCTGGTAAACAGCTTGTTGTTTTTAATCATTTCCGCGATTCCTTCGGGAAGCATTTCTTCCCAACCACCTTCTTCGTTCATAATTTTCTTGAGAACGTCACGCGAGAAAATGTGCATGATTTCGGGGTCGTAGTCGATAATGTCCATCACCTTGCCATTGTACTTGAAAAACTTGTACAGTTCTTTCATCCGCGGGTGCACTTTTACGTTGTTACTGGTCATTATCTGACCGGTCTCCGTGTTCTTCATCGGATACAGATATACCTGTAAGTCTTTGAAAAACAGCTTTCCAAAGGCTTCAAGAATACCACCGCTCAAATTGCGGTAGTACTTTTCATCAAAGATGTCGACCAGGTTATTGACGCCCATGGTCAGCCCTATTTTCTCTTTGGTATAGTTGTTAAAATACTCTACCAGCTTATAATACTCCTGAAATTTTGAGATCATTACCGTTTGGCCCAAAGAGCATAACAGCTCCGCACGATCCATAAAATCTTGTTCATCGATTTCTCCCGAGGCCCTAAGGTTGCTCAAGGTTATTTCAAAAATGATGATCGTTTTTTCTTCATTTACCGATGGGTCCCTGATAAAAATATCATAGGATTTGTGAAACATATCGGTATTGACCTTGGTAACGGGCCGAAAACTACCGCGCATGGCCAAAATATTTTTCTTGTATAGTTCTGCCGCCGGCAACAAGTTGTTTCCGTCCGGCCCGAACATTACTGCATCCGTCATGTTGTTGCGTATGAGCTGAAGGCTCATAAGGCGGTTGTCCACATTTTTAAAGTTCGGCCCTGAAAAATTCACCATATCGATTTCTATGGTATCCTTATCGATGTGGTCGTAGATGTAACGAAGCAGTTTACGCGGCTTGTCATACTTGTAAAAAGCACCGTATATCAGGTTTACGCCAACAGTTCCCAAGGTTTCCTGCTGTAATCGCGCCTCATTTTGTTTGAAACGGATGTGAAGGATAATTTCGTCGAATTCTTTTTGGCCAGGTTCCAATTGAAACCGTATGCCAACCCAACCGTGGCCTTTATAGCGTTTTGAAAAATCGATGGTCGCCACCGTATTGGCATAGGAAAAAAACAATCGTTCCGGGTGTTTCTCCCTACTAATACGCTCTTCCATGAGGTTCATTTCATGGGCCAACATCCGTTTTAATCGGGCTTGGGTAACATATCTTCCGTCTGCCTCTACACCATAAATGGCATCGCTAAAATCTTTATCGTAGGCGCTCATCGCCTTGGCGATGGTACCCGATGCACCTCCTGATCTAAAAAAATGTCTTGCGGTTTCCTGACCGGCGCCGATCTCCGCAAAACTGCCATAAATATCGGGATTAAGGTTGATTCGTAAGGTTTTTGCCTTTATGGAGGGAATGTTTTCAAACGAGGTGTCCCTTTTTAGAACTGAAGCCATTGATCGTTTTTAGGTTTTCGAGCCGATAGTGGACAGCACCCGATTTTTCGGGTACTGACGCAGCTTGATTTGATTGTACAACGCTAAACAAAGTTAAGAAGTTAAAAACATCTTTTAACAAATTATGTTATAAATTTGGTATCACATGAAGTCAGGTTTGAAAATTACATTTTTGGGTACGGGAACCTCTCAAGGGATCCCTATAATCGGGAGTACCCATCCGGTTTGCCTGAGCAAGGACCCCAAGGACAAACGACTTCGCGTATCCGTAATGATTTCATGGGGCGACTACAATTATGTAATCGATTGTGGTCCCGATTTTAGGCAACAAATGTTGACCCACAAGGTATCCCGGTTGGACGGCATACTGTTTACCCATGAGCACGCCGATCATACGGCAGGTATCGATGATATTCGCCCTTTTTTTTTCAGACAGGGCGATATACCCATATATGCCCATAAAAGGGTAGTCACCGCATTGGAACGCCGTTTCGACTATATTTTTGCAAACGAAAACCGGTACCCCGGCGCCCCGGCGGTCGCCATACACACAGTAGTACCCAACGTCTCTTTTGCCCTAGGCAACAAAACGGTAGTACCTGTAGAGGCCTATCACAATAGGTTGCAGGTTTTTGGTTATCGGATCGGTGGCTTTACCTACCTTACCGATGTTAAAAGCATGGCCGATGATCAGTTGGAAAAAATAAAGGGTTGCACGGTATTGGTAGTAAATGCGTTGCGCCAAGAGCCCCATCATTCGCATTTCAATTTGGAAGAAGCCCTTGACTTTGTAGAAAAGGTAGGCCCAAAGGCCGCGTATTTTACCCATATCAGCCATCATTTAGGGTTTCATGAGGAGGTAAGCCGTAGTTTGCCCGAACATGTGCATTTGGCCTATGACAATCTGGTCATCGAAGTTTAGAGATAGGACGCCGTCTAAGTTGTATACAGTACCAGTACCGGAAACTAAGGCTTTTAGATCATTATTATGGTGCGAAAGGCGAAATTTATAGGCATTAGAAAAACGTAAGACACGTTCGATACATACTAGGGTTGTCATCCCTTCGTTTATTATTTTAAAACCCATTATTTTGAAGCACAAAATTTTCCTTTACCTATTTATTTTTGCGGCCCTTATCGCACTTTACCTGTTTGTTAGCGGAGGTAAGATGGCCGATGTCAAAGACCAAAAGATTCAAGCGCTACGAACGGAGGTACAGCAGTTAAAGGATTCGGTGCAGAACGCTCAATTAAAGGCGTTGGACATGCAATATTTTTCGTTGGAAAACAATGATGATGCGCTTGCCTATTACGACCATTTACAGCTGCAAGACCCGGCCCGTTATATTGCCGATAAACTTCTGGAAACCAATGAGTCCAAAGGCGATAATCCATTGATTCCATATGAGGGGATGGAAAGCGATTTTAAGCTGAACAGAATAAAGTTATTGAACCATAAATGGATCATTGCCGATTTTTCGGATGGAAAATACTGGGGGGAAATACGGCTTAAGTATGAGCTGAAAGATGATTTAGGGGTCGATTTTACGCTTATGGACCATTTGCTATATACACGTAGCAACTAATGCCATTTTAACTTTGAAATAGCACTAATAAATGGTTTCTTTTTCAATTATTCTTCGTTGAGAAAAATAACCGTAACTGCCGCTATGCTTAGGTTTTTCGCCTTGAATACCTAAAAAACAATTCAATTTCTATACGTACCATTTCAAAGTTAAAATGGTATAAGGCTTATCGTTTTAACAGCCAGTTTTTAAAGGAGTTTAAATTTTGCGGTGAAACGCCGTGGCCTACGGGAAACTCTTCATAAACGTGAGGGATATCCAATTGTTTTAGAAAAGGGGATATGCGCTGGGCCCATTCGGGTGGTATCACCTGATCTACCTGACCATGGGAGGCATAGATGCTTAAGTTGGAATGATCT
Source organism: Maribacter sp. 2-571 (assembly GCF_050589625.1). Taxonomy (NCBI): domain Bacteria; kingdom Pseudomonadati; phylum Bacteroidota; class Flavobacteriia; order Flavobacteriales; family Flavobacteriaceae; genus Maribacter; species Maribacter sp. 2-571. The sequence goes on along the minus strand of NZ_JBNGOP010000007.1, from coordinate 147,413 downwards.
TTCCCTTTGTAGTCCGGTATCAGTATGTCCTCATTGATGTAACCGCTCAGCCCGACGACCGTCCTTATTTTTTCGGGGTAGGAGAGTGCCACGGAATAACTGAGAATGGTCCCTTGGCTAAACCCCAGTAAGGTTACCCGAGTATCATCCAAATGATAGGTCCGGCAGGCCTCTTCGATAAAACCGATTATTTTTTCCCTAGAGCTTATGGCTTGTTTGTTATCGCTCCATTTGCCCTGTTCCGCATCAAAATTTATGGCATACCAGGCATATCCGAACGGTTCCATTGCATATGGGGCACGTGCCGATATGACCGTGTGATCTTTGGGCAATTCGGATGCAAAGGAAAAAAGATCTTCTTCATTGCTTCCATACCCGTGAAAAAGAAAAATTACCGGAGCCTTGTCCGTTGTTGGGTCCGATGGCCTTATGAGATGGGTTAAAGATAAAGGGGCTGTGGTCATACTATGAAATAAAAGTGAACCATTTTTGAAACAGGGGACCCAGTACGGGTACGGTACTTTTTTTATCGGTAAGGGCAGCTATAAACCCATAGCCCCAGAGGACAATATAGCAGATATATAGGCCGTACCATGCATAGGCATTGAACCACTGGCTTAAAAAAATGGCGAAACCTAAAAAAAACAGATGCAGACCGAATGCTTGGCGAATGTGAAAACGGGCGAAATCATGTTTTGGTTCGGAATTCATACTTATGGCGATCAACGCCCCTACCATCGTTAGGTACGCTACGATGGCCGTTGTTTTTCCCGTTTCTTCTTTACCCATGGTACAAAGTTAGCGGAACCTAAGGTATTCAACAAAAAAAGGAGGCCTAAGAGGTCTCCTTTTTTCAATGAATTGTTTTTAGGTTATCCGCCGATAGTACCGATTACAGGTACCGGTTTGGCCTTTAGGTTAATGGCATTCACCAATCCCAAGATCCACAGTACAAGTACCGCAAGGCTTATGATCGTAGAAACGATCGCTATGGAGGCGGGCAAAAATGCCGCTAATACGGAATTCGCAAGGCCCAAGATCGAAATTCTCAAGGACTGTCCGATATGGAATTTTGCAAATTCGTTTTTCTTGTCATTATTCATAAAAAAGGCTATTAATAGTCCTATAAGGGTGATATAGGCGATAATAGCGATTGTTTTACCTTCTTCTTTTACTGATTGTTCCATCATGATACTGTTTAGGGTTGATTATTAGTTAAACTCGAAAAATACTAAATTATTACGTGCTCCCTATTGATTATTCCTAAAACATTCCCTTTAAGCACCTGATTTTTAAAGGCATTGTTCCTAGAGGTGCTTTTTAAGGGGGTGTTTCCCACCTCATTTATCGTATGGGGGTCAAATAGCGTAAAGTTCGCCGGCGTATCGGTTGCAAAAGATGGCAAAGGTATACCATACCGTTCGCGACCTTTGGTCAACAGCGTAATGGTAGTATCCAGGTCAAAAATTTGGTTCAAGATACCGAAGGCCGATTCCATTCCCAGGGTACCATAGGCCGCATGGTCGAACTCCACACGTTTTTCTTCAATGGTCAGCGGGGTATGGTCTGTGGTAACGTAATCGATCGTTCCGTTTTTAAGCCCCTTGATCAGCGCTTTGGTATCGTTCGCTGTACGAAGCGGTGGCATTACCTTATAATCGGTATCAAAATCGGAAAGTACCGTATCGTTGAACCACAGGTGGTGAACGGTGGTACTACAGCTTACATCCAATCCCTTTTTCTTCGCCTCTGCAACTAGTTTTACTCCTGCAGCGGTGGTTATCGTGGGGATATGCAACCTACCTCCCGTATATTCCAAAATAGAAAGGTCCCTTGTTATCTGCAAGGTCTCCGCCAAGGACGGAATTCCCTTTAGGCCAAGTGTTGTAGAAACCGCTCCCTCGTTCACCACCCCTTTTCCCGCAATACTGGTATCCAAGGGAAAGGAATAGACCAGGCCGTTAAAGTTTTGGGCATACTGCAATGCAATTTTAAGCAGGTTTGCATTGGTGACCGGTTTCCTGAAATCGTAGAAGCCTACTGCTCCATTTTGGTGTAGATCAAAGAGCTCCGCCAAATGTTCCCCTTCGGAAAGGTTGGTCAGGCACCCTAACGGATGCAAGGCAGTACCCTTGAGCCTTCCTGCATTTTTTACGTAAACAATATCGGAGCCGCTATCCGGTACCGGATAGGTATTGGAATTCAATACAACATCCGTAAATCCGGATATACTTGCCGTATCCAATCCATTGGCTATGGTTTCCCTGTCCTCATGGCCCGGCTCCCCAAAGGAGACCCCACTATCGAACCAACCTAAGGAAACATGAAGATCGCTAAAACGTATTTCTTTTGTTCCTTTGTTTGGAGCGGTAATATTGGCGGCAATTTTGGCAATACGGCCATTGGTCACTAAAATATCCCTTTTCTTAAGGTGCAGTTCCTTTTGTGCAGGGGCTATTATTTTAGCGAATTTTATAAGTACGTTCATATCAAGTCGAGAAACGGGAAATCATTTTTATAGAAGGAATACCACATCACGTGCACTATCGTTCCGTAAGTGCGACCACATCCATTTTTCACGATTTTATAAATTTTTGGATGAGTACCTCCAGCAATAAAAATACCATTGCGAAAATAACAAACCATTTCCAAAGCTCGGTAATGCGATTGTCTTTTTCCATGTTTTCAAATAATGTGGCCACTTCCGTATTTTTAGAATCGGCACGAACATCCCTTAGGTCCAAATAATTCAAAGTACTTTCTTTACGGGAATGGTTGAAGCTTAATTGTCCCAAGGTCTTTATATTATCGGTTATGGCGTATATGCCATCTTCGGGAAGCGTTTCATCAAAATACAAGCTTACCTTGTTCGCCTGTGCCCGTTGTTGCGGAATCAGTTCTCGTGTCGTTTTTTGTAGCTTTACAATATTGTCCTTTACCAGTTTCGCCTGAATATCCACCGAAACATTTTGTTCCATAAGGTGATATATCGCTGGCGAACGAAGGCTGAACATTCCAATGTTATAGAGTGTGGGTACGATCAGTGGCGACCCGATAAAGTTGGAATTCTCCTCATTGATCGCTCCGGAAAAAACATATTTCCCGCCATCGCCCACTAAAAAGGGACTATTATCCTGAAAAGAGAGCAATCGTGGCGCGGTAGTCTTCATTTCATAGGACGATCCTACGGTTGGATGGCTAAAATTGACCACTTTCTTTTCAAATACATTTTTGTACAAAGGATGGGTAAAAGCGATGTTCGTTACTAGTTTGTCCGAACTGATTTTTTCTAAGATTGCTGTGGAAAAGTAGTTGGCCAGTAGCTCATTATAACTTGGACGGTCAATATCGTCGGCCGGTATGAGCAAAAAATGCCCACCCTCCTCCACAAATGAAGATAGATTTGTTAACAGTGCCGTTGGAATAGTGGACAGTTCGTTTAAAATGAGTAGATTTTGAGAAGATATCGCCCCGTAGTTCAAGCCCGAAAGCGGGACCGATGTCAACGTAAACTCGTCCCTCGTATAAATACGGTTTAGAAACTTTGAGGTTGACGCCCCTATGGAAAGTACCTTTATCTTGGGCGTCTCATCGACATTAAAGTACAACCGATTATCATAGGAAAGTCCTGAATCGCTTACTTCCAATTTCCCCTGTATCGCATTGTCGGTCGGTAATGTAAAAACGACCTTTGCTTTGCGGTCGTCGGTAAAGGCGGCAGCCGTTTTTGCGATAAGGGTATCCCCATTAAAAAGAGATATCGGAACGTTTTCCGTTGCGTTGTTGGCCGACAAAAGGGTAACCAATTCCGCACTTTCATTTGCATTGTTGACGATATAGGTAGAATCGATAGAAATGTTTTTCACATCGTCCGGAACCATTTGTACCAAATGTAATCGAATAGCGGACAGGGAGTCCACATTCATTGAGGCAAACCGGTTTTGAAAATCGGAGATGACGATGAATTCCTTATCGGAAACCTCCTGATCGGAAAAAAAGTTGTTGGCCCTGGCATATACCTCGGTAAAGTTCAGTTGTTTTGAACTAAACGTCTCCTCCAGTAAACGGTTTTGAATATCTGAAATGGTAACATTGCGATAAACGGTACTATTGGTGAACAAGGTAAAGCGAAGTTCTTTTGGAACGGCAGCTATCAAAGACTGTACGGCCTCCCTCATAAGTGTATTGCCTTCTTTTTTGGCCTGCATGCTAAACGAATCGTCCAGATAAATGACGGTGTCTTTTGGTTTTAACGCACGCTTTTCGGCATAAAACGGTTTTGCAAAGGCGATAACGAGGGCCGCCAATAGGGCCAAACGCGTTAACAATAACAACCATTTTTTAAGTGTTCGGCTGCGTCTGGATTCCGATACTACTTTTTTAAGAAACTTAACGTTGGTAAAAGGGATTTTTCTAAAGCGTTGTAGCTGAAACAGATGGACAATTATCGGAACGAGTAAAAGAAGTAATCCCCAAAGAAGCCCTGGATATTGAAACTGCATTTCCTGATAATGTATAAACAAAAGTAGGAAATTCAAAAATCAAAGGTCCCTATTCGCAAACAAAAGATGAAAAAAAATGGAATGGACCGGTCCGTTCCTTTTATGCGGTCCGGTCAACAGAAAAAGAAAAAATCGCTGCCACTACGTTGATTACGTTCTGCAAAATAGTTTTGTATCATTTGTTGTGCTGCAGTATTGGCTACGGTGATAATGCTCTGTGGCTTTTCAAGTGTACCGAGTACGCCGTAGTGCAACATTTCTTTGCCATAGATGTCCTTACCGATTTTCTTCGGGTTATCACAAAGCCAATAGAAATATATGGCTCTGGCCAACAGTCCTTTGGCAATTTCCTTGCCTTTGTTTCCCGCACCCCAAATCGCCAATGGTCGGCACGGATCGTATTCTAACTTTAAAAAATAATGGAGCTTAATGTCGAGAAAATAATTTTGTGCGTAATGTGCGCTGGTTCGTGAAGTACGGCTGTCGTAATCCCGCCAGTAGTGTACCAAACGATCGCTTGGGATACACTTTAGTCCTTTTTCATAAAATCGAAAGGTGAGGTCATAATCTTCGGGGTACCGGTTTGGCGCAAATGCCCCACAGGCATCAAGATCTTCTCGATAGCTCATCCAAGCAGGGGAGGGGATAACACATTCCTTGTAGATCTCGGTGTAGTTGGTACCCTTCGCCGTAAGACCGTTCAACCAGGTCTGATAGCGTTCATAACCATTACTGATGCCCCGATCCGAAAAGTATTGAACAATGCCAACGGCGACATGCCCCTTGCCATATTTCTTTAACGAACCGACCATTATTTCCAATTTATCATAGGTCATGATATCGTCAGAATCCATACGGCTGATCAGGAGCCCCGTACTGTTGGCATAGGCCGTTCGAAGTGCCTCGATAATCCCATTTCCTTCATTTTGAAACAACTTGAAACGGGCATCCTTTTTAACAAAACCGCTAACAACGCGTTCGCTTTCATCAGTGGAATGGTCGTTAATCGCGAGTACTTCCCAATTACGGTAGGTTTGGGTGTAAATAGAATCCAAACATTCCTGTAAATATGCCTCGGTATTTTTAAAGGGGATTAGAATACTGACCTTAGGTTCCGTCATAAAGGCAAGATAACAAATGGGGCCAAAACAAACGTGATGCACCGTAACAAGTAGAAATATCTTTTTAAACGATAGGCGTGCCCCAGTGTCTGATGCTTTATTTCTCCAATAAATTACCAAAAGGTTTTAGGGAATAGAAAAACCTTTCTATATTTGCATCCTCTTAGGCAGAAATGCCGGGAATACGCAGACCGCGTCAGGAGGAATGGCAGAGTGGTCGAATGCGGCAGTCTTGAAAACTGTTGAGGGTCACACCTCCGGGGGTTCGAATCCCTCTTCCTCCGCTTTAAAGAAATGCTTCGCGACGTAGTCGCGGAGCATTTTTTGTTTTATGGAAACCAAGAGCAAAGCTCTTGAAGTTGGATTAAAACAAAAAGTGGTCCTGGGCGATAGCCCGAAGCATTGGTTCAAAGTATTGGATTCCCTTCTGGGACGCACGAAGTGAATCCCTCTTCCTCCGCAGAAACCCCATGAATATAATTCATGGGGTTTTGTTTTTATGGTTGACAATGTTGTTGTATTTAACTTTCCAAAAGTTGGTTCTTTTGCACAAATTTACCTGATATTCAATTCAATGATCATTCTTGAAATAGGGCCCGGTACAACTGTAGCAATAAGTTTTATTTTAATGAGTATTCGAACTTTGTGATTAATATATCACTTATCTTCTATTAGTTTTTTTTCCCAATCTTTATAGGTCATATCTGTCCCTTTTAACTTCCAATATTTAGGTCCCGATATGGGCGTTCCTGTTAAATAGCAGCCTGCCGTTGATGGGCTTGTTGTGGGATAATCTTCCATTACCACTAATTGCCCGTTCTCAATTTTAAAAATTCCTTTTTTTATTAGCGCTTCTCGCTTTTCCTTTAAACCTTCAAAAAGCGATGGACTAACGCTTTCTTTTCCAATAGAGCCTCTTTTTATAACAAATAAATCGTCTTGGAGATAGGCTTCTCCGGTGACATACTTATTGTTCATTTCAAACGCAATTACAGCTTTAGTTTTGTCTTGTTTTGCGACAATAGGTTGTAAGATAGTGACACCGGTAGCGGGCAAAATAAAAGAGATATTTTCTAAAAAAACTTCCATGTCACTAATGTCCGGTCTTGGTAAAGTACCTGTATAATCGTGTAAAGATTTTACATTTTCCAAATCATAAAAGGATTTTGTAATAAGTTGACCACACCGATGTTCTAAATATGAGCAATGTGTTTTGGTAAGATTAAAATCCTTGGTTTGCACTAAAATAAGTTTATCCCAAAAATCTTTTTTATCATCGTGGTCTTTAAGCCGTTTGATACCGTTCATGGTTTCGCCAACGTATACCTTTTTTTCTTCATCTGATACTAAAAAGTAAATACCGGCTCTATCGATACCTTCCATTTTGTACAATTCGGGTAAAGCGGTTCGCGGCGCCACAATAACAAAACCTGTCCAGTTAATCATTTCGGCGTTAATTATACCATGATGATTCCCTTCTTCAAAAAATAACTTTACCGTTTTTCCTTTTATTGTCATGACCTGTTTCTAAATAGTACCATTTTAACTTTGAAATAGCACTAATAAATCGTTTCTTTTTCAGCTGTTCTTCGTTAAAAAATATAACCGTAGCTAAGGCTATGCTTATATTTTTTGCCTCGAACAACTAAAAAATAATTCAATTTCTATACGCGCGATTTCAAAGTTAAAATGGTATAAATATTTTTTTTCTACACAAATGGCTGACCTACTAATTTTGATACGGCATCTTCAATTTCAACTACGCTTATTGTTCAATTCCCTTTATTTCTTTTTGGATTACTTTGCTTATATTCTCAGGTATCTCCAATTCCTCGGCCACCTCCATCCATCTCGGAATCAATGTCTGTACCTCCTTGATAATACCCTTAGGGTTTTTAATGACAAATTCTTCTGCAATGACTAGAAAGTCTTTTATGGTAATGTCGGTACGTTTTCCGTTAATAGACAAAGCTCTGGAAGTGGTTTTAAAGGTAAATAGGGGGTTAAGCGCATAAGTCAAATCATATGCGGGAGCTAAATTCCATTTGTTCTCCTCTTTGTTATAAATAAAACTGTGGTTCTTTAGATGGTCGTCTACGTTTTTAAACACGACATTAAAAACCATTCGCTTGAAAAGTTGCTGTAAATCTTTATGTGGTACTTCCAATCCTAAGGCCACTTTAAAAACATTTTCATAGGAGGAGTTTTCCGGTTGACTTTTAAAGTCCCAACCCGTTAACCCCGTTACAGTCAATACGTGCTGTTTTTCTCCGTGTTGTCTGTCGTATCTTAATGTTGCAAAATGTTTGTTTTCTATAAGTTTTGAGGGCATCATATCAATACCAGCTTCTTGCGCTAGTAAATAGTAGGCGTATTCTACTTTTTCTTTGTTGTAGCCATCGCTATCATCAAGATGTAGCTTGACTAGATAGTGATTGTAGTCCGCGCTTGTTTCGCTGTCTCCAGCAATAATTTTACCAGTTTCTTTGTGTTCCGAGATAAGAATTTTGGGTCTGGCACCGCCAGCTGAAGTTCCTATTTTGAATACGTTAAGCAAAGACAATTCATCAAGGGCTGCACCGGATGTATCTTGCTTTAGTTTTAACACTTTTTCTAAGATGGTAATGATTTCATCTATGTTTATAGCCGTCGTATTGGCTAGCTCTTTTACGGGTTTGTATTCTAACGCTCCCATACCACGATCCGCTACATAAGCCAACTGTTCCAACGGTGTTACTTTTTGGATACCTCTTGCTGTTAACCATTCTTGAAAAATGATGTTTCCAAAGGTGTCCGGTAACGAATCGGCTATCATTGGCGGTAAACCTTGAAAAGTGTCTTGCTGGTATTCGGTAAATACTTGTACAGGTTTGGTCCGTTTGAAAATAAACGGAAATAGTTTTGAGTATTGACCAGACTCCAAAAATTCAGGGTTGTATTGAAAAAATGCTTTGCCCCGATCTATGTCATAGCCTAGTTTACCAATCTCTCTACCAAACGCAATTACATCCATGATTTTATCTCTAGCCATCTATCAATATAAGGAAATGTCGCTTTCTTGATCAATAACTTGATTAACGCCATTAAAGATGGATTGTAACAAACCGAAATGATTGGCAATTTTTAAAACAGTATCCAAAGTCGCATTTTTACCGCTTTCAAATTTCTGAATCGTATACCTGGACAACCCCAAAGCATTACTAAGGTCTTGTTGAGACATACCGTAACGTTGTCTTTTCGTCTTACAAAGCCCACCTAGCTTGGATTTCACGTCTTTGATTGTGATAGAATCAATCATAATTGTTTATTATATTACACAAATATAATGAAAATAAATAAAATATGCATTATAATAAACATTATAGCTAAAAGCCTTAAATTATATAGAATAGGTAGTAGAAAAATGCAAACACCTTAATTTGAATTCGAATAAGGGCAAAACCTATGAAAGCAGACAATGTTTCGCTAAAAAAAGACTGATTCGGTGTCCTTAAATTACGAGGTTTTTTTATTCCCAAACTCCATCCATTTTTACGTATCGGTATCGCCCGCAAAACAAGATTAAAGTATGTTCATTAGTAAAATTTGGATAAGGTAATAATGAGCATTGCAAGAAAGAAAAATGGAAAATAGACCGCTTTGAAAACTTGATTTTCATTAAAGTCAAATATGTGCGATTTGTTTTTAGCGTAGGTAATCAAGTTCCAAGTGGTCAAAATGATCATCAAATAGGTAACGAAGTAGAAATACTCCATAAAAATGAGATCTGCGGTAATGATTTCTTTTCGCAGGTCGATGTGCGAAAAGATGAGCACAAAGAAAAATGCCGCCATCGCTTCTATAATACCCTGTCGCTCCTCGGTTTTTGAACAGGCGATGAGCAAAATGTACATCATGATCAATACCACAAAGATGGGAATCAAATAGGTGACGAACGTATTGAGTAAAATACGTCTCAAATCGATGTTGTAATGCAAGATGGGTACCTCTTCAAACAAGGTTTTGGCGCCATAACCAAAATCCGTATCGTATGACGCCACCGAATAGTTGAAATAACTTTTCATGATATTGTTCCCCGATACGATAACGTTTTGGTTCAGCCCCGGCTTTCTGGTGGGATTGGTGAATTCATAGCTGGCCAAATCGGGGGTAAACACCAGATGGTCCTCATTGCTGATAGGGACAATGTCCAAACTGATATGCCGCTTATCGAACGGGAAGTTTTCGTAATTCAGGTATTGTTGCACCGTTACCCGAAAGTCCCAACTGATCAACAGATAGTCCGGTTTTCCGGCAATGCCCTTTATTTCTTTTCTGGAAACCTCTTCTATAAAAGAGGCTTCGGCAAAGGGCGAGGTTTGGGGCAATCGAAATCCCTCACTAATGGTTTCCACCAAGTTTAAAGGATATTTTTGCCAGATCCGACCGCCGATATTAAGATTGTAGCTGTTTTCAAAAGCCATTCGTTCGATGAACATTCCCGTTGGTATCGGGGTACTTTCGGGCAGTTTGAGTTCCCTGCGTCGTGTTTGCTGCTTGTTTATAAAACTCCCTAGGCTCGATACATCGGCAATCGGAGGACTTTCCGAGGTACTGATCCTCCTGCTCCCCGTATGCTCCAGATATCCGATCAAAAGGATATTAAAGATCAATAATACCGTGGCCAGTATACTCAATTGCCATATTTCTTGCCGGTCCAAATAATCCTTATTAAAATAAATGGCGATGATGATCAATAGAAAAGCCGAGAAAAATAAGGTCAACTTGATATACCGATGGTTAAGGGCGGCCTTGCTTCCCAAAAGTTCATTTTTAGAAAACATCAGCCCGATACCCCAGCCATTGGAAGGTATTTTATCATAAAAAAAGAGTTCCGTATCGTTATTGTCGTCCGAAGCATGCTCCACATTTCCCGATTGTCCCTCCAACAGGGCGTTGTAGGCCTTTTTTAAAACAGTGTTCGTTTCGTTTTCGCTGGTTTCCTTTAAGTTGGTCGTTCCTATGTAATCGTTTACAGGATGGGAAAGATAGGTGCCTTCTGTAGAAGTGATGAGCCCATATCCGGTTTTTCCCAAACTAAGTGAAAGTATCATACTTTTAAAGCCACTGGTAACGAAGCTCATGGTAATGGTCCCCTTCACCTTTCCCTTGTTCGGTCCTGCCGTATAATAAAAGGGGATACCATAGTCAATGTACCAGTCTTTGGCAGCTTTTGCATAGTATGGCTCTACCCACTTGGCACCTTTATCCCGAACCCCGGTGTACCAATCTGTTCCATCGAGGGTTGCATCGGTATAATCATAACTGTCCCCTACATAAATATAGTCCGCTGTTCCTTTATTGTAAAAGGGGCAAAACAGTTTACGATCTCCTGAGAAAGCATAGGGCTCATAACAGGCCGTTATCCCTTGTAATGCTGGGATTTTAAGTGAAGATTCCTTGATGATTTTTTCTATTTCCTCTTGGCTGTAAGAATTTGTGCCAAAATCTTCAGCGAGTTTTTTTCCTTCGTCAACAATACTGGAAAGAATCCCGTCTACCTGTTTTTTTAAGGATTCCATCGTGCGCAAACCCTTATCCTGAACGATATGGTCCCGTTCCTTACTAAAGGAATAGAGTTCGTAGGCATGATAAATGGTGGCTACAAACAATCCAAGGGCGATAATGTAAAGTACTTTCTTTATCATATTCCTAAAAACATGGGTTGCTTTGTCGCACACCGTATGCACTGTTACGACTTGATTTTTTATTGACGGCGGAGCCATCCAAAACGCATTTCCGCACTAATCATGGTGTAGTACAGCAACTAAATATACTGCCGATTCCTTAAATTAAAAACGGCTTGGGTACTTATTTGATGTTATTGACGGTCATGGTGCGGGATCTGCGGTATTAGAAAGGAGTAGATTAAACTCATGTATTGTCTGTTATGGAACCTGACAACAAAGCCTAAAAGATTGATGCTGGCCGCAATGGAGGATACGGCAGTCGTTAATGGTAGTACCCAAACATACACCGGTTTTTGGAAGTATGGTTAGTTTGTTTTTACGGTTTACGGCCATTTCAGGGGCATCGGATTCCTGTTTAATCATGCCCGCTTCTATGCTGGAGTATCCGCGCCCAATATTTTAGGCGATCGTTTGGCTTCCCAAGACGACCTAAATTTATCCAACCCGACTTATGGGTATTTCGGTTACCGATTTTACTCCGATATTTTTGAAGAAATGATGATCAAACCGAACATGCTCATTCGGTATGAGAATGGCGCACCTTTGCAAGCGGACTTGAACCTGGCGGTCAGTTTTAAAAATAAGTTCGAGATAGGAACCGGCTATCGGACCAGTGCTTCACTTAACTTTTTGGCCGGGGTTTACCTAATCAAAAATTTCCGGTTGATCTATCACTACAATTTGGCGACCAATGATAATCCTTTGGGGAATACGCATGGACTTCTCCTAAGTTACCGTTTTGGAGACGGATATGCTATCGATTAAATGATTCCATTTCAAAGATAAAATGGTAACAAAAAGGCCATCAACTCACGGTTGATGGCCTTTTTCTCATAAACGTTTTCAAACTTATTGTTTGATCAACTGCTCTGTAGCGTACCAACTTCCGTTGATAATCGTCTGCAAATAGTAAGGTCCTGGCCTTAGGTAACCAAAATGAAGTTCTATTTTTGAATTTCCCGCTTCGATAATGGCGCGTTCTCGCTTAATCAATCGGCCGTAACGGTTATAGACCAAGAAACGCACCTTTGATTTTTTGGTGACGGTCAAATCCGCGATGACATAAGCGGTAAATGGATTGGGGTAGGTTTCCAAGGTAACCGTATTTTCGGCAACGCCGTCACAGCTTCCCAAGGTGCCACCGTAGTAAAGGTAGAACCATGCTGCAATCTGTGAAACGCAAAATGTTCTTCCCCGAAAGCAGACTTCCACTTTATCGTAATCACCATTACCACAACGTACATCAACAACCTCTATGTTAACCGTAGCTTCGGCCGTACAACCGTTTGCGTCCGTTACGGTAATCGTATAGTCAGTGGTTTCTTCCGGGCAAACCCTTATGTTTGCCGTGGTCTCTCCCGTACTCCATGCATAGGTAAATGGAGCAAGTCCACCTTCCATTGCGGTTATGTCAATGGTTTTACAACCGCTTGGGTGGTATCCCAGATACAATTTTATGTCCTCCGAAACGGAAAGCCCTATCGGTTCGGGTTCGGTTATCAAAACCGTGCCTTCCAAGGTAGCGCCCAAGGCATCGGTAACCGTTAAGGAGTATTCGCCAGCCATCAATCCGCTAGCCATGGCATCGGTTTGCCCATCGCTCCACAAGTAGGTGTATGGTCCCACACCGCCGTTAACGATTGCGGTTGCCGCCCCGTCATTTCCTCCATTGCAACTCACATTGTCGGTTACAAGGGTTTCCAAGCGTATCACTTCCGTTACAAAACGTGCCGAAACGGGGAAATGGTCCGATACCGTATTGGTATAATCGTTGTCATAAAAAGCATATCCCACGCTAACGGTTTCATCAATGTAGGTTGGAACAACTTCATTGGACACTGCAATATGGTCGATCATGTTCTCTCGAAATGCGAACGACCGAAAACCGGCCTCGCTAAGTGCCGCACTTAAAACGGTGAAGTTTTCCGTATCTGCCGTGTACACCTCATAAGAACTTACGGTCGTATCAACATCGGCCACGGTTTCATCGACATCATCGTTAAAGTCCCCTAAAAGAATAAGATTGGTATCCGCAAATTGTGTGTCAAGGCTGTCCTTAAGTACTTCCACATCAAACTTACGCATATCGTAGCGCTCTTGCGGACTACTACCACTGTTCGCCCTAGCGTGCAGACCTACAATATCATAACGTTTGCTACTACCGCCAATGGTTACATCTGCGGTAATCAAAAAGGGTAGTCGTCCACTGGCATAAAAACGGGTTTTGTCCGAAACGGGGTAGTCCGCCAGGGCTGTATCATCACCGCCATTGTATAGGGGATGAATACTTTCCAAGAGTGGTCGGGTATCGACTACGGAAACGGTATTGGTGTTGTAAATGAACCCGACCTTTTGCTGCATACCATCGGTAGCGTCGGGGCGTGAGGTCGCCGGGGACAATACATAACTATAATTTGGGAGCGTCCCGATAAGTTCCTCGAACAAGGGAACGTCTACAATTTCCTGAACGGCGATAACATCGGCATTCAAAGATTCCAGTATGGTTCGAACACTATCCCTTTGAATGGCATCCGACATTGGATTTCCGGCAGCAGGGGAATTGGATTCTTCCCCGAACCATTCAATATTCCAGGTCACGACGTCGAAGGTTTCGGCCTGATCTATTGCTATAGTACTTCCCGGGGGCACGTACGGTTCGGCACAGGAAAGGTCGCTATCGGAACGGGGCAATAATTGGTAGGTCTCAAAAAACCGGCCGACTACCCCGATAACTTCGGAACAGGTATCCGGTTGGCCCAGACCGACTATGGCCGCCACGTCGTTATCGATTCGTATTTCCCCAATGCCGCTGGTATCGGATAGTTCGTAATTGGAATTACCAAAAAGGATATCTCCCGGTCTGGGAAAATCGGGGTTGGCTATACGGACCAATTGCCCCGGATAATCGCCCAATTCATTAAACGCTATCGTCCTTGGAAGAATCTGTTGGTCCGGTACTCCATTATTGACCACTTCGGTCACCGAACTGAGTTGTACTTGCTCGTTAAAGGCACTTCTTGTTCCGGTGACGGTTATGGAATCGCCGATCATAAAATTGCCTTCGCCATGTACCGTTTCGTCAAAAATAGCAATACCTGCGGTGTCATCTTGCAGATAGGCGGAACCCGCAAATTGATCGGAAACGGTCAAAATACCGCTAACGGTCACCAATTCACCTTCCGCGGTGTTTCGTGCTTCCAAAATGGAAATGGTATCCGGAGCTGGAGGTACTGCGCCGTTTTCGGTTCCCGGTGTGGGCAAAGCCGGTTCATACGCTCCGGTGTTTCTTAAGCCACCGGTACCGTTCGGAAGTCGTTGTAGCGATTGGCCATCCTTATCCCCGAAAGCATCTTCGTTTATTTGTTCCTCTCCGGGGTTTAACAGCGTAAGCAAAACGGCATCATCACCATCACTGGTGTCATACACCAAGGCATCGATCAGGCTATCGTTGATCAATAGGGGAGTATCATTGGGAAAACTACTTGCATCACCTTGGTATAGGGCTACGGCATCCGCACCGTTTTGAAGTCCATTTGTCGTAAATGCCACAAGGTCCACATTGGGGACCAAGGCACTGCCGATAACAAAATAGCCATTGGCATCCGTTGTAAAACCATCGAGATCGATCGCATTGTTGTAACTCTGATCGTCGCTACCGTTATACAAAACGACTACTAGTCCATCCAAAGCTGTATTTCCCGTGCCACCGTCATACAATTCTATAAATTCTGAGGCATCTGTTCCGGGATTGTCGGCATCAATTTCATTTATGACAATTTGTGCAGGCCCGGTGGTGAAACTCCCAATAGGAAACGCATTGGTCGCTGTAGCGTTCACCGTTTCGTTATCCAGGGCGTTCGGTCCACTAAAAGTCCAGTTCCCAAGTGCAAAGGTAGCTCCATCGGGGCCGGTATTTGCAGTTCTGTAGGCCCAGCCATCCGCATACTCCCATGGTGCTCCACTGCCATCTACGGCAATTTCCCCAAAAACATCGATTACGTTTCCATCCTTAAAAAGTTCAATGGCATCGTCCCCGTTTATGGCCATGGCACCGGAAACGTAGTCAGGGGCAAAGCCGAAAAAACTGGTAAAACCGGTAGTTTCCGAAGCAACATACAAAAAACTGCCCGCAGCGGCGGCTTCGGCCGGGAAGCTAAACTCGACCCCATTGGTTCCGTTACCATTGTTGGCGGAACCCAACCCATATACGCTAAGATCGGCAATGTCCTCGGTTACATAAAGCTCCACACCTTTGGGTACCCCACCGCTCAAAGGGCCGTCGAATACTCCGGAAATGACAATTGCATTTCCAGTCGAAGGAACCGAATCCAATGTTGTAAAAGATAGTATGTCGCTTGCTTCAGAGCTATTACCGGCGGCATCCACTGCCACGATACGAATTTCGTATGCGGTATTTGGAAGTAACCCAATCAGTTGGAAGCTGGTAGCACTTGTGTTCGCAAGTAACGTATTTTCCGTAAACAATTGATATTCCGCTACCCCGATATTATCGGTCGAAGCATCCCAACCGATTGTGGCGGTGTTGGAGGTAACCCCCGTTACCGACAAATTTAAAGGGGCCGATGGCGCTTCCATATCTACCGTAACCTCTTCCATATTCATGGTTCCGGGCGTGGGCACCAATACTCCATAAGTATCGGTATTTCTAGTTCCTCCCTGGCCATTGGGAAGGCGTTGCATGCTATTGTCCGCTGCATTGCCATCGCTATTTTCGTCTATTTGTTTCTGTCCCGTATTCAACAATGGCAATAGTTCCAGATCATCGGCATCGCCAGTCCCGTACACTAGGGCATCCAACAGATTAGTGGTCGTAATTGCCGTTCCCGTAGGAAAGGAGGCGGCATCATCTTGATAGAGTGCCACGGCATCGGCACCATTTTGAATTCCGTTCGTGGTAAACGCTTCCAATGTTACATTGCGAACATTGGCACTACCGATTACGAAATAACCGTTTGCATCGGTCGTAAAACCGTCCAAATCAATGCTTGCATAACTTTCGTCGCTATTACCGTTATAAAGGACGATTACGAGACCATCCAAAGCAGTATTGCCAAAACCGCCGTCATAAAGTTCTATAAACTCGGAAGCATCGGTGCCCGACTGATCCGCATCAACTTCATTGATGACAATTTGCGCATCAACGCCCGTAAAACGATCTTCGGCCTGTGGTCCGCCCCAAATGGACGTTGCAAAGGCTGGATTATCAATAAAAGGATTGCGATTCCCCTGTATGCCCTCCAAAATTACATTTCGGTTCAGTTCTACCTGTGAAACGGGATCTTCGGCGTTCCATTCCAAGAAAATATCCGGTATATCCGCAGCATAACTGTTCCCTCCGATACCAACCGCATTTGGAAGGCATCGATCTCCATACCGTAGGTACATATAGAACATCATTCTTGCAACGTCGCCTTTCCATTCGTCACCTGGATAGAACCCCCCGTTTATCGGACGGGCATTTCCGTCGGCATCCGTATAGCGCAAATTGCTCCGCACCCCATTGAACTGGACATCGGAGGCCCTAAGGTGATGTGCATCGGATCCCGGACCCGTTTCTCCAAGATTGGGGTTTCCCAACGATTTTGGATAGCTGTGCTCCCGGTTCCAGTCGCCGACATTGCCGCCGTTCATATCTTTTGAGCGCGTACGATCATTGGTGCCATCCGTATCGGTATCATTATAACCGTAAATGAGAAATACCTTACTAGGGTCACCAGGATTCAGATCGGTTTGCTTTAATGCGTCCCAAACTCCAGGGGTATACGTTAATACGGTCGTTTGGGAATCCGTGACCAAAGTGGCAAGATTACTTTTTAGTACCGCTCCAGTGGCCGCAATGTCTGTTCCGGCATAGTAGGAGGGCACCTGTGCGTGTCCTTGGAAAATCCCGTAGATCAGGATAAAAAAGGCGATTGCAGATCGCCCGATGTAATTTCTTTTCATGGTGAGTTCATTTTATTAGTCGCACAAAGGTAGCAAGATATGTAGGAATTATACCCGTGCATTATTAACCAAATGTTAAGAATTTATGGTTTGGATGACGGGGCAGCCGTGCACAACAAAAAGCATCGCGAACATGTATTCTTTTCGGGACAATAAGGATATTCCGAAAGGGTATAATAGTGCAAAGAACCTGCTATTTTGGTGTTCATCTCAACGGATTAGAAGTATTTTTGTGCCATGACAGAATGGTACCATTATCCGATGCTGATCGGTATCGGTTTTCTAGTCGGTGGCATCAATACCATCGCCGGCGGTGGATCGTTGATCTCCCTTCCGATACTCATATTTCTGGGGTTACCGCCCAGCGTTGCCAACGGTACCAATAGGGTAGCAGTAGTGGTACAAAATGCGCTGGGATCTGCTGGCTTTGCGAGTAAAGGCGTTACTACGGCCCCCTTCAACATTTATTTGGGCATTTCGGCTCTTCTCGGTGCCCTCTTGGGGGCCCATATTGCGGTGGACATCTCGGAAGCATTGTTCAATCGTATATTGGCAGGTGTAATGATCGTGGTGGTGTTTCTACTGTTGTTGAAACCCAAGATGCGGTTGGAAGTACCCAAAGAAAACATAAAAGGAAAACGATTATGGACAGCAGTCATCGCTTTTTTCTTTATCGGTATCTACGGGGGATTTATAAATGCCGGAATAGGCTTTATAATTATCTTATTTTTGCATCATGTTAACCGAATGACCCTTGTAAGGGCGAACGCGACAAAAACGGTTGCAGTATTGCTATATACCCTGGCGGCCTTAACGGTTTTCGTTATCAACGATAAGGTAGCGTGGGACGTAGGTGCGGTACTTGCCATAGGCAATGGTAGTGGTGCTTGGTACGCGAGCAGATTTTCGGTAGGCAAGGGTGACGGTTTTGTGAAGGTGTTTTTGATCATTATGATCATCATACTGTCCATAAAGCTATGGTTTTATGACCTGTAAGCCTGCAAGAACAATAATATGATCGAAATAATTTTATGGAAGATAGTATAGAACATATGGAATGGCGCTATGCCGTTAAAAAATTTGATGCCGAGCGCAACCTGTCCGCTCCAAAGGTGGAAAAATTGAAAATGGCATTCAACCTTACGGCAACCTCTTATGGTCTGCAGCCGATACGAATGGTGGTAGTACAAAATAAAACGATCCAAGAAGCCTTGGTGGCCCATTCCTATGGACAGGAACAAGTGGCACAGGCATCGCATGTACTGGTCTTGTGTATCGAGAACGTTATCGACAAAGACTATATTACGGCGTATTTTGAACAAGTAGCAGAAATTCGCGGTACCAGTTCGACCATTTTGGAACCTTTCAAGGATTCATTGGTCGCCAATTTTTCCCAAAAAGAGGTATCCGAAGTCCGAAAATGGGCCACGAACCAAGCCTATTTGGCCATGGGCAACCTGCTGACCATCTGCGCCATGGAAAAAATCGATTCTTGTCCAATGGAAGGCTTTGTGCCCCAGGAATATGACCGTATACTACAATTGAAAGAGAAGGGGCTTTCTTCGGTTTTGGTAATGCCTGTCGGCTATAGAGCGGAGGACGATATGTTTGCCGACTTTAAGAAAGTGCGAAAAGATATTAAGGAAAGCATCATCGAGTTGCGCTAATTTGAGATGGTACACATTATAACAAAGGAACATTATGCCGGGATTTGAACGTTTTGGAGCAGCCGAAAAGGAACAAGTAAGCGAAGTATTGGATACCGGGGTGTTGATGCGCTACGGATTTGACGGAATGCGCAATGGTACATGGAAAGCGCTTGAACTTGAGCGGGATTTGGCGAAACGCATGCAAGTGAAACACGCACAAACGGTAAGTAGTGGCACCGCTGCGCTGACCGTCGCTTTGGCCAGTGCCGGAGTAGGGGCAGGGGACGAGGTACTGATACCGACATTTACTTTTGTGGCCAGTTTTGAAGCGATTCTGGCGTTGGGTGCGGTACCCATTCTTGTGAATATCGACGATACCCTAACTTTGGATCCCGATGCGGTAGCAAAGGCGGTTACAAAACGAACCAAAGTGGTAATGCCCGTTCATATGTGCGGTTCTATGGCCGACTTGAGGGCTTTAAAAAACATTTGTGATCAACATGGACTGCTGCTGCTCGAAGATGCTTGCCAGGCGATTGGCGGCACTTACGAGGGCAAACCGCTGGGCAGTTATGGGGATTTGGGCTGTTTTTCCTTTGATTATGTAAAAACGATTACCTGTGGCGAAGGTGGCGCCATTATTACCGATTCGGACCTTTACAAACAGAACGCCGATCGGTATTCAGATCATGGCCACGATCACAACGGTTCCGATAGAGGTGCGGAAACCCATCCGAATTTAGGATATAATTTTCGTATTTCAGAGTTGAACGCTGCCGTAGGGGTGGCACAATTGAAACGATTGGACGAATTTCTTGCCGTTCAGGAAAGAAATTACAATATACTGCACACTGCATTGAAAAGCATACCTGAGGTCAGTTTTCGGCGCGTGCCCAAGGGCGGTGTTCAGAGCTATGCATTCCTAAACTTTTTTATGCCCACACAACAATTGGCAAAAAAGGTACACACGGCGTTTGGTGAAAACGGGATCGATGCCTGCTTTTATTGGTACGATAACAATTGGCATTATTTTAGACAATGGGAACATCTGTTGCAGCAAAAGTCTTTGGGGAAAATGGCCGGAGCGGTATATGAGCAATGGCCCGATTACGACCGTATGGATTTTTCAACTTCCGACCATTGGATGGGACGTACCGTCTCTTGTTTGATCAAGCTTGGTTGGGAAGCGGATGACATGGAATCAAGAGCACAAAAGATGGCCGAAATCATCCGGGGGCTTGTTTGAGCTGGCCCGACCTACGGTGTAGCGAAGGAAGCAAGGGGCATCCAAAAACGTATGGTATTCTCTTGAAACATGCCACTCCGGGTCGATATAGCGCTATATCATTTTGTACGCAATGGTCATTGCGGCAACTAGGGTTCTACAAATCGAGCTAAAACTGCGGTAAGATCTGTTTTAGAATGGAACATATTCCACGATTTCCAGCCCATACCCCACGATTCCCACTCTTTTGGCCTGCGCGCTGTTGGTAAGCAAACGCAACTTGCTAATGTTCAGATCGTGCAAAATTTGCGCCCCGATACCAAAGTCGCGAGTGTCCATATCTATTTTTGGCGCCTTATGAACGCCTTTCTTGTGCAGTTCCTTTAACTCCGCCAAACGCGCCAATAGATTTAGCGATTCGGAATCTTGATTGATAAAAACAATGGCACCTTTGCCCTCTTCGTTTATGGCCTTGAACATGTCCTCCAACTGTTTATCGGGATTATGGGTCAATGTGCCCAATACATCATTGTTCACTAAGGTAGAATTGATTCGCGTCAGTACCTTTTCATCCTTGCTCCAATTCCCTTTTGTAAGGGCGATATGAACGTGATTGTTGGTCGTTTGCTGGTATGCACGCAGCCGAAACGTCCCAAAACGGGTGGTAATTTCAAAATCCTCCTTTTTATCGATCAAACTATCATGTTCCATCCGATAGGCGACCAAATCTTCGATGGAGACGATTTTTAGGTCGAATTTTTTCGCAACATCCATCAATTGAGGCAAACGGGCCATCGAGCCATCTTCGTTCATGATTTCCACAATAATGCCCGCCGGTTTTAAACCGGCCAAACGCGCAAAATCAATAGCCGCCTCGGTATGCCCCGTTCTTCGCAAAACCCCACCTTCCTTAGCGATCAAAGGAAAAATATGACCTGGACGCGCAAGATCATATGGTTTTGTCGCAGAATCGGTCAATGCAACAACGGTTTTTGAGCGGTCGGCCGCTGAAATCCCGGTGGTTACACCGTTTCCCCTTAAATCTACCGATACGGTAAAAGCGGTTTCCAAAGGATCTGTGTTGTGGTTGACCATCATATGCAGGCCAAGTTCTTTGCAGCGACCTTCTGTCAAAGGGGCGCAGATAAGTCCTTTTCCATGGGTTGCCATGAAGTTTACTGTTTCCGGTGTTGCCAATTCCGCCGCGGCCAAAAAATCGCCCTCGTTTTCGCGGTTCTCATCATCGACCACAATAATCACCTTGCCTTCTGCAATATCGGCAATGGCTTCGGAAATGGTATTCAGTTTTATGTTCTTCTCCATGGCAGTTGTCATGTAGTAGCTGTTTTTCTTTTAAATAGTTTTTTGAAAAAATCGGTAACCGCACTAAAGTTCATCATCCCTTTATCGGCCGTGGCACGTTTGGTTAAAAAGATGCCCAAAGGTAACATAATTAAGGTCGACAACCAGGCGCCAAGGATAGGGTGAATGTTATTTTCCTTTGAATAATTGCCCGCAAAAACACCGACAAAATAATAGATCAAAAACAAGATGATAGCGATTACCATAGGAAGGCCAACGCCCCCTTTTCTAATAATGGCCCCCAAGGGCGCACCGACAAAAAAGAGCACGATACAGGATAACGCCAAGGCATACTTTTTATGTAACGATAAAATATGCATGTTGTATATTTTATAGCGTTTTTGCATCTCCTCTTTTTTTCCTTGTACGGAACTCAAAATACTTGAGGCCCCGTTTCTGGCGGCATTCATCACCTGTACCCGTTGCCAATCCTGAAAAAGGTCCAAAACATTTGTTATTTTGGCCAATGAGTCCTTAGAAATTTTAGGCTGTTTTAAAACGGAGTCCTTTGCGGCAATCTCAGCGATAGGAGCGGTGATAGGGGTATCACCCTCATCTTCTTCCATGGCCTTCATCTGTTCCTGTTGTACTACGGACATCTGGGCCGGCATCTGATCGATTTTTGGGCTTCTATTCGCTATAGTGTCGGTAGTATTCAAAGGAACAAAACCGCCCATTCTGTTCACGATATTCTTGGAAAACGCTCCCACGATACGGAGGTTATCGTTTTTTAGAGAATCGATATCCTTGATCAATCGCCCAACGTTTTTCATTTTATCGGTGCTGATATCCCTTTCTTCTTCCATATCCTGATTCATCTCCGGAATCTCTATATTGATGCGGTACACCTCAAAATCGGCTTTGGCAAAAGGATATTTTCGTTTCTTTTTATTGTCTTTGGCCTGAACATCGCGGTAGTAATGCCCATCGTTCAATACCAGTTGGATCAAATCGGAACGTTCGCTACTGACCAGCTCCCCGGTCTTTGCCTTTATTACAGTATTGTTAACGTTAGAGGCCGTTTTTTGATGGATGATGACATTTCTTAAAAAGCGGTCTTTCTCCCCAAACTTTTCATCGACCTTGATGCTCATTCCCTCAAAATCGCTAAAAACGCCTTCTTCGATTGCGGCGGCAGGTTTGACCTTGGCGATATTTCGCCGCATGTTGTAAATTTTTTGTTCCGATGCCGGGATAACACTGTTCGCAAAATAGAAGGTAACGCCGCCCAAAAACAATACAAAAACGATCAAGCTTAACATGGCCCGCTGAAGGGAGATGCCCGAGGCCTTCATGGCGGCAAATTCATAGTTTTCGGCAAAGGTGCCAAAGGTGAGGATGGACGATAACAATACGGTAAGGGGAAGTACCTTTTCCGTGAGGTTGGGCATCAGGTAAAACAGAAATTTTCCAATAATGATGATATCCAAGCCTTTACCGGCCAAATCGTCGATAAACAACCAGATCGTTTGAAAGATAAAGATGAACATCAATATCACGAACGAACTGAAAAAATTGAATAAAAACCTCGATAGAATATATCGGTCTAGAAGTCGTAACAACTTAATTTTTTATGATGTAATACCCTTGCTCCTTGTATTTGCCCTCATTAAAGGTAAACAAGGTTTTTGATAAGGGTTGGTCCGTTTTAAAAGAATTAACAGTAATGGTGGTCACCGTACCGTTTTTACCCGTCTCGATCAGCTTATAAATGTGCTTTGTTTCGGCATCGATGCCCAACAAAATCGATTTGATTTCGGTATTGGTATCAATAGGGACCAGTTTTACGAACTGTATTTTCCGCCCCTGAACCGTTTGCAGCACATCCCAAGAATAGGTATGGCCCTCCTTGTAGAAAGTAAGCATTTTGGAAGGGGTTATGGTGTTTTCTTCATTGGAAGGGGTGTCAATGATCACTTCTTCGTTTTCAGGAACGATATTATACACCATTTTACCATCATACAGTTGTTGAGCGCCGAGGTAATTGAACAAATATTTGTCTCCTTTTAAGGTGACGTCGCCGCGGGTCTCCGTATTTACATTGGCCTCCTTGTTATTGAGACTGTACTGGAAGTCCACAAAAATATTGTCGTAGCCCTTTACTTTGTTATACACATCGTCCAGTAGGGCTTTGGCTTTTTGCGATCCCTGTCCGAAAGATACCGCCGTCATACAAAACGTGACCGCGACCAATACAATAGTTCTCATAAATGGTTTAGTTTTTTTCATTATCCAATAATAACTGTAAACTTGTTAAATCCTGTACGAGCACCTGCCGTGCCTTACTTCCTTCAAAAGGTCCTACAATTCCTGCAGCTTCCAACTGATCGACGATCCGACCGGCCCTGTTATAGCCCAACTTCAATTTTCGTTGGATCAATGAGGCAGATCCCTGTTGCGCCGTTACGATCACTTCGGCAGCTTCCCGGAACTTGGAATCCCTTTCCGATATTTCATAATCAATACTTGTGCCAGAATCTTCACCAACGTATTCCGGCAGCTCATGAGCGTCCGGATATCCCCGCTGTGACCCGATATATTCCGTTATTTTTTCAACTTCCGGGGTATCCACAAAAGCACATTGTATCCGTGTAACATCGTTTCCTTGCGTATACAGCATATCACCTCTACCGATCAACTGGTCGGCCCCTTGGGCATCCAAAATGGTCCTGGAATCGATTTTGGAGGTTACCCGAAAAGCGATCCGGGCCGGAAAGTTTGCTTTTATGATACCGGTAATGACGTTCACCGAAGGGCGCTGGGTAGCAATGATCAAATGAATACCAATAGCACGCGCCAGCTGCGCCAAACGGGCAATGGGCGTTTCTACCTCCTTACCTGCCGTCATGATCAGATCGGCGAACTCGTCGATGACCAATACAATGTAAGGTAGAAATTTATGCCCGTCGTTCGGGTTTAATTTTCTGGATTTAAATTTGACGTTGTATTCCTTTAGATTACGGACCATGGCCAATTTCAACAACTCGTATCGATTGTCCATTTCGATACAAAGCGAGTTCAAGGTGTTGATCACCTTTGTATTGTCCGTAATAATGGCATCTTCCGAATCCGGTAGTTTTGCCAAAAAGTGGCGCTCTATTTTATTAAAGAGCGTTAATTCTACTTTTTTGGGATCGACCAATACGAATTTGACTTCCGCAGGATGTTTTTTATAGAGCAAGGAGGTCAATACGGCGTTCAGCCCTACCGATTTCCCTTGTCCCGTAGCCCCTGCCATGAGCAAGTGGGGCATTTTTGCCAAATCTACCACAAAGGTTTCGTTGCTAATGGTTTTTCCAAAAGCGATAGGCAACTGCATTTCCGCTTTTTGAAACTTGCTGGACGCAATTACCGAACGCATCGATACAATGGTCGCATTTTTATTGGGCACCTCAATACCTATGGTGCCCTTACCGGGAATGGGTGCGATAATCCGGATTCCCAAGGCGGCTAACGACAGGGCGATATCATCTTCAAGGTTTTTGATTTTTGAGATACGTACACCGGCATCGGGAACAATTTCATAAAGCGTTACGGTAGGGCCAATGGTCGCCTTGATCTGGGCGATTCCTATCTTGTAATTTTTTAAGGTTTCTACAATTTTATTCTTATTGTCCTCTAACTCTTCCTGATTTATGGTAATACCACCGGTTACGCCGTGCTGGTCCAGCAGCTCCAGGGTCGGGAACTTATAACTGCCCAATTCGAGCGTGGGATCGAACTCCCCAAAATCCGCTACAAGCTTTTCGGAGATATTATCGTGCTCTTCCTTTTCCTCGACCACCTTTTCCACTTCCATGGCCAAATCATCGGTGGTTTCCTCTTCAACGGGTTGGGCGACTTCCAAAGGCTTGGTATCCACCTCGGGCGATAAGGGCGGAATGTCCTTTTTATGCGTGTAAGTGTCGATAACCACGGGTTTCTCGTCTTCCAGATCTAGGGCCAGCGAAGTACGCTCATCGGTAGTCTTGGGCGTTTTCTTCGGTTTTGTTTTTATTGCCGCCGCACCTCCCTGTATGGTGGACCAAGCCTTTTCCGGATTAAAATCGAAAAAGCGTACCGCAATAAAAATGATTCCAAAGAGGAGCAACAGAAAAACTCCGATTTTTCCGGTATAGTCCTGTAAAAAGTCATTCATTTCAAACCCTACGATACCCCCTAATACCGGAAGATCCTTGGCGAAAAAGCCCAGTGCAATGGACAACCATATCATCAACAACAGGCCCCATACCCATTTTTTCAATAGGCCCCGTTTTTCCAAACTTAAAAACAGGTAAACACCGGTCATAAAAAGAAGCCCCGTGATGATGAGCGATGCCACTCCAAAACCTTGGTACATGACCAAATGGCTGATGGTCGCCCCAAATTTATTCAACAGGTTTTCAGCCTCGGCGTTACGATCTCCGAACTCGCTCAATAGGCTTTGATCCTCCTGCCAGGTAAAATAAAAGGAAACGAACGAAAAGAAAAGTGCTACACTTAAGAGCATCAGCAAACTGCCCAAGATGATTTTATTTTGCTTGGATAGTGTAAAAGTGCTTGTTTTTTTGGTGGATCTTGACTTTGTCTTTGTCGCCTTCTTTGCCATTAAAGTTTGGGTTCTTAGGGCAAAAGTACAAATTTAGCCCCTAAAGCTGTTTAAAAAATCTTCGGTAAGTAAATGATGGCGCCAATGATAGTGGCGGCGATGGATACAATCATAACGGCTCCCGCGGCGATATCTTTTATAAACCCGATTTTCGCATCGTACTCGGGATGTATAAAGTCCGCTATTTTTTCTACGGCGGTATTCAATCCCTCCAGGCCCATGACCATTCCTATCGCAAAAACCTGTAAGATCCACTCCGTTGCGGAAATATTAAAGTAAAAACCGGCAGCGGTCATTACAATGGCGATGAATAGCTGAATTTTGATGCTGGCTTCCGTACGCAACAAAAGGAAGGCTCCACGTAACGCGAAGCCCACACTTTTTATACGGTTTTTAACGAACGATTCCTTAGGCATTGGCCAACGCTTCTAAGGCACTTGCGTAGTTGGGCTCATCCACGATCTCACCCACTTGTTCGGTATGCACCACTTTTCCACTTTCATCAATGACCACTACGGCCCTAGAATGTAATGGCGCCAATGGGCCATCAGAAAAAGAAAGGCCATAGGATGCTCCAAAATTGCCATTTCGAAAATCGGACAACATTTCCACATTTTCTATTCCTTCGGCGCCACAAAAACGGGCCTGGGCAAAGGGAAGGTCTTTTGATACGCACAATACCACGGTATTGTCCAAATTTGCTGCTTCTTTGTTAAACTGTCGTACCGATTGTGCACAGGTACCCGTATCGATGCTGGGAAATACGTTCAAAACCACCTTTTTACCACTATAGTCCTTCAAACTGGCCTCGGAAAGGTCATTTTTTACAAGTTGAAAATCCGGTGCGGCGCTTCCTGCGGTAGGGAGCTCGCCCGAAGTATGTATTGGGTTTCCTTTTAATGTTACTGTTGCCATAATGTTATAAAATTTTGGGTGAAATTATAAAATATATGGCGTATTAAGGAGGTAAGCGAACAAAAATTCCAAGCCGGAAAGGTTAGGTGGTGAGCTTCAAGGTTCTTATTTTGATTCGCAGTGCCGCAAAAAAGAGCGTGGTAAAAGGGCTCAGGTAATTGAAAATAGCGTACATAAAATATTCGCCGGTTCCCACACCGAGAACGCCCGATTGGTATGCGCCACAGGTGTTCCATGGGATAAGCACCGAGGTGACCGTACCGGAATCCTCCAAGGTACGGCTTAGATTTTCCGGGGCGAGGCCCTTGTCCTGATATGCCTTTTTAAACATTTTTCCGGGAATGACCAATGCTAAATATTGATCACTGGCGATAGCGTTCAATCCCAAGCAGCTGATAACGGTACTTGCAAAAAGGCCAAAAACGGAGGATGCTATCGATAATAGCGCTTTGGTTATTTTGGATAACGCGCCAATGCCGTCCATAATACCCCCAAAGACCATGGCGCAACAGATAAGGAATATTGTCCATAACATTCCCTTCATGCCACCGGCGCTAAACAGTTCGTTCAGTTTTTCGTTGTCCGTTGCAATGGACGTATCGGTAAGTATCGACTGAAAAACGGCGTTCACCGGGGTCTCCGAAAGCCCCAGTAATATGTTTTCCTGAAAAAATAAGGCAAAACCGGCCGCTAGGGCTATTCCGGCTCCCAAAGCGATCAATGGTTTTGTTTTCAAAAGGATCAGGGCGATGACAACACCCGGAACGATAAACAGATATGGCGTAATGTTGAAGGTAGCCGCAATAGTGGTCAATAGCCCGCTAATGTCGGCACTGCCGGTGGTATCCATATTTAAACTGATTATGGCGAATACGCCCAAGGTAATCAAAATAGTGGGCACCGTAGTGAACGCCATATACCTAATGTGCGTAAAAAGATCGGTACCGGCCATTGCAGGGGCAAGATTGGTGGTATCGCTCAAAGGGGACATTTTATCCCCAAAATAAGCGCCGGATATTACGGCACCGGCAATCATTCCAGGAGCGATTCCCAACGCACTGCCGATGCCGACAAGTGCAATGCCCACTGTAGCGGAGGTGGTCCACGAACTTCCCGTCGCAATCGAGATAAGGGCCGCAATAATCACGGAAGCCGGTAAAAAAATGGTCGGACTAAGTACCTGCAGCCCGTAGTAAACCATGGCCGGTATAATACCACTGACCAGCCACGTACCGGCAAGCGCCCCAACAAAGAACAAGATCATAATCGGAACAAAAACACTTTTAAGGTTCTCCACTATTTCCGTGAACATTGTTTTTATGGACACTTTGTTGAACAGCCCTACGATAGCGGCAAAAACGCCTCCGATCAAAAGAATATACTGATTGGAATAATCTCCCAAGGCCGCCCCGTCGGCGAATATCACGTTATAGAACAACATCGCAACGAGCAGTACCACGGGAATAAGGGCTTCCAAGATACTGACTTCCTTATTTTCGACGATGTTCTCGTTTTCGGGACCATTTGGGTTCATATCGTTACTTTGCATCGTTGTTCCGTTTAGTGGTAGCTAATATTACGATAATGTACCGGGTCTTGCAAGCGGAAATGTTAAGCCGAAGCTATATTGCGCTAGTTTTGATCGGCATACGGTTCCCTGTTTGTTGTCGCTCTTTTCCGTTATCGTTGATGGTAGGTTTTTTCAAATACATATCTTCAAAAACCTATCGGATGCTGTTCGGGAACTCCCTTCCTATCATTGTGGGTTCTAGTGCCATTACCATATACAGGACACTGCTAGATTGGGTATTGCCCTGAGCCAAAACATTCGTATTTTTGTAACCATTAATTAGTCCGTAATAAAGAAAGATAAATATGACGCAATACGATGTAGCCGTAATAGGTTCAGGTCCAGGTGGATATGTAGCAGCAATCCGTTGTGCCCAGTTGGGGATGAAGACCGCGATAATAGAAAAGTACAGTACACTCGGGGGTACTTGTTTAAACGTTGGTTGTATTCCTTCCAAGGCATTATTGGATTCTTCCCATCACTATGAGGACGCGGTAAAACATTTTGAGGAGCATGGTATTGAAATACCCGGGGAGGTAAAGGTGAATCTTGAAAAAATGATTTCTAGAAAGCAGGGCGTTGTCGATATGACCACCAAGGGCATTCAATTTTTGATGGATAAAAATAAGATTACGGTATATGAGGGCGTCGGTAGTTTTAAGGATGCCACGCATATCGATATTAAAAAGAACGATGGGAAAACGGAAACCATTGCGGCTACCAATACCATCATTGCCACAGGTTCCAAACCGGCAAGTTTGCCTTTCATCACTATAGACAAAGAACGGGTCATCACCTCCACGGAAGCTTTGAAGCTGAAGGAAATTCCAAAGCATTTGGTCATAATAGGCGGTGGGGTCATCGGCCTTGAACTGGGACAGGTTTATAAACGATTGGGCTCCCAGGTTACGGTGGTGGAATATATGGATAGGATCATACCGGGTATGGATGCCGCACTATCCAAAGAACTGATGAAGGTGATGAAAAAGCAAAAAGTCTCTTTTCAGCTCTCGCATCAAGTTAAATCCGTTACCCGAAAAGGAGACGAGGTCGTGGTTACCGCGGACAACAAAAAGGGCGAGGAAGTCTCTTTTACCGCTGATTATTGTCTGGTTTCCGTGGGTAGAAAACCTTATACCGATGGGCTTAATGTAGCCGCTGCCGGTGTTGAAATGGGCGAACGGGGAATGATCGCCGTTAATGAACAGTTACAGACCAATGTGCCCAACATCTATGCCATAGGTGATGTGGTAAGGGGAGCCATGTTGGCCCATAAGGCAGAAGAAGAAGGAACTTTGGTAGCAGAAATTATGGCGGGACAGAAACCGCATATCGACTATAACCTGATTCCTGGCGTGGTATACACTTGGCCAGAGGTCGCTGCGGTAGGGAAAACCGAAGAAGAACTGAAAACGGCGGGTATTGCCTATAAATCCGGACAGTTTCCTATGCGGGCGTTGGGACGTTCCCGTGCCAGTATGGATATCGATGGCTTTGTAAAGATTTTGGCCGATAAGGAGACAGATGAAGTCCTTGGGGTGCATATGATCGGGGCACGTTGTGCGGATTTGATTACTGAGGCGGTAACCGCAATGGAATTCCGGGCCTCGGCAGAGGATATTGCCAGAATGAGCCATGCGCATCCCACCTACGCGGAAGCGGTGAAAGAAGCAGCCCTCGCCGCCACGGAAGACCGTGCGCTCCATATTTGATGATAACGAAGAGAATAAAAGGAAGCGATTTATTTGTGCTATTTCAAAGTTAAAATGGTATAACAACCATTTCTTGTGCAGGACCGATAGCGCCGAAGCATCCTTAGGCATTATGCGATCCATCACAAAAAGGTGGGTTTTTCGTCCGTTTACAGGTACACAACCAAGCCTCTTTATCTTCTTCGGCCTCAAAACGCAACGGTCCGGTGGCATCTTTAGCACGATGGCCACCGTCACATAAAGGTTGGTTTTCACTATACCCACAGGTACACCATGCATAGCGTTTTCCCTTTTCCAAAGGCACGTTTATCGGACTAAAATCTTTATTTGACATAAGTAAAGTGTTATCTTGGTTTAAACAGGCTTTTATTTAGCGGAAATATACAAAAAGAAATTATTCGACAACGGACCACCTTAAATCGGGAAAACCAATACTGTTTTAAGAAGGTCAGCGTTGCTGTTGCGGAAAAGTGTACCGGTAGGGCACGGCAACCTAACCTTTGGCAAAGCCAATCAGTCGGAGTAAACGTACCGCAATTGTTTTTATGGCTTCTATCAAAATGGCAAAAACTTGTTCGATTTTACTCCAGCACAATTGCAACACTATAGCTATATTACCTTTAATGGCGACTTTCCTGTCCTCGTAGCGCAATGCCAGATAGGTACAACCCAACATGAACAGCATCGCACCCGGAATTACAACGAAAGGCGGCACCGCATGGTGAAAAAAGCGATAAATACCCAGTCCGGTGAAACTACCATAGAGAATGATAAAGTGGATGATATAAATGGATAAAGTGCTCTGGCCAATTTTGAGGAGCGTTTTGTTTTTCAAAACGTTTCTGGCCATCATAAAAAGCGCAAAGACCAAGAAGACATCTCCCAAACGTATAAATAAGTAATTATTGAAGAAAACGTCCGCAAAAATCTGTATATCAAATGTCTTGGATATCCATAAAAAGAAATCCGAAGAATAGAATATTAAAAGGCTACCCATAGCGACAGCGCTAAGAATCGCCACTGGGTATACGTGCCGAAAGGTTCCAAAACGTCGAAACAGTAAGGATAAAAACCCTCCGAAAGTAGCGTAACCGAACCAAGGGAAAATAGTAAATACCGATCCGTTCGCCTTGGTGAGGTAGTTTTCAAAAAGTTGCGGCAACCAACTCCATTGCAGGTTTTTATAGGCAGGCTCAAAAACGAACAACACTAGGGTTATCCCCAACAACAATAGTGGAAGAATTCGATGGTTCCGTTGGGAAGTGAGGAGATATAATGTAATGATTCCAAGAATCGAAAAACCGATGCAATGCAACACATCCACCAAATAAAAAGAATCGTAAATCTCGCCATGCAACAGCCCCAGAAAGTTCATACGGAGCAAATAACCGATGAGCAGCAATTGCAAGCCACGACGTATGCCTTTTTTGACCCTGGGATTGTCAAAGCCCCGAACATCTCCCTTGACCAGCAAATAGGTAAAGATAAAACCCGAAACCGTAAAGAAGACCGGTGCGGTGATGCCCCTAAAGTATTTCCATACAGCAAAGACCGTGTTGTTGTTGTCCCGAAAAATCGGGTCCAATAGCCCATCGATAAAATGCCCTTGTAGCATCATCAATATGGCCCACGCCCTTATGGCGTCGATAAAATATAGTCTTGCGGTCTTGTTTTCCACGCGTATGGCTTCTACACTTTGGTCCTTACACTTCCGAACCTCTATTTTTCGGAGCGTACCTGTTGACTAGTTCCGTCATCCTATATACTTGTGCAATAGGGGGTTTGGATGTTTCAACGCGCAAAATTAGTCAAATTGTCGACAAGTCTGTTTATTTTGCGGTATTTTCGATGTATGAAATTGATAAACGCATACCATGGCTAAAATATTGGCTTTCGCCGGCAGTAATTCCTCCACTTCCATAAATTTTAAGTTGATAAAAACGGTAAGCGCGGACATCCAGGACCATCCGCTACAGTTATTGAATATGGTCAATTATCCTTTTCCCATGTATAGCGAAGACTATGAGCGGGAGCATGGGTATTCCAATTCCTTGATAGAGCTGCGGGACGATATCGAAAGCGCTGCAGGATTGCTGATCGCCGTTAATGAACACAACGGCCTCCCTTCCGCTTATTTCAAAAACTTAATCGATTGGCTTTCTCGGGTAGACCGAAAACTTTTAACAGGGAAACAGGTATATCTTTTGGCCACATCCCCGGGCAAAGGGGGCGGAAGTTCCGCGTTACGATCGGGACAGGCCCTTTTAGAGCGTTTGGGAGCAGAAGTGGTAGTTAGCTTTTCGCTTCCGTCGTTCCGTGATAATTTTGATGGCGCCAAGGGTATTACAAACGCTTCCTTAAAAGAAGAGCAAGCGGAAAAATTACAGATCTTTTTATCCAAACTCTAGTTTTTTGAGGAGAGAAGTCGTTTTTACCATCGCCGATATTCCGGACTTCAAAAATCGGCTGTTGCAATGGGCGACGCAGTTTCGAGAGTTGAGCTGGCTGGACAGCAACCAGCACCAAGACCGTTTTGGCAACTTTGAGGGCCTTTTGGCGGTAGATGCGCAAAGCGAGTTGCGCACCGGTGTAACCGATGCCTTTAAAAAACTGCAGGCATACCAAAAGTCCAATCCGGACTGGCTTTTTGGATACCTGTCCTATGACCTTAAAAACGACGTGGAAGCCTTGAACTCCCATAACCATGATGGTCTTGGCTTTCCAGAATTGCATTTCTTTTGCCCCAAAAAGGTTGTGGCCATAAAAGGTGACCAAGCATGGTTTTACTACACGCATGCCGTACAAAACGATATTGAGGCCGATTTTAATAGCATTCGGAGGCAACGAACGGACTTTCCAATGAAACCGACGGTTTCGAAGGACATCCGTATTAAAATGCGCATTTTTAAAGATGAATACCACCGCAGGGCGAAACAATTGTTGCGCCATATTCATCGCGGGGATTTGTACGAGGCCAATTTTTGTCAAGAGTTTTATGCCGAAAACACGCGAATTGACCCTTTAAGGACCTATTTGAAGCTGAATTCCATCTCAAAAGCCCCGTTTTCCTGTTTTTTACGGTTGAACGAGCGGTATTTGCTTTGTGCGTCGCCTGAGCGGTATTTGAAAAAACACGGCCAAACGGTCATTTCCCAACCGATCAAGGGAACGGCTAAAAGGGCCAAGGACGTGGCACGCGACAATGCCTTGAAAAAAGCGTTGGAACAGGATGAAAAAGAACGTGCGGAAAACATCATGATCGTCGACCTGGTGCGGAACGACCTTTCCAAGACCGCATTGTTGGGAAGCGTAACGGTAGAGGCGCTTTGTGAAGTGACTTCTTTTGAACAGGTACACCAAATGATTTCTACTGTGAGCGCAAAGGTCCATGATGACCAGGATCCGGTAACCTTATTAAAAAACACTTTTCCCATGGGGAGCATGACCGGGGCGCCAAAGGTATCGGCTATGCAGATCATCGAAGCGTTGGAGTCCTTCAAACGGGGCGTGTATAGCGGTGCAGTGGGGTACTT
Source organism: Maribacter sp. 2-571 (assembly GCF_050589625.1). Classification (NCBI taxonomy): domain Bacteria; kingdom Pseudomonadati; phylum Bacteroidota; class Flavobacteriia; order Flavobacteriales; family Flavobacteriaceae; genus Maribacter; species Maribacter sp. 2-571. The sequence goes on along the minus strand of NZ_JBNGOP010000007.1, from coordinate 113,543 downwards.
TACACCATCCGGAGACTTTGATTTTAATGTGGTTATCCGCAGTATACTGTATAATGATACCAATCGGTATGTTTCATTTTCCGTAGGCAGTGCCATCACCGCCAAAGCGATTCCGGAAAAGGAATACGAGGAGTGTTTGCTAAAGGCAAAGGCGATGCGACAGGTGCTGGAAGATACTCCCTTGAAAACAGTACGGTCGGATGCTTCCTTAAACAATTGATCTTATGGAATTAAAGAAATCGAGTTTTGAGGCCTATGGAGCGACTATCGCTTTTTTTCATCATGCTCCAGAACGCCCTAAAGGGGTTGCTGTGGTTGTTCATGGTTTTGGAGGGCACTCGGGCCGATACGTTCAATCCGTTGTACCCACACTCCTTGAATCTGATTTGGCGGTAGTTCTGTATGACAACATCGGTCATGGTCTTTCTGGTGGCAAGCGGGGGCATTGCCCAAGCTATCCTGCGTTACTACATATTTTAGAACGTGTTTTAGACAAGGCGATCGATTTATACCCAGATGTACCTGTTTATTTGTACGGACACAGTATGGGGGGTAATCTAGTGCTTAATTTGGCGCTTCGAGAAGCACCTAAAATAACCGGTATTATCGCCACCAGCCCCTATTTACGACTTGCCTTCGCTCCTCCGAAATGGAAAATGGGTCTTGGGAAGCTTTTGCTGCGCTTGTGGCCGTCGCTTACCCTGAGCTCCGGGCTCGACCCCAACGGGATTTCGAGTATCGCTTCGGAAGTGAAACGGTATAGCAACGACCCCCTTGTTCACGACAAGGTGAGCCCGATGTACTCCTTTCCCGTTATGGAGGCCGGTATTTGGGCGATTGCCAATGCCCATAAGCTTAAAGTGCCGACATTGTTGCTTCATGGAAAAGAGGACCCTATCATAGATGCTACGGCAACGCAGGCCTTTCATGAAGGTGCCCAGCTCACGGAATTGCATCTGCTCGACGGATTGCATGAATTGCACCATGATCGCTCGAGCAAAGAAATGTTGGCCCTGGTAAAAAAATGGCTGACCGAACGGAATGTCCATTTAACGCAGGGGGAAGCGAATTCTAAGTAACTTTACATTGTGTTAGATCAGTTTCAAGACCATATACGCCTGCATTTTTCCGAATTGCTATCACAACCTTTTTTGTTGGCCTGTAGCGCGGGGCTGGATAGTAGCGTGCTTGTAGACCTATGCCAAAGAAGCAAATTGAATTTCTCCATTGCCCATGCCAATTTTCAGCTCAGGGACGAGGATAGCCTCTCGGATGCGCTGTTCGTACGGAATTTGGCGGAAAAATATAAGAAATCATTTTACATAAGAGATTTTGATACAGCTGGTTATTCTAAACGAAATAAAGTGTCGATTCAAGTGTCGGCAAGAGTGCTTCGTTACCAGTGGTTTGCCGATTTGCTACAAGAACACGGCCTTTCCCATGTGGTTACGGCACATCATGCCGATGATGCCTTGGAGACCTTTTTAATCAATCTCTCCAGAGGTACGGGCATCAAAGGACTGGGTGGAATACCCGCAAAAACGGAAACCATTGCCAGGCCCTTGCTTGTTTTTTCAAGGACGGCAATCATGGATTACGCCAAAAAACATCAGGTGGAGTGGAGGGAAGACCGCACGAACGCCGAGAAAAAGTACTTGCGAAACAAAATACGGCATGATATTGTTCCGTCCCTAAAAGAACTGCATCCGACTTTTTTGGACAATTTTTTAAAAACGCAGCACTATCTGACAGATACCGTCTCCGTTATGGAAGCGCATGCAACGGAGATAAAGGGTCGCTTGATGAAACAAGCGGACGGCAACACGGTGATCCCTATTACCGAACTAAGCCAATTAAAGCCCATTGGGGCCTACCTGCACCTGCTTTTTCATTCTTACGGCTTTACCGCTTGGACGGATATTGAAAAATTACTGCATGGCCAAAGCGGTAAAGAGGTCCGTTCCAACACGCATCGTTTGGTTCGGGCACATGAAAACCTGCTGCTAAGCCCCATTATGCCATCGGACCATACCATGTATTCCATTCATGAAGGGGATAGCGCTGTGAAGGTGCCGATAACCATGACCATAGAGCGCTCCGAATATTGTACTGAAAAGAACGCAAACACACTATATCTGGACAAAAACACGTTAAAATACCCGTTAACGGTAAGGAAATGGCAAAAGGGCGACTATTTTTACCCCTTGGGAATGCAAGGCAAAAAAAAGCTTGCAAAGTATTTTAAGGACGTCAAAATGGACAGGTTGTCCAGGGAACGCCAATGGCTACTTTGCTCGGAGGACCAAATCGTTTGGGTTATCGGGCGACGAGCGGACCGAAGGTTTTTGGCCCGGCCCAAAAGCAAGGAAATTGTAAAGTTTATATTAAATAAATGAATAAGATAATTGTATTTATCATATTGCTAGTAAGTAATTTATTATCATTTTCACAAGATGATGACACGCCGGTGACATGGAATCACGATTTTGAGAAAATATCGGAAACGGAATACGATTTGACGATAACCGGGAACATTGCGGAAGGATGGCATGTGTATTCGCAGTACACTGCCGAGGGGGGTTCCTTCCCTAGTGAATTTACCTTTGAAAAAGAGGGGGTCGACTATCGGCTGATCGGAAAGACCGAAGAAAGTGAAACCATTACGGAATATAGCGATGCCTTTGATCTAGAGGAAACCTTTTTTAAAAAGAAAGCCGTTTTTACGCAACGGATCGTGCTTTTGAAACCAGAAGTAGGGCAAGTCACCGTGAGTCTCTTCTATCAGGTGTGTAAAGAGGTTTGTATCGGGGAGGAGATAGCGTTCGATTTTTCCCTCAACGGCGCTCCTGTGGAAAGCGAGGAGAAAAACCTGGACGAACGGAGCATACGCTTGGGCGAAGCGCTAAAGCTCGATTTGACCAATGCCGAACGATTGACGACAGTAACGGAAATCGATAGCGCCTCCGGCTCGGGTATTTGGACCATTTTTGGACTTGGTTTTTTGGGTGGGCTCATCGCCTTGCTCACGCCATGCGTATTTCCAATGATACCCTTGACCGTTTCTTTTTTTACCAAACAGTCGCAAGCGAAGGCAAAGGGAATAACCAATGCCGTGCTTTATGGGGTTTTTATCGTGGTCATTTATGGATTGTTGAGTCTACCGTTCCACCTTTTCGATTCTGTGGATTCCCAAATATTGAACACCATTGCCACCAACGTATGGTTAAATTTGGCATTTTTCATACTCTTCCTGTTTTTTGCGTTTTCGTTTTTTGGCTACTACGAACTGACGCTTCCAAATTCCTGGGCCAATAAGATGGATGCGGCATCGGCAAGGGCCGGCGGCGTATTGGGCATCTTTTTTATGGCGGTTACCTTGGCCATCGTCTCTTTTTCGTGTACCGGACCTATTTTGGGAGGACTTTTGGGCAGTACCGCATTGGCACAGGGCGACGTGGCCACAAACCTCTCGGCGGGCATGATCGGTTTTGGGACGGCATTGGCCTTGCCCTTCGCTTTGTTCGCACTTTTTCCGGCATGGCTGAACTCCTTGCCAAAATCGGGAGGATGGATGACCACCGTAAAAGTTATCCTTGGTTTTTTGGAGCTGGCATTGGCCTTTAAATTCCTTTCCAATGCAGATTTGGTCGGACACTGGGGGCTATTAAAGCGAGAGGTTTTTCTGGCGATTTGGATCGTTCTGTTTTTGTTGATGGGCGCCTATCTCTTTGGGTTCTTTAAATTTCCGCATGATGGGCCAAAACAACCCGCTTCAAAGATCCGTAAAGGCCTGGGGGCGGTCAGTATCGCTTTTGCATTCTTTTTAACGCTCGGTATGGCCAAAATTGTGCCCTTAAAACTGTTGAGCGGGCTTTTGCCGCCCGATTTTTATAGTCTTCAAGAGCAAGAGAATAGCTGCCCCTTGGGAATCGATTGTTTTAAGGATTTTGATACCGGAGTGGCCCATGCAAAAAAGCTCGGAAAGCCCATATTGCTCGATTTTACCGGATGGGCATGCTCTAATTGTAGGGATATGGAGGAAAATGTTTGGAGCGATACGGAGGTATTTCCAATGATTAATAACGACTACGTGCTGATATCGCTTTACGTGGACGATAGCGCGGAATTACCAGAAGAAGCGCGTTTCGATTTTAAATACGAATCGGGGCGTGTGAAAAGCATTGAAACCGTGGGTCAAAAATGGGGAACCTTTCAGACCGTCAATTTTGGAGTGGCATCGCAACCTTACTATGTGCTGCTGTCACCAGATATGAATGTTTTGAACAGCGCCATCCAAAAAACGGATACCAACGAGTATAAAAATTGGCTTGTACAAGGTTTGGAAACCTATAGGTCCGAAGCCTTACAGCTCAGGCCGTAATTTATTTGTTCCGATAGGCCGCTATGATCCACAAATAACTGCTGATAAAGCATTTGTAATTATTCACCTTCTTTTTTTTGAATAAAAACAACATCAAATGTAGGACTGTGATAATTTCTTATCAGCCATTGTATTTCTGTCCTCGAAAACATACGAACCCCTCGGAAACCACAGACGAGTTGCTTATCTTTCTACAAGATTTAGCAATGCATGAAGCGATTTAAAAAAGTAGCGGCTTGGACTTTGGGAGTCATTTTGGTCCTTGTTATAGGTATATTTCTTTTTGGTTATTCGTTACGGCCCGATTATGATGGGGAGAAGGACCTCAAAGGTCTTGGGAAGGAAGTTTCTGTCTATTTCGATACCTATGGAATACCCCATTTGTACGCCGATACGGAAACCGATGCCATGCAGGCATTGGGCTATGTACACGCCCAAGATCGGCTATGGCAAATGGAGTTGCTGCGTCGCGTCGGGAACGGCGGACTGTCCGAAATTTTTGGTAAGGACCTATTAAAAACCGACCGCTTTTTTCTTGCTTTGGGGATTGACGATGCTTCTGAAAAAACGGCTGCTACCCTCGACCCGGATAGTAAGGCGTTCGCCCTAATGAAAGCGTATATAAAGGGAGTGAACGCTTTTATGGAAGAAGGGCCCACACCTGTTGAGTTTTACCTTACCGGCCTTGAGAAACGACCGTTCGAGGTAAAGGACGTCTACAACATCTTGGGGTATATGTCCTTTAGCTTTGCTATGGCCCATAAGACCGACCCTTTGCTTACCCGTATCAAGGATACGCTGGGGCCGGCCTATCTTACGGATTTACAAATGGGTAGTGACCCCAATACGAAGTGGATTCAAAATTATCCGTCCCGGCAGAACGACACCGTTTCCGATCAATTGGTATCCGGAGTTTTCGAGTCCTTAAAAAAGTTATCTATCCCTTTGTTCGAAGGTAGTAACAGCTGGGTAGTAGGACCTCAAAAAGCAAAAAACGGAAAAGTTATTTTCGCCAACGATCCCCATATCGGATTTTCGCAGCCCTCGGTATGGTACGAAGCCCATCTGAACACCCCAACCTATGAGAAATATGGTTACTATTTGGCCGGAGTGCCCTTTCCGCTATTGGCGCACGATCGTAGCATGGCATATGGGCTTACCATGTTCGAAAATGACGATGTAGATTTCTTTTTTGAGGAAAACCACCCCCGGGACAGCACCAAGTACCGGTATAAGTCCTTATGGAACCGTTATGAGTATGTGACCAAGGAAATAAAGGTCAAGGATGCAAAACCCCATAGTTTTACCTATAAAAAGACCGTCCGTGGTCCTATAATGAACGGTATTACCGATCAGGTTAGAGGAGAACGGCCCGTTGCCATGTGGTGGATCTATACACAAGAACAGAATACCGTACTGGATGCCCTGTATGGAATGTCCCACGCAAAAACGATCGATGCGTTTGAAGCGGCCCTACCGAAAATTCACGCACCGGGACTTAATGTAATGTACGGGGATGCGGCGGGAAATGTTGCTTGGTGGGCTTGTGGCAAGCTTTATAACATTCCCGACAGTGTCAACACCAAATTGATACAGGAACGGGAGTATGGATTTTTCGAAAAAAAGGACTTTCTGCCTTTTTCGCAAAACCCAAAAGCTAAAAATCCCCCTTGGCGTTATGTGTATTCCGCGAACAATCAACCGGATTCTATTGCCGGAATGCTGTATCCGGGCTATTATCTTCCGGAAAATAGGGCAAAACGTATCGAAGCGCTTTTGGCAACACGGGACGATTGGGACCGTGAGGGCATTCAAGAAATGTTGGTAGACGTAACTTCTGCCGTAGACCCGTCCGTACTGACCGATATGGCAAAGGATATCGATGTGGAGCAACTGGATGAACGACAGTTAAAAATTTTAGACCGGCTGACCGCATGGGACGGTAACTATCAATTGAACAGTAGCGAGGCGACCTTGTACACCCGATGGATCTACTTTTTTGTGAAAAATATTTTTGAAGACGAATTGGGAGAACCTCTTTTCAAGGAATTGCTGGCGACACATTTGCTTAAACGATTGATTGCCCCGATGGCGGATACACAGGAGTCCATTTGGTGGGACGATGTATCTACTAGCGGAAAAAAAGAGTCGAAACAGGACATCGTACAACGCTCTTTTCAGGAAACCTTGGCAGCCCTCAATACCACCTTGGGGCCCGAAATGGATGATTGGAAGTGGGAGAAGGTGCATACCTTGGAGCATGGACATCCTATCGGCCAAATAGAAGCGCTGCGCTCGTTTTTCAATGTAGGCCCATTTCCCGTAGGCGGTAGTAGGGAGGTAATCAATAACCTGGCGTTCGGCTACGATGGTGACGGAATGTACAACGTAAGCTCAGGACCGTCCACCAGGAGGGTCATTGACTTTTCGGATGTCGAAAACAGTCACAGCATCCTTCCCACCGGACAGTCCGGAAATCCGTTGAGCAAGCACTATAAGGACCAGGCGGAAATGTATGTGCAGGGGAAGTTCCGTAAAATGCTGCTCAACAAACAGGAGATCCAAAACAGTTCGGAATCGATGCTACTGCTGGTTCCGGACAACGAATAAGCCCTTTTTTCAACAAGTGTTTTTCCCGCTTGCTTTTTCATAATATCCTTTATAAAAACGACCAGAATTAGTTGTTGTATAGGAACGAAAAAAGCTACATTTAAACCAAATAACCGGGAAACAACCAAAACATGCTTACAAAAGTTTTCGGAAGCGCCGTTTTTGGCGTAGAGGCCACTACCATAACCGTTGAAGTCAATGTAGATATTGGGGTGGGATACCATCTGGTAGGACTGCCCGACAATGCGATAAAAGAAAGCAACTACCGCATTGCCGCAGCTCTATTGAACAATGGTTATAGAATTCCAGGAAAGAAAATCACCATCAACCTCGCACCGGCAGACTTGCGTAAAGAAGGCTCGGCCTATGACCTTACCTTGGCCATTGGTATTCTTACCGCCTCTGGCCAAATTAAAGCCGATGATCTGGCAGATTACCTTATCATGGGGGAACTTTCCCTTGATGGTAGCTTACAACCGATAAAAGGCGCGCTGCCCATTGCGGCAAAGGCAAAGGAAGAAGGGTTCAAGGCCTTTATACTCCCTATGGAAAATGCAAAGGAGGCTGCAATTGTCGAAGGTCTAACGGTATACGGGGTGTCCAATATTTCCGAGGTCATCGGACATTTCGATAAGGAGGAACCTTTGACACGGGTACAAGTGGATATGCAGGCGGAGTTTTATAAAAATCTCGATTTCCCAGAGTTCGACTTTGCGGACGTAAAAGGACAGGAAAGCATCAAACGTTGTATGGAAATCGCTGCGGCGGGAGGCCATAATATTATTCTGATCGGTCCGCCCGGTTCCGGGAAAACGATGTTGGCCAAACGATTGCCCTCCATTTTACCCCCGATGACGATGACCGAAGCCTTGGAAACTACCAAAATACATAGTGTGGTCGGTAAAACCAACAATATGGGGCTTATGAGCCAACGTCCCTTTAGAAGCCCACACCATACGATCAGCGATGTGGCATTGGTCGGCGGCGGCTCCTATCCGCAACCCGGGGAGATTTCGCTTTCCCACAACGGCGTGTTGTTTTTGGACGAATTGCCCGAGTTTAAAAGAGGGGTCCTGGAAGTGATGCGGCAACCTTTGGAAGATCGGGAGGTGACCATTTCAAGGGCACGCTTTACGGTAACCTATCCCAGTAGTTTTATGCTTGTAGCCAGCATGAACCCCAGTCCAGGGGGCTATTTTAACGACCCCGATGCCCCGGTGACCTCATCGCCCGCTGAGATGCAGCGGTATTTGGGAAAGATATCGGGACCGTTGTTGGACCGTATCGATATCCATGTTGAAGTTACCCCGGTGCCTTTTGAAAAGCTCTCCGAGGATCGTAAGGGGGAGGAGAGTGTGGCCATACGGCAACGGGTGACCGCAGCGCGAGCGGTCCAGACCGCACGTTTTTCCGGCTTGGAAAACGTGCATTACAATGCCCAGATGAATACGAAACAGATTCGGGAATACTGCCCATTGGACGATGTTTCAAAAACCCTATTGAAAAACGCTATGGAACGCCTGCATTTATCGGCCCGTGCTTACGATCGTATTTTAAAAGTGGCCCGCACCATTGCCGACTTGGAGCATAGCGAAACGGTAAACGGTGATCATATCGGTGAGGCCATTCAATATCGGAGTTTGGACCGTGAGGGGTGGTTGGGGTAATAGGTGGGAAACAGAAATGAGTTGAGCAAGTATCTGCACATTTATAAGTCAATTATTTTATATGTTAAAACGAACTTAACTTGGTGAAAATAAAAATGATGTGGGAAAGTTTTCTTCTTAGTCCATGGTCTTGGATTATATCATTAATTTTAGCCGCTATGGCGGGCTATTTGCTTCATAAAGGAGCGGAAACCAAAGCTGACAAGTCCAACAAGGAGATAAAGGAAAGGATAGATAGTACCGGCACAAAAATTGCAAATAATTTTGGGCAAAGGGTTTCGGAAATATTAAAGGAGTTGGAAAACACCTCTACTGGCACTATTGAAAAGATAGAAAAAGAAGGTGATTCGGTCGTTGATAAATTACGTTCGGACTCGGAAGAAATCAAATTGCTTTTGGATGAGTTGAAAAGGGCATCTAAAAAGCTAAAGTTGAATGATGCGGTCAACTTGAGGTTAAATTTTAGAGTGCCCATTAAGTTTTTGCCATCAGATGCTAAAATGACTACGAGAGATAGCACCAAGAGTGTTTTAATCGATTATCATAACAGTTTTTCTTATTCCCTGTTTATTGGAAGAAAACTAGAAGAAGAGGGGTTTAATTGGAGAAAGTTAATTTCATATCAGGGCCTTCGTGGTAAGTTTGAATATATCCCAAAATATCTAGGAACGAGAAATCAGATATCTTTAACAAATGTTGATTTGGATGTGCAAAATCTTGAGTCTTTAACTGGAGGAATGAATTATAACTTTCTGCCCACGGAAATAATGGAAGATTTTGATAAAATTGAAATTGGTGATTTGGTTATTCTAGAAAAAACCGAAATCAGTAATGGGGTTGCGGATAAAAACTTTTCTTCTCTAGGTTATGAACAAGAAACATATATCAGCACTCCAAAGATTTATACTTCATTTTCTGGTTTGATTATTTTAAAACCAACTGGATTAAGGGATATACCAGGGATGATTGAGCCAAAAGGCTATCAGCATTATTACGAAGTAGTTGGATTTGAATAAACATTTACTACAAGTTGAATACTGTTTTGATTTAATAGAGGATTGTTCTTTGTCTGGTGCAAGATACTATAGTAAAAGTCCAGTAAATCCCTATCTTCCATTCCAAATTCAAGTGCAGCCCCATCTCCATGACCCGAAAGCTATTTTTTCTTGTTATCGTTTTCCAACTGACCACTAGTAACGCCCAAACGACCTTTCCTCCGTTCGGGGAAATCGTCAACACTTTTTTTCGACCTATGACCTAAGAACGGGGCAAATGTCCGATGGTATTCGGTTCGTTAAGGAAAAGCGGGGCTATTTTATTGAAGAATACGATAGGATTGAAGACAGCTATCTCATGAAAACCTTATTTTGGTCCGCTAACGAAAAAACCTATCGCCCGTCGTGTTTTTGCGAAAATAGTGATGAAGATGCCGGCCATTTTGCCTACCATCTTAGCTACTTTGATCCGGAGGTGTTCAATACCTTGCCCATCAATAGTTATTTCAACTGGCTATGGGAGATAATCACTTATCTGCTTACAAATCGTCCCGGACAAATACCGAAAGGTACATTAAGCAAGAAACCATTGGAAAAGTGGAATCATGCCTCGTGGGTATCGACCCATATGGCAGTAAAAATATCGATTTATAAGGGCGTATGGCCCTTTTGAATACCTACTATGCCCATCAGGACCATTAACGGTAAGTATATCGCTTCTTTCTGTTAATAGCGCCAACAGCATCATTACTGGACAATACTTGATCTTCTAATAAAAGGCTTATTGTACTGATATGAAAAAGATTTTCAGCCTACCTTCATTTCTTGAGCCTATTGTTTTAAGGCGTTTTGGCGGTTAGGATACGTTGGATGTAGAAGGTATCCGTTAGAATGATTTTTTGAATCGTATACGATTTAGGACAGTGTTCCACTTTATTTTTTTATCTTTAATGGACGCGATGCGCCAGTATATCCGCACCGAACCAGGCAACATTCCAAAGAAACCCCAAACTTAGGACGCATGGACCAAAAAAAAGTCATTACCATTATTTATGCAGCGGAAGACCTTTCCAAAGTAACTTCCCTTAAGGACCATTTGCAACCCTTTTATGACCATGGCAGTATCGTTATCTGGGACGATTCGCCCATAGCGACCGACGCATTATGGAAACCCAGTACCATATGGTCCTTGGAAGAAACGGACGTTTTTGTTTTGGTGTTGAGCGAGGCCTTCATGTATTCTAAATTTGTTGGGCAGCAAGAATTTAAGCAGGTCATCGATCGCCATAAGCAGGGGAGGAGCGCTGTTATTCCCGTCATCATTGAAGACTGTCCTTGGGATGTTGATTTCAATTCGGATGAATACGATTTTAGTTTTAAAGAGCTGAGAACTTTCCCAGAGGTCATCTCCGGCACATCCGCTATTTCCGTTCAAGATGCCTTTGTCCATCTAAGTGAATATCTGAAGACACTTGTATTGGTCGACTCCGCGAAGGAAGCCACACCTTTAAACGACCAAAATTTAGAGAAGCAGCAACAGGAACAAAAGGCCAAGGGAACCGCATCAGATGAAGAAAATACCACAAACACGATGCAAACACCTTATTCGGAAGCGGCGCTTTCGGACAGCCAAGCTAAAACAAGAACGGAAAATCCAACAGAGACCGTGAATACATTTTCGGAAAGGGATTATGGAGCGGAATCGGTCGCTTCGCCAACCAAACAAAAGCCAGTATCAAAACTAGTCCTAGCGCTATTGGGCGTTGGTCTTGTTTCCCTTGGCGCCTGGTATCTTCTCAGTATTAAAAAAGCGGTACCGAGCAATTTGGATGCCAATGTCCCAGTGCTCCATGCGGATACCACGAATGCCTTGAAAATGACCATCGATTCTTCAACGGTAAAAAAGGCACTTACCAAACTGGTCTTAGGGTCAAATTACTCCGGGGGTATCGTTTTTGCGGTTGCCGCCGATGGCCGGAGCGGTAAAATGGCCTATGTGGAAGACTTGGGAACCATGCCTTGGAAAGATGCCGCAAAATCCGGGGAACGTATAGGCCCCGATTGGCGTTTGCCCACCTTGGAAGAATTGGTGGCCATGCGCAATACCATTGGCCAGGGGGCTGACAATGAAGGAGGCTTTTCAAATACGCTCTATTGGAGCGCCACGCTGTATGGGGATTATCAGGCCAAACTGTTGCATTTTAGAAACGGTAATGCCACATATCGGTACAATAAGGAAGTAGCGGACCGACAATATCAAGTGCGCCCCGTTAAAGATATTGAATTAAAGTAACTGTAAATTATTTGACACTCAAGTAATTCAATTTCAATTATTTAAAAATATTCAAAACTTCAATATGCAGATGCTATAAGCTTGTTTTTTTAAATGTTAGCATCGTAAAAAAGAATGAAGCTCCCTTTCGATCATCTTCGAAGGGAGCCTTATTGCCAGCACAGTTTCTTGTTTATACCATTTTAAATCTGAAATGATATTGTTTTTAAAATTGGGGCCTTTAGGCGTAATCCAATTCCCGTAATTTTCGCAAGGCCTCCGATTTGGAGTTGACATCAAGTTTTAAATAAATGTTTTGGATGTGAAAATTGATCGCGCTTGCGGTAACAAAAAGTTTTTCCGCTATCGTTTTATAGGTCGCTCCTTGCGACAGGTACTCAATAACCTCGTTTTCACGATCGGAAAAGACCCGATATTTTTTGCGTTGGAACATTGAAATCAATTTTTTGGCAATATCGTTGCTCAAAGGTGCACCATCACTTTTGATGGAATCCAATGCGTTGTAAAGGGTACGCTCGTTTACGGGTTTGGTCAAATAGCCGTTGGCCGAGTTTTTAAAAGCGGTCTTTACCAGTTCAAAATCGTTCTTTTCACTTAGCATTATTATTTTAACGTTGGGGTCTAGGCGTCTAAATTGATTGATGCCCTCTATTCCACATTCGTTGGAAAAGGATACTTCTGTAAAAATGACGTCGGGCGTTACGGTATTGTAGTCCGCTACGGCTTCCGCAACCGAACTATAAACGCCAACGAGGTCGTATTCTAAATACATTTCAAAAAAAGATCGGTACGTTCGGTGCAATGATCGATCGCCGTCGATCACCACTGTTTTAAGGGTGTTTGGGGTCATGCTACTTGGATTTTTTAAGTACATCCCCATACCGGCAACCGGTATCGGGATATACTCAAAGTGGATTTGGTAAACTTGGAATAAGTAGGATTGTTGGGGGAACAATTTACTTGCATTTTGGCATAGCGGTGCCTTTCACGATAGTGGGTAACCTCGTAATAAGCGATTTTCGGCATCGTTTTCAGGGAAAAATTGCCTATTTCGTTCAAAGAACAAAATAAAGGCCGTTTCACACTAGGGAAACAATGACTTTGGGTACTGCGCTAAATGAGTTCTAAAAGATTGTAAGTGCGCGATTACTCAGCGTTCATAAAACGCATTAAGAAAGGTAATCTGTGCGAGACGCTTACGATTTAAAAAAGTGGCCTGAGCTTGTGGGTTATGCTCCATGGCAGTTTTAAAAAGATGACTTGGGTACTTGTAGGTTTGTGGTTTCATGCAGTGGGGGATTTGGGTTCTACACTATATTTACATGCTTTATAAATTAGATACTCAAACATAGGAAAAATTGTAACCTGATCAACTTGAAGCTTGCTATTTTCGTTCAAATGCACCTAAATGTTAATTTTTTTGGTATTTGACCGTGCTCACTATGCATTTCAACGACGGTTTTTACGGGGTTCCTGCTGTTGGAAATTTTCAAATAAACTAGAAGAGCGCTAAAAAAGCCAACTTTTGATACCCGATCAGTCGAAGGAAACATGTGAAATCGTTGCTAAGCAACACTGTTTTTAGCCAAAGGTTCTCTACTTTTTTAAACGCGAAAACCATAAAATGAGACTAATAATTTTCCAATTTTCAGGAATTCGTACAATTTCTGAATATGATGCGGGGAAAGATTAGGCCTTGGTATCGCCCTTACTTTTTAAGTATCATAAAAAAGGAACCGGGCAAATAGGAAGCAATAGTAATGGATAGCAAATTCTAGAATTTGGAAAAGGAGATTGTAATAAAAAGGAGAACGCACGGATAAACAGCGAATAAGAAAACCATTCGGCACCTATATATCGGACCAGAGTTGGTTAAAAAGAAAATAGCGGGGGCATGTCCCCGCTATTCTTTTTCCCGATTCCAAGTCAAAATCGGGACCCACTAACCCAAAATTAAATTTTTTAAATCTTTTAAGCTATCATTTGTTTAAGTTTTTATTGATCACTGTAGACGTTGGCAACGATTGTCGTATTATCCGCTACCTCCATGATCCATTTCTCATCTTGATACTTCCCGTCCAAGTTGGAGACAAAAGCGTCTTTAGCGTCGTCCTTATAGTTATAATCGGCCAGGTATACATAGTGCAATCCGTTTTCTTTGTTGTAAAACTGTTTTGCATCCAGTCCTTTTTCCTTCAGGTCTTCCATAAAAAGGTTCAGATACTTTTTGCTCTTGTACACATTTGCGATCATGTAATATCCTGATTTCACATTTTCCAAGCTGTTTCGTTCCATTACACGGATCGGTAACTTCATAGGCTCCTCTTTTTCCACATCGGCTACCGTTTCCATACCCACAATGTTATCCTCGGTAGTGGTAGCTACTTTCACTTCTTTCTCCCGAATTTGGCTCAACTTATGCAGTTCCGGCTTTTCCATTGCGATACTCACGGTAGCGGTCGCCGCGCTGCTACGGGCCAATCGTTCGATTTCCTGCTCTACCCGAGCTTTGTCCAAGGCCGTCAAACCGGCGTTCTTTTTTGGTTGTACCGCGGCGATTGCCGTTGTATTCACCTGCTGTTGTACCTTTTTGGGCGCCGTTCTGGTTTGGGCAATACCGGTAGGTTGGCTATCGATAACCCCACCGTCGTTGCCCATACGCTGCCTTAGGTCATTATGAAGTAAGGTGAACATGGTTTCGAACCTTTTTTCAAAAGCAGCCGTTCTTGCTTGCTCGATCGAGTCCTGTCGCCAGATCAGCTCGTCCAAGATCAAACGGTTTTCATAGGCGATCGAATTTTCCGTTGCGCTGGCGTCATTGGTTGCCAATGCCGTGGCGGTCTTAGCCTGTCTTTTCTGTTCTTTTCGTGTCTTTTTGGTACCGTCTTGTTGCGCTAACGCATCCTTTTCGGCCTTCAGTTGTAATATTTGTTCTTCATAATTTCGAATGATCTGATCCACTTTGGCATCGTCCGAGGTCGAGGCATAGGCACCCGGACTGTTGTTGTCCTTAAAGGTATAGGCAAGGGAAACTTCGTGGTTCCATCCCAAATCGGCATCCTCGACGGCGATATCTTTTTCCAATAGATATCCCAAGGACATTTTCTTGCTCAAGTTGAATCCGAGCCCCATGGACAGTCCGTACGCTTCGTCATAGGTGGTCTGTAACCATCCATAGCTTGGGAGGTCCAGCAACATGGAACCTACATAACCGATACTACCGTCCTGGTTTTGTCCCACCTGTACCAAGGGCATCAGACGTGCATCTTCGAAAAGTCCTCTCGTGGCATTGAAGCCATGGTTGTACTGTAGGGAGCCTTTCATACTTTTGGTGTTCATGTTCGTTAAAAACGCGTTGGTCGTTTGGTTGTATTCCAATAGGTTTTCCGCATAAATTCCAAAATCGAATTTTCCGACGGATAGGGTAATTCCCGGCTGTATGGCCACCTTACTTTCTTTTCTAGCTTCCGAAAGCGCCCGATCTTCTTCGGTAATCACAATTCGGTTCTTATCGATACCGGTATTAAAATAGCTAATGTTGGTACCGAACGCTAGTTTACTTTTTTCGCTCAACTGTACCGATTTGGCATAGTTGGCATTAAACCCGAATTCCTGTACAACTCCGGACCAATTGCTGTAAACACTCATACCTAGTGCGGTGTGGTCGTTTACCTTGCTGCTAAAGCCGAGGAAATAGTTTTGGCTGTTGTCCTCAAAAGCGGCATATTGGTTTCGGTGTAGGATATTGATATAGGATTTGTTTTCACGAACCAGCGAAAATGTCGGGTTGATCAAAAATCGATTAAAGAATAACTGGTTGTGATATGTATTTTTTGAATCTAGGTTGGTATTGAGTTCCTGTGCTTGTGCGGTCTGTTTTCCAACAGCCATAAAGAATAGCAGTAACAGGCAAATCTTGGTATGTTTTGTAATAGGATAGCTCATCATCTTCAATTTTGGGGATTGCTACCGTGTAAGGTCCGATAGATACCATTTTTGTAACCGATCGTAAGGGTCATGCACTCCCTGGTCAACGATCGTGAAAATATTTTCTGGGGGAACTTTAGGTTGGCAAATGGGTCGAGTACTAGGGTCGACCCATTTGCGACCTTATAAGTGATCTATTCGTCTTCGAATACGGTTGAAGAATAATCGATCTGTTCCTCATTGTTCAAGGCTTCAAGTACGTTGTACTCTCTGGTACGGTCCTTTCGTTGGATGGAGAAGGCCACACGCTCTACCGTGTTGGTTTTGCTTCCACTTCGGTTCGACATTACGTAGCCCTTACGGTTTCCCTTTTGCAACACTACTGAAAAGTCGTCACCGTTACTATTGATGTCCTTTCCAAGGTTGGCGGACCAAGCAACGCTCTTATGTCCTACTTGGGCCATATATACATCCAATCCTCCAAAACCATCGCGACCTTCCGAGGCAAAGAACAAGGTATTACCTGCAGCCAAGTTGGGATAAAGATCATTTTTTCTGGTGTTTACCTTTTCGCCCAAGTTTTTTGCAGTACCTACCTGACCGTTACTGCCGATTGAGGCAACGTAAATATCATAGGCACCATAAGAACCTGGCATGTTGGAAGCGAAAAATAAGCGCTTACCATCTTCGGATACCGTTGGGTGCATGGCCGAAGCATACTTTGGGCATACCGCTACTTGCTTCACATTGGTCCACTTTCCGTTCACACGGGAAGCCCTAAAGATTTTTTGCAATTTTTCCTTTTTGGAAAAAATACCGTATTCCGGTTTTTGTTCAACGGTTTTACTGAAATAGGCCGTACTACCGTCAGCAGTGACCGCAATTGGTGCTTCATAACCGTTCTGACCGGATTTTTTGCGACCCACCAATGCTTCATAGGCCTGTTTTGCCAAAAGGTCATTATCAGTAAGCAGTTCTCCGTTCGATTGGATTTCAAAATCTTTATACCGTTCCGATCGGTTTTGTACCAGATAATCCGATTTTACCGAGGCGGTCCAGTCTTTTTCGTTGGAAGCGGTGGCGCTTGTTTTTGAATTGGCCTGTTGCAGTGCATAATCATAACGCTTCTGGTGGCTTTTTCCAAGACTTTTTCTTTTGCTCGTACTTTCGAGCCTTCCATACCAATAAGCGGCAGTTTCATAATTCTTGGAAAGAAAGTTCGCGTTTCCAAGGTCTTCAAAAATTTCGTGATCTTGATATCCGAGATTTTTTAGTTTCATGTAGTTTTCCATCCGTTTTTCGGTAGCAAAACCATTCGATCCATTTTTACTGTTGGACCATTTACTTGACTGTGCGGTCATTTCTCCGCAAATTAATGTAATCACACATGCACAAATTACATTGTAGGTTCTTAAATTTTTCATAGGACTTCGATTAAGGGTTAATAATCATCGACAAAGTACACGAATTATGGATGAACGGTACTTAATAAAAATTCATAGGTTTTTCATAGTAACCTATGTTTTTTTGTTAAAATTCTCCGTTAAATGGCCTTGTCAGATGCTTCTTAAAACGCTCGAAAGCCTTGATTTTATTGGGGTTTGTAAGACACCAAGGGTCGTGTAGGCCAAGAATGGACAGAAAATGTCGTTTTAGTGGAGAAAAAAGAAGGTTTTTTAAAAAAAAGCGATAAAATGCACTATTGTTTCACATTTATGAGTATGGCCTCACAGCTTTTTAAGTCGGAATTTAAGACGATTTTCTTGGAAATATGGGTGTCGTTCAATTCCATTGAAACAGTATTCGGCGGATATTTTCCTAGATTATGTGCGTATAGGAACAGATCGTTCGGTTTGCTTGGGTCTAAGGTAATCTCAAACGTTTTTTTGTAATAGGTAAGGTGATATTGATACACTACCGCTTCACCGTTCAGATAAATGGAAACGATATCGTTATCCTTTCTGCCGTGGTCCCATAGGTCTATTGTGATGTGGTCGCTTTGCACGTTAAGCTCGTCCACATATGAAATGCGCCTGCCATCAAAACTATGGCGTACCGTAGGCTCCTTTGGGTCGGCCGATTCGGAGTTCGCAACCCTTTTCATTCCGTTTATAGTAAAATAGGGTGTTGCAAACTTGGCAATACTTTGGGTGTTATCAGGAAATAGCTCGATACCCATAACCCGATAGTTGTTTGCGGTTTGTAGGCTTTTGTTTAACGATATGCCCTCTGCAAAACGGTTGTTCTCAAAAACACCGAGTTCCTGAATGACCATGTCGTCCTTGATCAAGTAAAAACGGATGGTTTTATGGGGCGGTATGTTGTCCGTATCCCAGGTCAATTTTACTTTTTCGGGGATGTTCCATACCGTGGTCGCATTTGGTATGGTAATCTTTAAGCGGGTAACCGATGTATTCGATTCAAATAGATGGGTGTCCTTTCCGTGTTGAAGAGGGGTAGGGACTGGATCGGTGGTAGTGATAGCGTGGGCATGCCCAAGAAAAACATAAAAAAACAAACCCAAAAGGATAAGGGAGGGAAGTGTCGCTTGTTGTCGTATGCCATTCATCCGGTCATCACTTTAATGTGTGCGACCGAAATTCGAAACATTGTTTTTAGCTTAAAACAATTAGGTTTTATCGTTCGACCGAACCTATTTTTTAACGTAAAACCGGGAAGCTTATTGTTTTTATCACAGTGAAGCGGTTTCGGCGATGCCTATGCTAATCGTAGCCGATGGCTTAAATTTAACTGACGATAACTTGCTCCATAGCATTAAAAACCAGGTTTCAGGTAGTGAAAAAAAGCATGTATAATGCCCAAAGAATACAAAAGACACAGTAAACGTATACCATGTAATCGTTTATAGTAGTTTTTTCTTTCATAATAGAATGGTTTACTACTATAACAGAAAAAGATGCCAAAATCCCCATTTCAATCGAACAAAGGAACGGATATTCGTTAGATGACGGGAATATCGATGAAATGTCATTTTTATCCTTTAAAAAAAGACTGCCATAACTTCCTTATATCGAGGTAATTATCACTTCATCGAGTGATATTTGTACTAATTAGGGGTGAATTAGGACCTAAAATCATTGTTACGCCATACGAAGTTTTTAAAAACACCACCTTGGGCGCCAAGTGATAGCGGACCATATTGATGTATGGAACATAATCGTGAAAGTGTTTGATGTAAGCTTGATAATTAAGAGATAGGGCATAAAAGAAAGAGGATGGTACGTTATAGATTACCCTTGCACTAGAATTAATTGATGGTCATCGTTTGTTTTCGACCGTTAATGTGGGGTAATGGTAGCGTAAAGGCAAGTATTTGGGGTAATGGACAGGAGATTATATTTGTATTTGTCCTGATACCAACATTTAGGAACCAAAACAGTTCCGTTTATCGGAATTATACCTGATATTCTTCGTTATTGGTGTCTTTCTCCTCTAGTTTAGTCACTTGAAAAACGTCTTTTAAAATATAGAAGGCCACCATAATGATTCCCGATGCCAAAAGAACTTCAGCGAATTGCCAGTGTACAAGCTTCATGAGGGCCCCTACGATAATGGATAAAGTACCCAGTACCATGGCCACGTTCCACCATATCTGTACATTACTATTTTTGGTATGTCGATCTTCGTCCATGAAGTATGCGGTCCCTTCCATGACGAACCACGTAATGAACGCCGCTCCGGTCACGATTTGAAAAAATACCGTATACGGAAAGTGCATCATTCTCAAAATACCGTTCGCCGACCAGCAAATGATCAGTACCAACTTTACGTAATCTAAAAATTGTTTTTGGGTTTTCTTGATAAACCTGAAACTATATAATAGGGAAACCAAAATGAATCCGGCAAGCACTGTTTGTTCTGCATAGGGCCATAACAGAAGTTTGGCCATTAAACCAAATAAAAGAATACATACGGCGATCCGCAATGGGGTTTTGAGTATTTTTTTTCCTTTGTTGGTCGTCATATGGCGGTTTTTAGGTTAAATCGTTTTAATGTTTGCTTTTAGCCCCTCCATTATCCCAAGAATGTTGTTTACGGTCTCCTTCAAATAATGTCGAATCAGCACATGCGGTATACGAATAGTGGTAAATCCATTTTTAAAGGAATGCATGGCCTGTTCCAAATCGTTCATGGCCTGCTTATGGGTCATCATATGATACTCCACATCAATTTCGATGTTTAGTTTAACACGTGATATGGCAATATCTACCGATTTTTTTCCGTCCCACCATTCCAGCATTGCCTGAACGCCCACTTCCTTTAGGCCATAGTACAATTGTATGGCTTCCATGGGGGTGTTGTTCTGTTGTACCAGTTTTTCCATACGCAATTGGTGTTGTGCGCACAATTCAACGCCTAAGGAATCCATTGCATTACGATGATCGAGATAACTCAGTTCTTTGTTACATTCAAGACAGTTCATTTAGTAGGTCAATTTTCGAGCCCTTTGTTTGCGGGGCCTTGGGGGATTAGTTCATTAGATTTGGGACTATTATAACCCTGGGAAAATTGGAATAGTATATACTTTCGACGTATGACACCTCACTTTTAGATGAACTGCATTTTTTTAGACGAACTGCATTCAAAAATGTTAAAACTGTTGTGAAAATGCAGTTTGTAAAAACAAGTTCACTAGCGGAATATCGATTATATTTAACCGTTTAACGACAGTTATGAAAAGAAAGGGAAGTTTGGGGCCAGGTGTTTTGATCGCGGCCGCTTTTATTGGTCCGGGAACCGTTACTACCTGTACCGCGGCGGGTGTTGGTTTTGGTTATGGCCTTTTATGGGCCTTGCTGCTCTCGGTAATCGCAACTGGGATTTTACAGGAAATGTCCGCCAGATTGGGGCTTGTGAGTAGGAGAGGGTTGGCCGATGCGGTAAAGACAGAAGTGTCCTGGCCATTGCTTAAAAACGTCATTCTTGGTACCATTTTGATAGCGATCTTAGTGGGGAACGCCGCTTATGAAGGAGGAAACATCGGTGGAGCTACTTTGGGCCTTCAAGCGCTTTTTGGAACAACATACAGCGGATTTTATCCTTGGTGTATTGCAGGACTGGCCTTTATACTGCTCTATTTCGGCAACAGTAAAGTATTGGAACTCGTTTTTACCGGACTTGTGTTCGTTATGAGCCTTGCCTTTGTTATTACGGCCTTGTTGACCAAACCGGATACTTGGGAGTTGTTGAAGGGAATGTTCGTCCCTGCTTTGCCAAATGACGGTATCCTTACCGTTATCGCGCTCGTGGGAACAACGGTGGTTCCCTATAACCTTTTTTTACACGCCTCTTTGGTCCATCAAAAATGGAAATCGCCGGCAGCCCTAAAACAGGTCCGGGTCGATACGGCCATTGCCATTGCTGTCGGTGGTCTTGTTTCAATGGCCATTGTGCTTTGTGGTACGGCTGCAAAAACGGGTGCGGTCAATGGGGTAATGGATATGGCAGAGGCCCTGGTTCCGCTCTTTGGCGAGGGAGCCCGTTGGTTTATCGGTATCGGACTGTTCGCCGCAGGAATTACTTCAGCCATAACGGCGCCTTTGGCGGCGGCATACGTTGCCAATAGTTGTTTTGGTTGGAACGCGGATATAAAGGATTTCCGTTTTAGGTCCGTGTGGATGGGCGTACTTTTGATAGGTGCCTTTTTTATGTCCTTCGACATCAACCCCATTAAGGTGATACAATTGGCTCAGATCGCGAACGGATTGTTGCTCCCAAGTGTGGCCTTCTTTTTATTATGGGCGGTAAACCGGAACAGTTTAATGGGGCGCTATGGCAACACTATGGCACAGAACGTTCTTGGTGTCCTCATCGTCTTGGTTTCGATAGTACTTGGTTTAAAAAGTATATTGGCCGTTTTTGGAATACTTTGATCAGTCTAGGGCTAAAGGGGCTTCCGCAAATAAAAACCGTTCGGTTTTTAATCGAATAATCCCGAAGAAAGATAACGGTCGCCACGGTCACACACGATAGACACGATGACCCCTTCTTCCAAGGTTTCCGCAAGTCTTAGAGCGGCGGTAGCGGCGCCGCCACTGCTCATCCCCGAAAATATGCCTTCTTCTTTGGCCAGTCTTCTAGCCATACTGGCAGCCTCAGGTTCGCTAACTTCCGTCACTTGATCTACCTTATCGGCATTGAAAATTTTAGGAAGGTATGCCTCCGGCCATTTTCGTATTCCCGGGATTCGGGCACCATCCTTGGGCTGTACCCCAACGATTTGGATTTCGGAATGCTGTTCCTTTAAAAATGTAGAGGTTCCCATTATGGTACCGGTGGTACCCATTGACGACACAAAATGGGTAACCTTTTTATCGGTAGCCCGCCATATTTCCGGCCCTGTCGTATTATAGTGTGCCTTCCAGTTGTCATCGTTCGCAAATTGATCGATCATACGCATGCCTTCATTTTTCACTTTGCTTTCTGCATAATCCCGGGCACCTTCTATTCCTTTGTCCGCTGCGGTCAAGGTTACCTTTGCACCGTAGGCACGCATCGTCTGCACCCGTTCTATAGTGCTGTTTTCCGGCATTACCAATTCAATATCAAGTCCGTATACCCCGGCGATCATTGCAAGGGCAATGCCCGTATTACCGCTCGTAGCTTCTATCAATTTGGTATTGTCATCAAAATCGCCGCGTTCCAGACCATTTTTGATCATACTGAACGCCGCTCTATCTTTTACGCTTCCCCCCGGATTGTGTCCCTCTAGTTTGAACAAAAGTTGCACGTTGGGGTTGGTGTTCAGTACTTTGGAAATCACCAATGGCGTATTCCCGATGAGTTCTGTAATATTATATGGCATTGGGCAAGGTTTTTATACGGATTTCGGGAGTGTGAAAAACGGTCGAATTGGCGGGAATGGATGCGGTAACCCATGCATTTCCACCGATAATACTATTGGTGCCAACAATGGTTTTACCACCTAATATTGTAGCATTGGCATAAATAGTAACATTATCCTCTATGGTAGGGTGTCTTTTGGTACGCTGCAAGTCCTTTGCAACATATAGGGCACCAAGGGTAACCCCTTGATAAATTTTTACGTGATCGTGGATAATCGCCGTTTCTCCGATGACCACGCCGGTGCCGTGGTCTATAAAAAATGACTTTCCGATACGTGCCCCGGGGTTGATGTCGACACCGGTCTGCCGATGTGCATATTCAGTCATCAACCTGGGTACCAATGGAAAGCCCTGTATGTATAGTTCATGGGCCAATCGATAAATGGCAATGGCATAAAATCCAGGGTATGCCATATATACCTCTTCCATGGAAAGCGATGCCGGGTCGCAATTTACAATGGCCTCGGCATCCAAATTTAAACGCTCCAGAATCTCCGGTAGCGCTACCACATAATTCTCCCATACTTTTTTACAAGGTTTTTCGGTTTCCCAACAGGCGAGGCCTACCAATTCGTCAAACGCTTCTTCTAACACCGACATATTGGGCGCTACCGGGGTTTCACTGTCAAAAAGGGTGTAAAACAACAGGTCCGCAAACCGTTCAGTTTTCCGTTTCAGTTCAAAACGGAGGTTGGGTTGTTTTTTGTGCGCGTTAATCTTAGCAACGATGCTTTTTATATTCATAGTAATTTAATAGACTATTCAAAGTTAAAAATTATTGTTCAATCACTTTCCAACAATTGGTTAACTTTAGCACAAATAATAAACTGTAATACGTCATTTGTCGCATGTCGAACACAAGCATTACCAAGGAAGTATTCAATTTTTTGAACACTTTAAAAGAGAACAACGATCGGGAATGGTTTACCGAAAACAAAAAACGCTTCAAAGCCACGGAAACGGTGGTTAAATCGGTTTTTCAGGCGATTTATGAGAACGTGCAGGAGCATGACGATATTGAACGACTTAAAACGTTCCGTATCTATAGGGATGTACGCTTCTCCCATGACAAAACACCTTACAAAGTGAATTTTTCTGCCGGTCTGTCCCGGTCGGGGGTGCAACTTCGGGGCGGCTATTACATTCATATCCAACCCAAAGGAAGTTTTATCGCTGCCGGTTTTTGGGCACCGAACAAGGAGGACCTGCTTCGAATAAGAAAGGAATGGGAGTTGGACGCCTCTGAGCTACGGGATATCCTAGCGAACAAAAACTTTCAAAAAACTTGGGGAGAATTGACCGGAGATGGCGTAAAAACGGCGCCAAAGGGCTTTAGCAAAGAAGACCCGAATATCGATTTGATCCGTAAGAAACAGTTTATCTTGGTCAAAAATTTTAACGACAAGGCCGTGATGGACCCAAAGTTTGCAACCGAGGTGAGCGAAGCCTTTAAGCAAGTACGCCCCTTCTTCGATTTGATGAGCAATATATTGACCACGGACCTCAACGGAGCGTCCGTTATCGGGCAATGAACCTTTTTATCCGTTTCGGCGGAGCATCTTCAACGGTTGGCCCCCTTGATCATACCGTAGCTAATCAATAGAATGGTAACAGTGGCCAAAAAAAGACTCCCCAAGAACATAATAGTAGTAATTGTCGATAGCATCGTTTTTCATTTTCAGGTTAACGTTTCTAAAGGTAGCGCTTAGGTCAACTGGAAAGAATAACCAATGTATCAATGGCGCAAAAACCTGTACAAACCGTTAGTAGGAAAACAAAAAACGTGCCATTTGCAGATGGGGCGGGAGCATTTACTATATAGCGAAGTGTTTTCCTTTGCTATACGGAAATCATTGGTTTTACGGTATCAAAATATTGCAACTGGTCCTGAATACGTTTAATGACCATGTTCATCATTCTTTTGTTCAGGTTGGAGGAGTTTTGAATGTAATGGCCATATTCCTCGATACCGAATTGGCCTATTATCATTCCCTTTAAAGCGTTTCGAAACTTGATATCCTTTTGTATGGCATTCTCAATATACTGCAAGCGCCGTTCCAAGGTTAGCTCATAAAATCGGTTTTTATGCTTTGTTATATAGTTTGAAAATACGGCAAGTAGCAAGTCATTTTGAAGTTTGATTACGGGGCGTAAGGTTGCATTTTGAAAAAACTCGTCATCGCCCATTTCCGGAGAAACTTTTGCCGATGGAATTTCTGGACGGATGTCCAGTAGCTGTTGGGACCTGTCGTTCATAAAGCTTGTTTTATTAAAGATACCTATTAACCAAACATATTTTAAATGTCGGGACAGTACTTATCAAACAGCTTATAAACAAAAATGCCACCGATCTTGTGATCGATGGCATTTTTTTCGGAACGTTTGGCAGCGCTCTATTTTCCGTTTAAAAACGCATCATAAGTTTTTATGGTCATCGCTTCGGTATGCTTATACTTTTTCTTTAGTTTTTCAAAGTCCGTTTTCGCGGTATTGAACCTGTTATCGATTACGGTAAGGTTTTCAAGCTCCGCTTTGGTGGGTTTGTCATAGCTATTGGCCAACTTACTGAACAAATCGGTCATTTTCTCCCGTAATTGGGGTTCTGCAGACCCCACATAGTTGTCCCCTGTGGTGATTACCAGGGTCTCTTTAAGGTCATTTAACTTTTTTACCGTTTTTACGTCCTTTGCCGCTTCCGCCTTTACGATCATTTCGTCAAGTTCATAAACCATATAGGCCAGTTCCTGTGTCATGTCATAAAGCTTCATAACCGTCTCATTTTTTAAGGTACGGTCCGTTTCCGTTAACGAGGAACTATCGTCATATACGAGGTCGAAGGTATCCTCAAAGGTATCCTTCCCTTTTTTAATAACTGCCTTATAAGTGCCTGCAGGTACTTTAGGACTCGTAAATCCGCCAAAAGAAAAGGTTTTTCCTTTTGCCACTTTAGGTTGTTTACGGGTATAGCTCCAATTTACGATGTTGATGCCCTTCGATTTTCCCGGTCCCAGCTCTACAATGGTATTGCCTTCCATATCCTGTATCTCCATGGTCATTTTCCCAAAGGTGTGCCGCTTGCTCAAATAGTACTTTATTTGCGCATTGGTGGTCTCATTACGTCCCACGAATTGGGTTTCGTTACCGAAACTACCGGAAAAACTACTTTTTTCGTTGATGACCGTCGGTTTCGAATCGAAAAAGTGTAGTTTCTTCGCCATCACTTCCGCATTGAGTTCCCGCAATGGGGAAATGTCGTCGATAATGATGATGCCCCTTCCATGGGTGCCCATGACCAAATCGTTGGTTTCTTTTTGCAGGGCTATGGAATGTACCGCTACCGCCGGCATATTGATGGTGAATTTTTTCCAGCTTTTACCACCGTTCAAAGTGATATAAAGACCAAATTCGGTTCCCAAAAACAATAGATCCGGGTTTACATGGTCTTCTTGTATGCTTCGCGCGAAGCCGACAACTTCATCGGAAATGATACTGGTCCATGTTTTTCCATAATCGGTAGTCTTGAACGCGTAAGGATTTTTATCGTTTTGGGTGTGACCATCGAACACGGCATATGCAGTTCCCTTATCAAAACTACCGGCCACTACTTGATACACCCATGTGTTCGCAGGAAGCCCTTTGATATTGGGTGTGGTATTGGTCCATGTTTTACCACCGTCCTTGGTAAGCTGCACATTTCCATCATCGGTCCCTACCCAAATGATGTTTTCGTCCAAACTGGATTCTACAATCGAGAAAATAGTGGTATGGTTCTCCGCTCCGGAATTGTCCTTGGAAAGTCCTCCTGAATTTTCCTGGGTTTGTTTGGAAGCATCGTTCGTGGTAAGATCTGGGGAAATAATTTCCCAGGTATCGCCCATATCTTCCGATTTGTGTAAAAATTGACTCCCCATATAAAACCGGTCGGGTTGGTGCGTACTAATGGCCATAGGGGCATTCCAGTTAAAACGAAGTTTTGGAACTCCCGGGGCCGCTAGGGGCTGTATCGTCTTCAAGGTCCTTCGATCCGCGTCATAGCGCCATACATTATCGGCACCCTGCATTTCGGAATAAATGATGTTTTTAACGGGGTGTTTGTATACCCTGAACCCATCTCCGGCGCCAACACTGTTCCAGTCGCGGGCCTCTATTCCCCCGGGGGATGCACTTGGCCCATACCAAGAACCGTTGTCCTGAAGCCCACCGTAAATGTTATAAGGTTCGGCGTTGTCCACACTAATATGATAAAACTGCGAAAGCGGCAAGTTTTCAACGATTTCCATGTTGGTACCGCCGTCCCACGAACGATAAACACCACCATCTGTGCCTACATACATGATATCGGAGTCCTTTATGCTGAATGCGATATCATGTATATCGCTATGCATATCGCCCAAATTTTTAAACGTTTTTCCTCCGTCTCGGGAAATGGAACCACTAAGCCCGCCTTTTACGATCACATTTTCATTTCGTGGGTCCACTACGATCCGTGAAAAATAAAAGGGTCGAACGGTAATTCCAAAATCGTTGTTCAGTTGTTTCCAGTTTGCGCCGGCATCATCACTTCGGTATAGCCCTTTGCGTTCGTCTTTTTCGGCTTCGATAACCGTGTAGAGCACTTTTGGGTTCGACGGTGCTATGGCGATACCGAGTCTACCCAGTTTTCCCTTTGGAAAACCGTTATGAATTTTGTTCCAATTTTTTCCACCATCAACGGATTTGTATAGTGCGCTATTGGCACCTCCAGATTCAAAAGACCAGCCCGTTCTGCGAAATTCCCACATGGAAGCGTAAAGGATATTTGGATCGGTCGGGTCCATGGCCAAGTCGGCACAGCCGGTCTTTTGGTCTACATAGAGTAATTTGTCCCAAGTGGTACCGCCATCGCCCGATTTGTATACGCCCCGTTCTTCATTATCGCCCCATAAGGCTCCCAATACCCCTACATAAATTTCCTTGCTGTTCTTGGGGTTTACGATTACACTGGTAATGCGTTCCGAGGCTTCGAAGCCCAATTTTTTCCAATTGGCACCGCCGTCCGTGGAACGATAGAGTCCGTCCCCTACAGAAACACTGTTCCGTGTCCATGTTTCTCCGGTTCCCACATATATGGTATTGTCCGGGTCGTTCGGATCCAGTGCAACGGCTCCGATGGACTGGCAGTGGTCATCAAAAATAGGGGTAAAGGTCGTTCCCGAATCGTTGGATTTCCAAACGCCTCCCCCGGCCGAACCGGCATAAATGATACGACTGTTCGTAGGATGCACCTCCATATCATTGATACGGCCACTCATTAAGGCCGGTCCTATATGGCGCGCGGTCATATCGCCAAAAAGTTGTTTTCCATCGCTGGATGTCTGTGCCGTAGTAAGGTTTGGCACCAATAAAGCTGCAGCCACGATGGCGAATAGTATTTTTTTCATTTTCTAGGGTGGATTAAAAAAAAGACCCTTTTGGAATAAAGGGCCTTTATACTATTTTGAGATTATTTTTTTTCTTCGGTTTCGGCCTCCTCTGGAAAGGCAAAAGCGGTAGCGTCTACTTCCGGATTCAATTCGATGGTCTCCATCGTAATCGGAGCGCCCGGTTGTCCTTTTACACCTTGCGTCATGGAAAAGGGGAAGTAAAGCCCTTCCACTTCCTGATAGTCGCTAAAGGTTACCTCGGAGGTCATGCCCTTGCCCGGGCCTTCACGCACCTCACTTTGCATTGCAATGGGTACGAAGTTTTCGGTATCGAAATAGTAAAAAGAAATATCCTCTTCCTGTACACCATCCACCGTAATCGGTTCTTTAACCAATTTTAGTTTAAAGGCTTCGGTTCCGTCAATGGTTTCCTTGCCCAAAAGTTCTAAGGTGTATCCTTTTTCTTTATAATCAATAAAAGGACCAGGGAAGTCGTTGGCGTTGAGTTTAAAGTTGGCGGTTGCTTCCGCATCGCTTTTTTCAGCTTTCAAGGTCATAAAATTATGGCTCCATAGGGTCTCTCCGTCAAAAACCCCTTGTTTGATTTCCTTTCCTTGAAAATTGATCGTGGTCATTTGACGACCATCGTTAAGCTGTACGATTTCAATAGGGATCTCCATTCCCTGTTGATTGACCTTTGCGGTCATTTTCATTCCTTTAATGGCCTTGAAATTTTCGAGCCCTCCGATACTCTCGTAGTAGGAGGCAAGAATTTCATCTACCGTCTGCGCCTGGACAGGAACCGTTAGCGATAGGACAAATAGGGCCATACATACTTTTAATGCTTTCATTCTCATATTATAAATATTAGTTCAATAACGTTTGTATCAAAGATAGGCGGAATGTTACAGTTTTTTTTGAAAATTAGTGCCCAAAGTAGTGTACTGTGTCTAAAACAGCGACCCATTGCTATCGGAAAGCCGTATTTTTAACATCATCTTTAAAAGCGGAGCTATGAAATTCGGAACTGTAGACCACCCGGAATTGATCGATTTTACTATGCCAAAAGACCACCCGGATACCGAGGTGGTGCTGTTAAAAACAAAGAAGGACGTCCCCATGAACGTATTTGTAGGTTGTGCCAAATGGAACCGTCAGGATCTAAAGAACTTTTATCCTAGGGGTACAAAGGACGAGCTGCAGTATTATGCATCGCAATTCAATAGTATTGAGTTGAACGCCACGTTTTATCGCATTTTTCCGAAGGAGCAATATGAAAAATGGCATGATAAAACGCCATCGGATTTTAAGTTTTTCCCAAAAATATCACAGGATATCAGTCATTTGCGGCGCTTGAACGAAGCGGTGTATCCTATTGTAGACCGGTATTTAGAAGCAACGGTCGGCTTAAAAGAGAAATTGGGTACCATCTTTTTGCAGATGCACGGTAACTTCGGTCCTAAAAATTGGGACCGTGTGGTCCGTTTTATCAATTATTGGCCCAAGGAGTTTCCCTTGGCTATGGAGTTTCGCCATACCGATTGGTTCAACGATAAAAAAATAGCATCGGAACTCTACCATTTGTTGGAAGAAAACGGCATTACCAACGTGCTTGTCGATACTGCCGGGCGTAGGGATATCATGCATATGCGCCTCACGAACCAGGAGGCCTTTATCCGCTACGTGGGCGCCAACCACCAAAGCGACCATACCAGACTGGACGATTGGGTGGACAAATTATATGATTGGAAGAAAAAAGGCCTTCGTGATGTTCACTTTTTTGTACACCAGAACATGGAATTGGAGTCGCCACTGTTAGCGGCCGGTTTTATTACCAAGCTGAACGATAAACTGGGGTGCAAACTTAAAATACCGCACACCTTGAATGGCCCAGAGCCGACATTGTTTTAATCTTTAAAACCGTTCGGTATTTATTAAGGTGATAAAACAGGATCATTCGCAATCTCGGCAAAGTACCGTAGTTAGACTTCGTACCGCCCCTGACTAAGAATTTTAACCTTCGCGTACCATCCCGATGTTTTCTATGGCTTAGTTCGTACTGTTTTCGGCGGCATAGCTTTGCACCGCATCCAAAACCCTTAACAGGTTACCGCCCCATAGTTTGGCAATTTCTCCCTCGGTATAGCCTCTTTTCACCAACTCTCGCGTAACATTAAAGGTTTCCGAAGCATCGGTCCATCCTTCGATACCCCCGCCACCATCAAAATCGGAACTGATCCCTACGTGATCGATACCGATAAGATCGACCATATAATCAACATGGTTTACAAAATCTCCCACATCAACCGCCGCAGGTGCGTTGTCCATTTTACGGGCCTTGGCCTTTCCTAAATCCAGTACTCTAGGGTAATTTTCCATAAATGCCTGTTTTTGGGCGTCGGAAAGTGTTGCAAATTGTGAACGCTCGTACCATTCGATACCCAAAGAATCGGCACACTTCTTATAAATCGTTTTCATAAAAGCGGCATGTGTTTCATGTTTTTCGGTGTTCAAATACGAACTGAATGCTACTGTCTGTACAACGCCACCATTCTTTTTCAACAGTTTTAACTGCTCGTCATCCAGGTTTCTACTATGGTCGCAAAGCGCCCTGGCAGAAGAATGTGAAGCGATTATCGGGGTTTTGGACAAAGCTACCATTTGTTTCATGGCTTCTTTTGATGGATGCGAAATATCTATCATTATTCCGAGTCTATTCATCTCTTTAACAGCGCTTTTACCCAATTCACTTAAACCATTATGAAGCCATAAGCTATCCGCTTCGCCCGTATTGGAATCGGAAAATTGACTATGCCCGTTGTGTGATAGGGAAATATATCGCGCCCCCTTTTTATGGTACGCGTCAAAAAGGGAAAGGTCTTCACCTATGGGATAGGCGTTTTCCACACCGATCATGGCCACTTTTTTTCCGGAGGCAGCAATGCGCCTAACATCTTCGGAGGTCAATGCCAATCCAATATCATCCGGTGCATATTCCTCACAAAGCCGATGGATGGCCGAAAACTTGTCCATGGCATTCTCGCTGGCCTTTGCATAACCGCTATCGGTCAATGAATCTTGTCCCGTATACACGATGAACCAGGCCACATCCAGTCCGCCCTCTTTCATTTTGGGAAGATTTACCTGGGTCTCCAACCGTTGTGCGTAGTTCACGCTATCGGTGAAATTGCGTACGTTGATATCGGCATGGGTGTCGATGGTAATTACATTTTCATGAATTCTTTTCGCAATCGTTTCCTCACTTTCCGAAACTTCGATTTTCTGTTCTTTACAGGAAACTAAAATGGAGAAAAAGGCAAAATAATGCAGGTATTTCATAGCGCTTACATTTTATACCTACAAATAAAGCATTTTGACAACAAAATGGGGGCTTTCGGTAACATTTAATTGTTCACTGTCAACAAAATAAAGAGTTTTAAGGTATCAATAACTTTGAAATAAACCCAGTACCATGCCTTAAGTCCCCATTCGTTGACCGTTATGTATGGTAAAACCAAATCGATCCCCCATTGAAAAAAAGAGACCTACTTGAAGAAATCGACTCCCTAAGATTCCAGTTGAACAACCTATCCTTCGATACGGTGGACGCCTCCGAGGCCAACGCGCTATTGAACCGTTTTCGAAAGCTTACCGATTCTGCGGCCAATGCTACTAAAGGGCAAACCCCGGACCTTGACCTCAAGGATAGGGACGAGCAACCAAACGTACCGCAAACGGACCATGAAACCGGGCTACAGGTAGTAGCACAGGTTAGCCATGAGATCAGAACACCCCTAAACGGTATTATCGGTTTTACCGAACTATTGGGCGAAAGCATGCTCAACGAAGCACAAATGGCGCATGTGTCCGCCATTCAATCGGCTTCCAATTCACTTATGGAAATCATAAACGAGCTGTTGGAGTATGCCAAACTGGCCACGGGCAACATTTCATTTGAAACCATAGACTTCAATTTATCCTCTACGGTCAAGGACATCGATTTTCTATGTCAGACCTTGATCGTAGCGGACCGGGTGACCCTAAAAACACATATTGACCCCACAATACCGGAATTTCTTTTGGGAGACCCTGCCAAGCTCGGTCAAATACTGCTGAATCTTTTGGGCAACGCCGTAAAATTCGTTAAACAGGGCGATATCAGCCTACACGTCAGTCTCAAAGAAAAAACGGAGAAAATCGTTTGGCTCACTTTTGTCGTTTCCGACCAAGGAATAGGCATACGGGAGGAGGAGCTTCCCTACATTTTCGACAGATACCGTCAGGTGGGCAATTCTGAGTCCACTGCCGGAGGTATGGGCTTGGGGCTTTCCATAGTAAAAAAATTAATTGATCATCAAAAAGGAAATATCGCCGTTTCCAGTGTATTTGGAAAAGGGACCACGTTTACTTTCGACCTTCCTTTCAGCATCAGTACAGCGGGAACCGTATTGGAACAACCGACCAAAAGTGCTATCGAAAGGGAACTGTTTAACGGCCTTGTGGTTTTGGTGTTTGAGGACAATACCCTAAACCAGCGATTGATTGCGGAACGTTTGAACAAGTGGAATTGCAAAACCTTTGTTACCGATGATTTTCATCAAGGAATGGGCTTTTTACAAGAAAACGTAGTGGATATTGTGCTGATGGATCTTAAAATGCCAAATATGGACGGTTTTGAAATTTCTAAAAATATTCGCCAGCATGGCACTACACGTATTAGCGAAGTACCGATAATAGCGCTCACTGCCGACTTTACGGTGAAGGATAAAAAGAAGTCGGAATTGGCAGGCATGAACGGCTATTTGTTAAAACCATACAGGCCCGAGGCACTTTTTAAGGTACTGTTGGAAAATACTACCCCTATGGAAAAGAATAAAAATTTTGACAAGTACAATGGAACTATGGCCAACGGACAGGATGTTGAAGCGCATTTTACTTTGGACGATATCATGTCCGATTGCATGAACGATGTTTCGCTGTTGGAAGAACTGATACGGTTGTTCAAACAAAATGCAATTGAATTCATAGGAGCGGCCAAAATTCACTTGGAGCAGTCCAATTTTAAAGGCTTGGAATTTGCGCTCCATAAAATGAAATCGGGGCTGGCCATGATGAAAACCTACAGCCTGCATGCCATTGTTACCGAAATGCACACCTGCTGTAAAGCAGAAAAAGACCTGAAACACCTAAACTATCTGTACCAATCCTTTTTAGAGGAATATCCGCTAGTAGAAAATCAGATAGAAATGGCGCTGACCTCCATCAAACAACAAAAAAGTTAACCATGGTATCCAAACAGCTTTTATTGGCCGAAGATGACGAATTGTTGGGGTCATTGTTGCGTTTTCGCCTGCAAAAAGGGGGATACGAGGTGGCACACGTAACCGATGGCAAACAAGTAAAGGAACATTTAGGAGAGGACATTCCGGATATTATCGTCAGCGATATCATGATGCCCTATTTTTCGGGCATCGAACTTATCGATTATGTGCGCAACGAACTGGATTCAAAAGTGCCGATCATCATCATATCATCGGCAGGAAACGAAGAAAATGTGCTGAGTGCTTTTGAACTCGGTGCAAACGATTTTATATCAAAACCGGTGAGTCCGTCAGAACTTCTCGTCCGTGTAGCAAGAGAACTGAACAAAACATAATTTGCAGTTTACCGCCCAAATATACCGAACCTACGACCTCATTACCGCGCCTAAGATCCACACGGATCTTTTGTGGGATTTGACCTTGTTGTTCCTGGGCATAGCGTTTCTTTATTTTCTGGCCATCTTTCTGTTCAAAAAGCAGCTCTCCAAGCGCTCGAATAAAACAAAAAAGATCAAACAGGAAATCGCCCCGATGATCAGTGAGTTTATTTTTCTGGAAGAAGACGCCACTAAAGATGAAAAAAGCAGTTACGTAAACCTCAAAGTTGAAATTCGGGAATTGATAAAATCGGCGTTCTATCGCAAAACGGTTACCGAAATTCTTATGGACCTACGAAAGGATGTTTCCGGAACTGCCCGGAAACGACTTTTTGAACTGTTCAAAGATTTGGGACTTCATCAAGAATCGTATAAAAAACTTCATGCGTTGCGTTGGGAGCGTATCTCCAAGGGGATTATAGAATTGACCCAAATGCGGGTACAGGAGTCGTACGGACTCATCAGCAAGTTCATCAACGACAAACGGCCTACCATAAGAAAGCAGGCCGAGATTGCCGTGGTTACCCTAAAACCGGAAGGAATCAACCACTTTTTGGACACCACCAAGCACCGTATATCCGAATGGCAACAACTAAAATTGATGGAAGTGCTGAGCAACAAGGAAAACTTTTTGCCCCCAAGCTTTAGGGTATGGCTAACCTCAAAAAACAAGTTTGTGGTGCTCTTCGCCCTTCGTTTGATCAAACATTACGATCAAAACGATGCTTACGCTTCCATTACGGAACTGGTAAAACATAAAAATAACAGAATAAAACAGGAAGCGATCGATTGTATTAAAACATTCCATATCACCGACGCCATTCCAACATTAAAAACAGTTTTTTGGAAATGTTCAGTAAACATCAAAATAGCCTTATTGGATGCCATTGGCAACTTGGGCGAAAAGGAAGATCTGCCCTTTTTAAAGCTGATAGAAAATAAGGAGTCCAGTTTTCCCGTAAGAAGTAAAGCCTTGGCCGCCATTAATATGATTGCCCCCGAAACGGTATTGCCCACCGAAGGAATCGTAGATACCAAAAACTATAATATTCCCAAGGACATTCGTGGTGCAAAAATGGAAACGATGCCCGAGGATCCTACGATAGATGAGTACCGCGATACCATCACTCCGGAAAATACCGCGGATACTTCAACCGATGACAATTCCGAAACGATGCTGGAAGTAGATGTGATATCCGACCAGGGCGATGCCGATTTGGTATCCATCAAAAATGAAAAGCAGGACGATGAAATAGCCCCTATCTCCGAGGAACCTGGCGAAGCCATAGTAGAAAATACCCAAAAAGTGACCGGAACATCCTTATCGGATGAAAAAAAATCAATTGACCAAGACCACAAAACCGAATCCATTTCCAATACCTACAGCATGAAGGACAACCACGAGCCAAAAGACCCTAAACCGAACGATGTTACCAAAAATGTTTCGGAATCTTCCGCTGAAGATGAATCTTCCAAAAAAGAGAATATGGAAGCGCCAACTGAAATACAACCGGCGTTTTCCATAGCGTTTTTACCCGTTGTAATCGATGGGAGCGTTGGTACCGATGAAACCGAAACAACCGATAATGTCGAAACTACCGGCGAAACGGACGATGTCGTAGACATCAAGGTCGATTTTGAATTGTTAGCACCCATTGTCGAGGATACCAAAGAAATCACGGAAGAACGCAAGCCCATCAGGTTTGACGTAACCGATGCTGAAATGTACTTTATTCCCATCGTTGAAAATCCGCTGCCCTCCGTTACAGATCAGTATTCCTTTGCTGACACCAGGGTACAAACGCAAACGGATCTTAAGGAACTGGAGGTCGTGGATTACAATGAGATTATTGCTTTGGAAAATGCAAAAAAACCAGGATTTGTTGATGCTAAGGAACTTGTGGTCCGGTATGAAGCGATTTCGGCAACACCGGAAGTAAAAACCGGCTTTGACATAAATGAGCTTCCAGTAGTTTACGATCAGGTTTTGGGAAATGGCCCTTCGGACAACGCACAAAATAATCCGGCGGTCAATACTATAGCACCGGAAGTAACGGAACCGATGTTTACCGTGGTCTTCAAAGACCTACCCGAACGGCCGGTACAGGTACCGCTCGAAAATACCGATGTTAACGAAATAACGGTAAGCTACGAAGAAATCAAAAGTATTGCCTTGGACCAATGGCTACCGGTAAGCAAGGAAACGGAATTCAAGGAGGAACCTACAAATACGCCACTCGACCATGATATGGACGCTGAAATAGCGAATAGTCCGGATACCGAAGATGATATCGCTTCAAACGAAACCGAGGAGACTGCTGAGGAAAGCATCGCGGAACAGGATATTGCGGAACAACAGCTGCCCAGTTGGTTGCTTAAAGAAATTGAAGCACCGGAAGAAACAACGGACAAAACTACGGCGATCAAGATGGAAGGACCGGAATGGGAAGCCAAAACCTCCAAAATGATACACGACATCAACTACTACCTCCAATATTTACCGAGCAATAAAAAATATGATAGCGATATGGTAGATACCATGCAACTTTTAGACGATATCGATTTTTTTGGTGACGAGCGAGAGCTTCCCTTGTTGGACGAGTTGATGCAAAAGGAAAAAAAGGAAGCGGCATTGGTCCGCATAAAAGACATCATGGCACGTTTTCAGGGGAACGCCCCTTTGGATGATGGAAACGCTACCGAAACCGAAGGCACGGTCAAAAACAACGAGCCCTACAGTATATTCCAAGAGTTTTTTAGACACTGCGATACCGATTCCAAGTTGATATTGCTGGACGAGATCGTTGCCGTAGGCGACCATAAGGAAGTTTATTTTTTGGGAAAGCTGTTAAGCGACCCCGAACGGCGTATTCGTCGTAAAGCTGCAAAAACCTTAAAGGAGCTGAAAGAACGATTGGGCATGGACCCCGAACAGAATATCGAAAAAAGGGAACAAGCGACCGTCTTGAACGCTCCGGGAGATTCTTCGGAAGGGAAGATAGAACGGCTATTGGGACAAATGGATATTCAGCCACCAAAGGAAAAGGGCATTTTCGATATTGATTTCGAACTGTTGGGAGAAGAGGCACCTACAACCGTCACCGGGCCAAAAGCAAAGAAAAAGAGTGGTAGCGTTCGGGATTCCATTTTTAAACTGTTCCAAAGAACGAACAAAAAAAAGTAGATCGGTAATGGATAGCGAATTCTTTCAGGTCGTCCTTAATTACATAAACGTAATATTTTTTACGTTTACGGTGGTACTCTTTTCCATGTTTACTCTAATGGGATACCTATCCACAAGAAATTCCATCCATTATCGAAATAAAAATAGCTTTGGTGATCTCTCTAAAGTAATGGCATCCCCGCTTGCCCCGAGTATCACCATTATCGCACCAGCGTACAACGAAGGCCTGACCATTGTAGAAAACATACGCTCGTTATTGTCGTTGCGGTATGTGAACTACGAGGTAATGGTAGTGAATGACGGGAGTAAGGACGATACCTTACAGAAAATGATCGAGGCATATGACTTGGTAAAGGTACCTAGGGAAATAGATCCGGAATGGAAATCGAAACCCATTCGCGGCATCTATCGATCCAAACACCGATCTTTTTCGAAACTTACGGTCGTAGATAAGGAAAATGGAGGAAAATCCGATGCCTTGAATACGGGTATGGCGCTTTCAAGCAATCAGTATGTTGGTTGTATCGATGTCGATTGCCTGTTGCTGCCCGACGCGCTTTTACATGTGGTAAAATCGTTTTACCAACGGTCGGAGAAAAGGGTGATTGCCGTAGGCGGGGTAATCCGTGTTGCCAATTCCTGCGTGATCCAAGGTGGCCGGTTGGAAGAAATTCGCCTTCCCAAAAACTGGCTGGCCCGTTTTCAATTGCTGGAATATACCCGTTCCTTCATCTTAGGGAGAATGGCGTGGGGACGAATCGATAGCCTGTTGATCATATCGGGAGCTTTCGGTTTCTTTGATCGCGAAATCGCCAATGCCGTTGGCGGATACGACACCAACACGGTAGGGGAGGATATGGAAATAGTGTTTCGGATGCGCCGGTATATGCACGACCGCAAGATGCCCTATACCGTAGAGTATATTCCCGATTCCCTATGCTGGACGGAAGTTCCGGAGGACTTGAAGATTCTGGTCAATCAACGCGATCGCTGGGCACGTGGCAATTTGGAAACCTTAAAGACCCATAGGGATATGTTTTTTAATTCCAAATATGGGCGATTGGGGCTGATCAGTTATCCGTATTGGTTTTTTTATGAATGGATGGCCCCGTTGTTGGAGTTTTTCGGCCTTTTCACGATCATCATCTTTTATTACTTGGGAATATTGAATTTCGATTTTTTCCTTGCCATTACCGCGGCCGTATACATGTACTCCATAATGTTCTCTTTTTATGCGATTCTATGGGACGTGTACTCCTATAACGAATATAAGAAAACCAAGGACATCCTAATATTGATGTTCTGCGCCATTATAGAACCCATAACCTTTCACCCCATTGTCGTGTGGGCAGCGGTCCGGGGCAATTACAAAAAATTATTCAAGATAAAATCCGGTTGGGGCTCCCAGGTAAGAAAGGGATTTGCCAAGGCAACTTAATACCAAAATATGAATACGAGCCAAATAGATAGTTACACCTTAAAACACTATACCCGAGCGGTCATAGCGTTTTTTGGATGCTTGGTGGCGCTGTCCATATTTCAATATAGCCTGCTATACGCAAAAGGTATTGTGGATATCATTTTTGGTAGAAGCTTTTTTATAGCGCTCGTTCACCATATCGGTTTTTCGTCGTTGACCGGTATCTTTTTGGTGTTTCCTTTCAAGTTTTTAGAAAACCTAAGACCACGTTATGGCATGTATTTCGCTTTAGGGTCGCTGGGCGTTTTACTCTTGATCGAACTGTTTTTGACCGTATATTTTTGCACCGTGTTATTGCCTTTGGGGTCCGACATTGCTGCTTATAGTTGGGAAGAAGTCCGGTTTAAGGCCTTTAACGCCAATAGTTGGGGTACGCTGGGCTATTTTTTATTGGGGGCATTGTTGCTACAGCTCCTCTTTTTAGGAATGTACCGGTCGACCGTGCGTTTTTATCGACTGATCAACGGCATGTTTCCGCTGACCTTGGTATTCTTCAGCATATTCATTACAGCCATGTTTACGCCGAGCAAGCCGATCAATCAAAACAAGACCTACTACTTGGGGCTAAACCTGTACCGCACGGCAACGGAAGAACATTCCTATGACGGGAAAAGTACGTATCCCTTGCTACGGCCCATACAGACACAGAATACATTAAAGCCCTATTTCAATTTAAAAAAGACCAAACCGAATCTAGTTTTCCTTATCGTGGAAGGCTTGGGACGCGACTTTGTTGGTAAAGATGCTCCGTATGGTGGTTTTACCCCGTTTTTGGATTCCCTTAGCACGCAATCTTTGTATTGGAAAAACTGTTTGAGTACTACCGGAAGAAACTTCGGTGCCCTTCCCGCACTGGTGGGGTCCTTACCCTTCGGTAAAAATGGATTTATGGGGATGGAGGAATATCCGAACAAGCTAACACTTTACGGTATTTTAAAGAAGAACGCCTATCATACTTCCTATTATCAGGGCTCCAATGGTGCTTTTGACAATGTTGTACGCTTTCTTCAAAGTGAGGATGTCGACCTTATTTTGGACAAGGCGGGCTTTGGAAAAAATTATGATTTACAAACGGGCGATTCGGGAGGGTACTCCTGGGGATATCCCGATTTGGAGCTTTTTCGTAAGAGTGTAAGCCTCGATAGGAGCAAGGACACGCCCCGTATGGAGGTGTACCTTACCTTAAGCACGCGAGACCCCTTTCTTCCCCCAAAAATGACGTATTATACGGAACAGGTAGAAAAAACCTTGGAGCACCGTGCTTATGGAAAACGAGAACGTAGGATCATCAAAAAGAACGATGGCGTTTTCGCAAGCTTGTTGTATGCCGATAATGCCTTGGCATGGTTTTTTGAGGCATATAAAAAATTGCCCGGTTATGAGAACACCATTTTTATCGTTACCGGAAACCATCTTTTGCCGGCCATACCCGCTAGAACCGAAATCAGCCGTTTTCATGTCCCCTTACTGATTTACAGTCCACTGTTAAAGGCGCCTAGAAAGATGGAGGCTTTAAACTCCCATTTCGATATCGCACCCAGCATCGTATCCTTATTGCACAAGCAATATAACCTTAGCGTACCGGAAAAAACAGCCTGGCTTGGAAGTGGCCTAGATACCGAAAAAACCTTTCGGTCGGTAAAGCGTATTCCATTGATGCGAAACAAGAACGAGTTAAAGGATTATGTTAAGGGAACCACATTCTTATCGGATGGTGAGATTTTTGAAATGGACAAAAATTTGGGGTTAACACCTTTGGAAACCGAAGATGACACCTTGGAGCTTGCCTTAAAGCGGTTTAAGGGCGTCAATCAATACATTACTAAAAACAACAGGATCATACCGGACAGCTTGGCCGTGTTCAACTTTGAAAAGGAAAAGTTTAGCGGTCGGGATATCGTATGGATACATAGTGTATTCAATGGCCATAATTTTGATCGGGCCTTTGATAGCGCAAGGGAATTGGCATTGGCAAAGGAGTATGACAGGGCCCTTTTACTGTTGCGTTATATTGTTTCGGAAGTTCCAGGAAACGTAGACGCAAAAATACTTATGGGCAGGATCAATGGTTGGAGGGGACATTATTCGGATTCCATTACCTTATTACAGGAAGCTATTGAGATGGTTCCGGACTACATTGATGCCTATGCGGCGTTATTCGATGTTTATTATTGGTCAGGCCGGTACAAGGAAGGATATGAATTGATTGCCAAGGTGCAGCAAAATAGCTCTAGGGCCGACGAAATATATGAGAAAATTGCTAGGGCAAAAAAACTATATGATAAGGAGAAACAACTGGCGACCGCCCAGTAAGATAACATTGCAATGGTATTGCGCATTATGAACAAAAGCTTAAAGACCATATTGATTTTCCTTTGTGTAGGGGCAATGCCTTTTGTACATGCGCAGGATATGGCCTATGCGCAGCCTTCGGATCCCGATAGGGTACTTATACCTCTTTCTAAGGTCGAAAACGGAGGGAATACCGAAAATAAGATAGCCAAAACGACAATAGATTCGTTGGCCAAAATAGCGAACAAAAGCAGGGCCAAGGGCGACTATGCAACCGCTCGCGGCATGTATAACCGTATTACCTCCGTACATCGACAAGATGTAGATTTGTGGATCGCTGCGATTAAGAACGAGCTTTTTGCGAAAAACTATGCAACCGCCTTAGGGTTGCAGCATAAAGCTTTGTACTACCATGAGGGGAACAAAACGCTATTGCGACTGCAAAAGCGTACGATCAAAAAGATTACCAAAGCACAGAAGCATCAAAAAAACGGGGATACCGAAACAGTAGCGTACGATAATGGCAATGAGGATATTGAAGCGGTTGCCAATGACCCTAGGAGTGAAGAAGACGTCTCTTTGGAGACGGCCTTGGATACGGTTGCCAAAGAAAAGGTGCTCCAAAACAAGTTTGGCATCCAGAATTCGTTCCAGATATTTGATCAGGTGTATGAACCGATGACGCTCTCCAGTTTTTTCTATGAACGGGAAACCCAAGCGGGACTGTTAATTCCAAGAATCAACTATAGCAACAGATTTGAACAACAGGGGCTACAATATGAAATCGATTTTTATCCAAAATTTTCAAAACGGTTTTACGCCTACTTGAATTATGGATACTCAAATGCCAGCATTTTTCCAAACCATAGGGTAGGGGGCGACCTTTATGCCAACCTTCCAAAAGCTTATGAGCTATCTGCAGGAGGGCGCTATCTTAGTTTTGCGGATACCGATGTTACGGTAATAACCGGATCTTTAGGAAAGTATCAGGGCAATTATTATTTCTCCCTACGCTCCTATATTACCCCACAACCCAATAACCTCACACAGGTTTCGGGAAATTTGGTGGCCCGTAAGTACTATCGGGACGGGGAAAACTATTTGGGCATGACCTTGGGTATGGGCTATGCACCAGAACTACAACAATTGCGCAGTGGAGACGAACTCTTGGCCGAGACCCTACTTTATGTAGCATCACAACGTATCGGGCTCGAATATCAATTTACCCCAAAAAGCGGACAACATATTTATCGAGCGGACCTTGGCGTGGCCCGTCAAGAGCTGACGTTCGACAGCGGAAACTATTTTTGGTCGGTATCCGCGGGCATCACTTATAGGGTGAAGTTCTAGTACCATAAAATACATTCTCAGCGACTATTTGTATATCGTTTTAGCCATTTTCACAACAACTCTACCTCAATACACCACAATTTATTGTATCGGCCAAACGTTATAAGTATGTTTATTACATGATACTTGCAACCCAATAGCAAGTATGCTTGAAACTTAAATCTGAATATTAACTTAACCTGAACAACAGTATGCTCTACGATACCTACGGAGAGGAATATTTAAATTTCCTTCAAGATCTAAACGAAATTTTAAGTTTAAATGAATTGGTAGAGTTAGACTATATGTAGTCTACACTTATGTCCTAAATCTAAACCCTACAATTATGGCAAAACAGAATCCCGACAACGCGGCGTATCTCAATTTTATTGAGGACCTCAATGAAATCCTAACCGATTTTGAAATCAACAAACTAAATTATTCTTAGGCATTGCCTAAAAAAAAGGCCCCTTTATAAGGGGCCTTTTTTTTATTCGGTCAGCTCAAACTATCCCAAATAGGTCTTCAACATTTTACTTCTAGAGTTGTGTCTTAATTTTCGGATGGCTTTTTCACGAATCTGGCGTACCCTTTCCCTGGTAAGGTCAAAGGTAAGTCCTATCTCCGCCAAGGTCATCGATTGCTGGTCACCGATACCGTAGTACAATTTCACCACATCGGCCTCTCTTGGCGACAAGGTCTCTAAAGCACGATTAATTTCGGTGTTTAATGACTGTTGCATCAGTATTTTGTCCGGCTTGGGCGATTCCCCGGCACGCAGAACATCGTACAGGTTGGAATCCTCACCTTCGCGCAAGGGGGCATCCATAGAAACGTGTCGCCCGGAGTTTTTCAAGGACTGCTGTACTTCGTTTACGGTCATTTCCAACTCCTTGGCAATCTCTTCCGCTGACGGCGGTCGCTCATGCGCCTGCTCCAAATAAGAAAAGGTCTTTTTAATTTTATTAATGGAACCGATTTTATTCAATGGGAGTCGTACGACCCTTGATTGTTCGGCCAAAGCCTGCAAAATCGATTGTCGAATCCACCATACGGCGTAAGATATGAACTTGAACCCACGGGTTTCATCAAAGCGTTTTGCCGCTTTTACAAGACCTACGTTACCTTCATTGATCAAATCGGGCAATGTTAGCCCTTGGTTTTGGTATTGTTTTGCCACCGATACTACAAAACGAAGGTTGGCCGTCGTTAGTTTTTCCAAGGCGGCTTGATCACCGTCCCTAATTTTCTGGGCCAATTCAACTTCCTCGCTGGCGGTTATTAAGTCAATTTTACTAATATCCTGCAAGTATTTGTCCAACGATTTTGATTCCCTGTTGGTTACCTGCTTGATAATTTTTAGTTGCCTCATATATGATTAATTTGATTTTGGTTTACTTCAAGTTTCCATAATACATTTTTAAATGCTCTAATCCAAACGAATTAGCTTATTATTATACATTTTTTATCAGTTTATCCCCACTTTTACGCACCATGTTCATCGAAATTTAGCCTCTTTTCATCTAATTAATTTTATTGTTTTTGTTACTTCCTTAGCGATATATAGGGTTTTGACAGGTATTTTAGGCATCAAGGCAAGCATTATGTAACTAATATAAAAATGCATCCAGATTACGATAGGTTTGTAAGAAATTCTAACATGGGGCAGCGTATCGCATAGGGGCAATACACCATTTGCTCCTTATTTTGGGCAAGAAACTGGAAAGCGCTGGCATAGCTGGTTATGGGTATATGACGTAGTGGTTCAAAAACTGAAAAACAAAGAATGGCGCTACTATGACAACGATGGGACAAAACAGTAACGGAACAGGAGTTCTCTTTTTTAAGGATACATATTCCGAAGGTGTATCGTATTTTTGAATTCTAAAGTGTATGAAAATGGCAGAGATTTCCCCAAAAATCGCAATCATCGGTGCCGGGCTTAGTGGTTTGGTTGCCGCCATAACCCTTGAAAAAAAAGGATATAGGCCAACAATATATGAAGCTTCCGATAGTATTGGGGGAAGGGTGAAAACCGATATCGTAAATGGTATTCCAATCGATCATGGTTTTCAGGTGTTGTTGACCGCCTATCCCGCTGCTCAAAAATACTTGGATTACGAAGATTTACAACTACAACATTTTTTGCCGGGATCACTTTTACTCGATGGTCAAAACCGCTCTAAAATAGGAGACCCGCTCCGTGATATCCGTTTTTTAGTGCCTACGGTGTTTTCCAAAGTAGGTAGCCTAAGGGACAAATGGAAAATTTTTAAGCTTTCCAATAGCCTTAAAAAAATGTCCATACAAGAAGTTTTTGAAGGACC
Source organism: Maribacter sp. 2-571 (assembly GCF_050589625.1). Classification (NCBI taxonomy): domain Bacteria; kingdom Pseudomonadati; phylum Bacteroidota; class Flavobacteriia; order Flavobacteriales; family Flavobacteriaceae; genus Maribacter; species Maribacter sp. 2-571. Next base: position 69,092 of record NZ_JBNGOP010000007.1, on the reverse strand, counting down.
GGACGAATCTACTTTGTCCTATCTACAGGGGTATGGTTTTTCCGCTAAAATGATAGACACCTTTTTTCTTCCCTTTTTCTCCGGAATCTTCCTGGAGGATGCTTTGGCGACATCGGCCAAAATGTTTCGTTTCGTATACAAAATGTTCTCCGAGGGCAGTGCCTCAGTTCCCAAAAATGGAATGCAGGAAATACCTGCGCAATTAAGGGCGCAATTGAAACATACGACCATTGTATTCAACAGCACTGTAGCCAATGTCGAGGGGAATACGTTGGAATTCTCACAAGGGAACAAAGCGGAATTTGATTTGCTATTGATCGCTACCGACCCTACTAGCATGCTTCCACAGCTTGTACCGACACCCGTCACCTGGCAAAGTACGGAAACCCTCTACTTTAAACTAGCGTCCACCGCCGGTTTTAAAGCTCCTATAATCGGTCTGGTGACGGACAAGGACAGTTTGATCAATAATGTTCATTTCGTTACCGATGTGTTACCGGGCAAAAGGGACCGTGCGGTGTTATCGGTAACCATCGTCGCAAAACATTCCTTGTCCGAAACCGAAAAAATAGACAAGGTAAAAAAAGAGCTCGCGGTACATTGTGGGTTCAATGAAATAACCTTGATAAAAAGCTATCGTATCGACCAGGCATTGCCGATATTAAAAACGCCGACCTATGATAGCCGAATCGGCAAATATACCGATACCATCTATTTGGCGGGAGACTATTTGGCCAATGGCAGCATCAACGCGGCGATGCTTTCCGGTGAAACTGCGGCCAAAGAAATGATCACGGCAATGGAAACCGTTATATGAGCAAAAGACAATTAAAAAAATACCTCTCGGAAATCCCGAAAGAAGCTTTGGAAGAACAGCTGTTGGACCTTTATCAGCGGTTTTCGGTGGTAAAGGAATACTACGACTTTGTTTTCAATCCCAAGGAAGACAAAATGGTCCAGGAAGCGAAGGCGAAAATATCCAACGAATACTTTCCCCTGCGTCGAAAACGTCCCAAGGCAAGACGCTCGGTAGCCCAGAAATTTATAAAGCATTTCCAAAAACTGGGTATGGACGCTCCTATGGTCGCAGATTTGATGCTTTACAATATCGAAATCGCCCAAACCTTCGCTTCGGAAAAGAACGTACCAGATGCCTTTTATAAAAGTATGCTGAACTCCTTTGAGGAAGCGGTACGGTATATCTCCATCAACGCGTTGCTGGATGCATATCGTCCGAGAATCGAGAAAATATATGTGCTTACCCAAACTGGAGCATGGTTGTTATCGGAAGGTTTTTCACGGGTGTACGACGGTATCGATACCGATACGAAAGCGAATAACGATTTCCTAAACGAAATATAAAATGGGCATAGTTGTGTTGAGACAGGATGGAAAGACCGATGAATGGAAACGGGCGTTACGTAATTTCGCGCCAGAAGTTCCCGTTTATTCGGCGGAAGAGCCCCATCCGAAAGCAGAAATAGAAATGGCCTTGGTGTGGAAACATCCAAAAGGAAGCTTATCGGAATACCCAAACCTGAAATGCATTGCTTCCTCTGGAGCCGGGGTCGACTTTATTTTTAAGGATACCCAGGCCCCGTTGCACCTGCCCATCACCCGAGTGGTGGACCCTATTCTGGCAAAGGACATGGCGGAGCATGTTATTGCGACGGTTTTTGCCCACTTGAAAAACGTAAATACCTATAAATTGCAGCAGTTTGACCAAACATGGAAATCAAGGACCTACCTGAGAATGAAAGAGGTTACCATTGGAATACTCGGGTTAGGGGAATTGGGCGCTTTTACCGCTACGGAACTTTCTGCAATAGGCTTCAAGGTGCAAGGATGGTCCCGATCTCAAAAAAAAATCACATCAGTAACCACTTTTAACGGTCCGGACCAATTGGATTTGTTTTTGGGGAGTACCGATGTTTTGGTCTGTTTGCTGCCTTTGACACCGAATACCCAAGGAATTTTAAATAAAAAAATCTTCGAAAAGCTTCCCAAAAATGCCTTTTTGATCAATGTGGCCCGTGGTGGCCATCTCAATGACGACGACCTACTGGAAGCATTGGACAGCGGCCATTTGAGTGGTGCCGCTCTGGATGTTTTCCATACCGAACCCTTACCGGGGCCGCACCCTTTTTGGCAACATCCGAAAGTACATATGAGTCCGCATTGCGCAAGTGTTTCCGATACCGAATCGGTGGTACCACAAATAATAGCCAACTACAAACGCTTAAAAACTGGTAAGGCCTTAGAAAACGAGATATCCAAAACACAGGGGTATTGAACTGATTTCCATGCCGTCACTAAATTTGGGGTACTGTTGTTCCCTTTTGACACTGGCAAATGGAATCTTCTGAACCGTAGGGTTTTGTTGCATTTGATGCAGTATTTCCCGCTTTATATTTTTATGAAGGAGAAATTTCCGTTAGTTTTGCAAAATTCGGACCAATGGAATAGCCCCGATCCGATAACGCTAAACCACCTACTTACTTGGAATTACAAAAGACCAACGAAAAAACGCTCTACAATTATCAGATAGAGGATTTGAATACGATTTTCGAATACCTCGATTCTGCCGAATCCGGTAATTTGCTGTACCAACTCCCTACTGGTGGCGGTAAAACCGTGGTTTTTTCCGAAATAGCGAAACGGTTCATCGAACGCAAAAAGAAAAAAGTGGTGGTACTGACCCACCGGATAGAACTGAGCGTACAGACCTCAAAAATGTTGAACGGATTTGGGGTCAAGAACAAGATCATTAATAGCGGCGTAAAAGAATTGCACGATCAGGATGAGTTCATGTGCTTTGTGGCCATGGTGGAGACGCTCAACAACCGTTTGCAGGAAGAAAAAGTGGCCATCAACAACATTGGTCTGGTCATTATCGATGAGGCCCATTACAATTCTTTTCGAAAATTGTTCAAGTATTTTGAAAATGCGGCTATTTTAGGGGTTACCGCTACACCCTTGAGTTCCAATATAAAACTGCCGATGAAGGACAACTATCAAAAGTTGATCATCGGGGAATCGATAAGTTCGCTTATCGAGAAAAAGTTTTTGGCAAAGGCAAACATGTACAATTACGATGTAAGCCTACAAAGCCTTAAACTCGGGATAAACGGGGATTACACGGTAAAATCATCCGACGAGCTGTACAGCAACCAAAGCATGTTGGGGAAGCTGGTCACCGCTTATAACGAAATAGCAAAAGGCACCAAGACCCTGATATTCAATAACGGCATCAACACCTCGCGCTACGTATACGAGACCTTTAAAAAAGGAGGGTATAATGTTCGGCATCTCGACAATAAGAATACCGCTGCTGAACGGAAGGAGATACTGAGTTGGTTCTCGGAAACGCCGGATGCCATACTTACATCGGTCAGTATTTTGACCACCGGCTTTGATGAGCCTTCGGTAGAGACCATTATCTTGAACAGGGCCACCCGTTCGCTGACCTTATATTTCCAAATGATCGGTAGGGGATCCCGGGTATTGCCCAAAAAGGAGGAGTTTACGGTTATCGACCTCGGGAACAACATTGCACGTTTCGGAATGTGGAACGCTCCGGTAGACTGGCAGGAAATTTTTCATTTTCCCGATTTTTATCTTGAAAACATCAAGAACGACGAGGATATCGAACGGGAATTCGTTTATGAAATGCCCCCGGAACTCAGGGCACAGTTCTCCAAATCGACGGAAATCGAATTTGACATCAAGGAAGAGTATAAAAAAGTTTTTGCACAGGGCTTACGGTCCAAAGTAGTTTTGGAACGTAGCATTGAACAACACGCAAAAATTTGTGTAGAAAATTCCGAGGATGTTTTTGATGCCCGAATTTTGGCCAAGCAGCTGAAAGAAGAAATTGCCTATCGTGTGCGACAGTATTCTTATTGTATCATGAACAATACCAAAAATTATAAGGAATGGTTGGAAGAGGATTATGGCCGTAGACTCCGCTCCAGTATCTCCAAAAAGTTTGCCGATAAGATGTAGGACATAAAAAATACTACGGCAGCCGTTCAAAAGTTAGCCGTTATAGCGCCACCTCATTAAAAACGAACTGTATGCCGACAAAACGTCTTTTGATCATCGGTTTTAGTTGGCCGGAACCCAATGCCAGTGCCGCGGGTTCGCGTATGCTGCAGTTGATCCGTTTTTTTATTGCTGAACACTATGAAATCACCTTGGCGTCGACCGCAAAGTTCCCGGAGCATCCAGTGGATTGGAACGGATTAGGGGTGCAAACGGTATCGATACTGTTGAACGATGCTTCCTTTGACGATTTTCTTAAAACCATCCGACCCGATGTGGTATTGTTCGACCGTTATCTGACCGAAGAACAATTCGGCTGGCGGATAGCCCAACAGTTGCCCCAGGCATTGCGTATTTTGGATACGGAAGATTTGCACTCCCTAAGAAAATCGCGAAGAACGGTACTCGAAAAAGGGGGGATTTTTGAAACTTCCGATTGGTTGAACAACGATATCACAAAAAGAGAGCTGGCCAGCATTTACCGATGCGATGTTTCCCTGATCATTTCTTCTTTTGAAATGGAGCTTTTACAAAATAGGGCAGGGGTGTCCAAATCGTTATTGCTGTGGTTGCCTTTTATGGTCGAAAAGTTAACATTGGAGAAAGTTGCCGCCTGGCCCGTTTTCGAAACGCGAAAGCATTTTATGTTCATCGGCACCGGCAGGCATGCACCAAATGTTGATGCCGTAATCCAGTTAAAGCGGCACCTATGGCCCGCCATCCGAGAAATATTGCCCAATGCGGAACTGCATATCTATGGCAGCTACTTACCCCAACAGCTTACGGAAATGCATCGCCCTTCCGATAGTTTTATGGTCATGGGAAATGCGGAAAACGTCTCCCTTGTTATGCACAAATACCGACTACAATTGGTCCCTTTACGTTTTGGTGCCGGAATAAAGGGAAAGCTATTCGATAGCATGCGCAATGGGTTACCGAGCGTTACTACCACCATAGGTGCAGAGGGAATGGGGGACGGCCTTTTATGGAACGGTGCCGTTTGTGACGATTGGGAAGCATTTGTTCAACAGGCCGTACGGTTGTATCAACTACCCAAAGCATGGCGTACCGCCCAAAACAATGGAAAAAGTCTGATGAACACCAATTACGATAGCGAAGTACATGCGGAACGGTTTCGATCTAAAATTGGCACCTTAATACAACAACTACGATTACATCGTACCAATAATATTATCGGCGGTATGCTAATGCACCATACCATGGCCAGCACAAAATACCTCTCCAAATGGATCGAGGAAAAAAATAACGTTCCTTCATTGGCCGATGGGCCTTTACATAAAAAAGACTAAAACGAGATATATGCAAAAACCAGATTGGAAAAAAGCGATCGATTTTGAGGACATCACCTATCAAAAGAGCAATGGTGTTGCCCGTATTGCCTTTAATCGGCCGAATGTGAGAAATGCGTTCCGGCCCAAAACGACCAGTGAGCTGTACCGGGCATTTTATGACGCCCAAGAAGATACCTCCATCGGTGTTGTGCTGTTATCGGCGGAGGGCCCTTCCACGAAGGACGGTATTTATTCCTTTTGTAGTGGCGGTGACCAGAAAGCCAGGGGCGAACAAGGGTATGTCGGGGAAGATGGGATGCATCGTTTGAACATTCTTGAGGTACAACGCCAAATACGGTTTATGCCAAAAGTGGTTATTGCCGTAGTATCGGGTTGGGCCGTTGGTGGTGGGCACAGTCTGCATGTGGTCTGCGATATGACCTTGGCCAGTAAAGAACATGCCATTTTTAAACAGACCGATGCCGATGTCACCAGTTTCGACGGTGGCTACGGTTCCGCTTATTTGGCGAAAATGGTGGGACAGAAAAAGGCACGGGAAATTTTCTTTTTGGGCAGGAACTATTCGGCACAGGAAGCTTATGAAATGGGAATGGTAAATGCCGTGGTACCACACGACGATTTGGAGGATACCGCTTATCAATGGGCACAGGAAGTACTGGAAAAATCGCCAACTTCCATAAAAATGCTAAAGTTTGCCATGAACCTTACCGATGATGGTATGGTGGGCCAACAAGTATTTGCAGGTGAAGCTACCCGTTTGGCGTATGGTACCGAAGAAGCAAAAGAAGGTAGAAACGCATTTCTTGAAAAACGGAAACCCGATTTTGGGGACGATAAATGGATTCCTTAAGCGAAAGCGGTTCCGTTCATCTTCTAGAGTGGAGCGGTCAGAAACTAAAAAGAGCCCTATCGTTACCGATGGGGCTCCTTTACGAGAACACTATATGAAAATGAAAAAATTTAACGCCTTGTTTATTATTACACTGTAAACATACGACGGAACCGAGCGCTGTCATAACTATTGTTGTGAGCATAGGGAAATATGTGGTGAAAGCCTACCTTTTTGTTATGGAACCCATTTTGGGCCAGCAGCATTCGGTTACTATATTTGATTTGGGCTACAAAGGGAATTCAACGATATACCGATGTGCGTTCGGTGGTAATACCATTTCAAACTTAAAATAGTATCGGTTGATGGGGGATTATCTTTAAGGAATTACTCGACTATCACTTGAAGGAATAGCAAAAGGCTGGAAGGTGCGGCTATTAATGCCATGGTTTGGGGCGATAAATACAGAATCTAGCACATAACCCCATACATAGTGCCTATGCCATGCGATAAGCCTCAGTTTATGGCCTCTAGGACTCCTTCCAACAGCGCGTTCACCCTAAAATCGGGAGCCTGTGACAGTCCCATACGCACGATAACCAAATCCTTTGATGGAATGATAAAAACACGCTGGCCCTGAAATCCGTTGGCCGAATAGAGGTCCCTGGGGGCATTAGGATACCGCCCGCCTTTGTTCAACCAAAAATGGGCACCATATTTTCCTTCGGAACCTGCTGTTGCTTTACTGATATAATCTACCCATTCGGGAGCGAACAGTTGTTCGCCGTTCCAATTGCCCCTGTTCAGATAAAGAATTCCGAACTTGGCCCAGTCCCTCGTAGTCGCCCAAGCATAGGACGACCCAACAAAATTACCTTCCAAATCGGTTTCTACGAGCATCGAATGCATGCCTATTTTGTCGATAAGTTCCCTATAGGGGAAGTCCAGATAGTCTTGATGAGTAGCGAATTGTTTTCTCAAAATTCCGGAAAGTAAATTAGTGGTACCCGAGGAATAGTTCCATATGGCTTCCGGCGCCGCTACCGCTTCTTTGAACAACTGTTTTTTGGTCATGTCCGAATCCAAGAAAAGCATTTCGGTAACATCGGAAATACTGGCATAATCCTCGCTCCACGCCAAACCGCTCTGCATGCGGAGCAGATGATCGATAGTAATCTTTTTTCGCGGGTCGTTTTGCCATTCCGGAACCGGGGCAGGGGAATCGATATCGATTTTTTGCTGGTGGGCCAGTACGCCATAAAGCGTAGCCAGAATACTTTTGGTCATGGACCACCCCAAAATTGGGGTTTTTTCCGAAAAACCCTCCAAGTAACGCTCTCCTATAATATGATTTTTATAGGCCACGAGAACAGTTCGGGTCTTTTGTATATCATTGTCTACGAAAGCTCCATTGATCGCTTTTTCCAATGCTGCATAATCCACATTGTTAAAAACGGAATCTATGGGTGCTCCATTGCCATAGGGAAAAGGCGTTTCCAGTGGCGAAAAAGTCCTATTGGGCCGCGGTAACTTCGTGCCGGTAATATAGGAGTCGTTTACCAACGCGCATCCGATTCCTTCCCTGCACACCGTGGTCCGCTCCATCATCCCAAAAACACTGGCGACCGCACTGGCGCGTTCCACTTTGGTATCGGCCAATCGGATCAATGGCATATCATTGTCCGTAGCGATAATTTTTTCTTGGGAACGTCCCGCTATAAAATGGTTCGATGCCATGTTCTTGGAGGCATAACCCGCAATGAGATTTAATTTTGGGTAGTTGATAAAGGCGACAACCGCAAAAATCAAGAGCAATACCACAACAATTCGTTTCAATAATTTCTTCATAAGCAATAAGGGTTATACCATTTTGACTTTGAAATAGTATGCTATAATCGTAACCAGCTGTTTGTAGTCCGATACCATTTTAACTCTGAAATGGTATTATGGCTTTCGAATCTGCTTTAAATGTACTTCAAATTGTAAAAACTTGACAGTATTTCCATAATTTGTATGGCGATAATCATACCATCGGACGTCTTATGGGAAATAGAAGAACATTTATCAAAAATTCAAGTCTTTTTGTTGGGGCGGCACAGCTTCCGTTTTCCTTGTTTTCAATCCCGGTAAAAAAGAAAAAATTGGGGGTGGCCCTGGTCGGCTTAGGTTACTACAGTACGGACCTGTTGGCTCCGGCTTTACAAGAAACCGAACACTGCGAACTGAAAGGTATCGTAACGGGGAGTCCCGAAAAAATACCCCTGTGGCAGAAAAAGTATGGCATAGAAGATAAAAATGTTTACTCCTACGAAAACATGCATAACATTGCGAACAATCCGGAAATTGATGTTGTCTACATTGTTCTGCCCAATGCCCTGCACCTTCCATATGCCATTATCGCCGCCAATGCCGGTAAACACGTTTGGTGCGAAAAACCGATGGCCACCACCGTAGCGGAGTGCGAACAAATGATCGCGATAAGTCAAAAAAACAAGGTACAGCTTACCGTGGGCTATCGGATGCAGCACGAACCGGTTACCCAACAGATTATCGGTTGGGGAAAAAGTAGACCATATGGTGCCATGACCAAAATCTATGCCGAGGCAGGTTTTAAAAATGGGGCGAAAAATCCGAAACATTGGAAGATCAACAAAGCCCTCGGGGGTGGAGCGATGTATGATATGGGGGTTTATCCCTTAAATGTCGTACGTTATTGTACCGGTTTGGAACCCATATCGGTAACGGCGACCCAAGAAAATACCCGTTCCCATCTTTTTGACGCGGACGAGACCACCAATTTTGAGTTGCAGTTTCCGAACGGTATCATAGCCACTTGTAAAACCACCTTTGCCGATTATCTGAACACCTTGAATGTCGCTTGTGAAAAAGGAGGGTATACCGTTTCACCATTTCAGGCCTACAGCGGTGTACAAGCGACCACCAGCGATGGAAAGACGCTAAAACCGTTCATAGGGAACCAACAAGCGAAACAGATGGACGAAGATGCCCTTGCTATATTGAACGCGGCACCGCAAACACTGGTCGTCCCTGGTGAGGAAGGATTGAAAGATATTAAGGTAGTAGAGGCCATAATGGCCTCCGCCTCAAAAAATGGTACAACAATAAAATTATAAACATGTCGAATACCGGTTTGATCATAGCGGAACGCAGCAGGGATATTGGTGATTTTTTGGTAGGGAGGCTGATTCCGTTCCGAAAAAAAAGAATGATTGGCCCCTTTATTTTTATCGACCATATGGGCCCCTCCGTGATTGGGCCGGAACGTTATTTGGATGTAGACCAGCATCCGCATATCGGATTGGCAACACTGACCTATCTATTGGAGGGCGAGGTGATGCATGCCGATAGTTTAGGTACGCTGCAAAGGATCGCTCCCGGTTCCGTCAACCTTATGGTCGCTGGCAAAGGGGTTTCCCATACCGAACGCACCCCAAAAGAGTTGCGCAACGGAAAAACAGGAACAGTGCATGGGTATCAGATATGGATCGCATTGCCAAAAGCAATGGAGGCCATGGAACCGGAATTTCATCATATTACCAAGGAGGAGCTGCCGTATTGGGAAGATGCTACGGCACGGTTTACGCTAGTTGCCGGCGAAGGTTTTGGCCGTACCGCACCGGTGCCCACATTTTCACCTTTGTTCATGGTTAAAATAGAAACCGGCGATACTTCATACGACTTGGACGTTAGCGGACAATTAAAGGGGGAAATCGGAATTTGTATCGTTAGCGGTGGAATAACGGCATGCGACACAACTATCGAGAAAGGGGCTATTCTAGTTTCCAAAGTAACGGATGTCTGCCGCATTTCCATTGCACCCCATACGTGTATTCTATTGTTCGGGGGAACTCCACTTCCAGAGAAAAGACATATCTATTGGAACTTTGTTGCTACGGACAACGCCATGATCGAAAAGGCAAAAGCGGAATGGGCATCAAAAACATTTCCGATGATGGCAGACGATACAAGTTATGTGCCCTTACCCGATCGGTAGTTTCTCCCACATTTTGTCCGGTCCCAAACGAAAACTGCCCAGAAAATCAAAATTACACTCCTGGGGGGAAAGAATGGACAAAAAAGTAGAAGCATCCTTTGCCCGGTATAGGTGGTATGTCTTTCCAGTTATGGGTTCAAAACTATATTTGGCGCTGTAGACAAGGTTATTGTATTCGAACTGCTCCATCATTTGCTCATATTGCATCTGAATATCCTCGAACTTTGCCTTAAATTCATTGTTGGCAGATATAATATTGGTATTTTTCCAAGTGGTAACATCAGGTGGCGTAATCTTTGGTGCCCCCACTCCGGTAGCGTAAGGTAAAAGGCTGCCATTATAACTTTGTGTTTCCTCGTCAAAAACAATAGCGTCCGGTTTTTTTTCTTTCTTCATAGAATACAAATTTACAAAAAGAACAGGAGTACCTTGTGCAACCCAGGGGGTATCTTTATCTTCAACAAGAGCAAAACATGGTGTTGAAAACGTAATGCGATCGCTCACGGAGAAGTTCAAACATAGGAAAGTGAAACGGATTGTCGTAATAGTGAGCATATCGTTATATCTCCTGTACGGATGTGCAGAACGGAAGGTCAAAGCTTGGAAGTACATCGACGTTAGGGTATCGGCATACAATTCTGTGCCGTCCCAAACGGACTCAAGGCCAAGCATCGCGGCTTGGGGCGATACGTTAAAACCGGGGATGCGCTGTATAGCCGTTTCCAAAGATTTGCTACAACTTGGTATCGATTACAACACCGCCATTAAAATAGAAGGACTGGACAGTTTGTATTGGGTAAAAGACAAAATGCATTCCAAATGGCGCAAAAGAATCGATATTTATATGGGAAAAGACATTAAAAAAGCAAAAGATTGGGGGGTACGGAAGTTACGGATATATTATGTGTCCAAAACGGACAGTTTGGCAAAAACAGTGGAAAGGCAACCTTAATACCATTTCTGATGTTACATTACGGAAATAAAAACAAGGGTTTTTTAGGTAGGCGAAAAAGAAAATCCAAGCATAACCGTAGCCATGGTTAGATTTTATTTTGAAGCATACACGGAAGAGAAAAATTTTTAATGGGTAATTTAATCAGAAATGGTATAAAGCACCAAAGCAACGCTATTTGAATACGTGATCGATCAACAAAGAAAAATGATAGTACGACTACGACCATGGTATAAGGTTTTTGCCCAAAAAAGGATTTGTGGAATGTTTTTAGTACTGTTGTTGTATGGCATGCAGTCCTGTTCCGTTTCTCGGGCCATAATCGACAAGCCCTTACTTTTTGACGAGGAACGTAAAACACTTTCTTTAAAATATTTAAGTGACCGATACGGAATTGAGCAACAGGAACCGGTTATTGTACCGAAAATGATCGTACTGCATTGGACGGTAATCCCTACTTTTCAAAAATCGTTCGAAACGTTTTATCCGGCCACCTTACCGGCGCGACCCGACATTAAAAGCGCAAGTGCCCTAAACGTTTCTTCCCAATTTATGGTCGATCGCGACGGAACCATTTATCGTTTATTGCCCGAAACCACGATGGCCCGCCATGTAATCGGTTTAAACCACTGTGCCATTGGGGTGGAGAACGTGGGCGGAGCTGAGGCACAACCATTGACCAAGGCGCAGTTGAAAGCAAATGTTTGGCTGGTAGACTACCTGGCAAAAAAGTATGCTATCGAATATGTTATCGGCCACTATGAATACACGAGCTTTGAAGGGCACCCGTTATGGTTGGAAAAAGATGATGCCTATCGAACAAAAAAAACGGATCCCGGAAAATCATTTATGCAACAGGTCCGCAAAAGGGTCGAACATCTTAATCTAAAACCGATACCCATTAAAACCGCTCACCAATGAAATTATATGTATTAGTAGTCGTGGCATGCACACATTTGTTATGCCGCGCACAGGAACAACCATTTACCGACGCTATTTATCAAACGTACGAAACGGTTAAAGAACCTAGTTTGGACAAGCGCCGCATAAAACATCGGCAATTGGCCCCCTTATTGAACCGGTATCGCAAAGACCCCCGTTTTACCGTAAAAACGGTAGGGCATTCCATAGAAGGAAGAAGTCTGGAGCTCATTAGTATTGGAAAAGGGGATACCGACGTTTTTTTATGGTCCCAAATGCATGGGGACGAACCTACCGCGACACAGGCTATTTTCGATATTCTCAACTTTTTGGGCAACGATGCGTTCCAAGCGGAGAAGGAGGCCATCTTGAAAAATCTAAAACTCCATTTTTTACCGATGTTGAATCCCGATGGAGCAGAACTATTCCAACGCAGAAACCGCCTGGGAATCGATATCAACAGAGATGCCTTACGTTTGCAATCGCCCGAAGGACGTACCCTTAAAAAGGTCAGGGATAGTCTTGAGGCCGATTTTGGTTTTAATCTTCACGACCAAAGCATTTACTACAATGCGGAACGTACGCCCAAACCGGCCACGATATCGTACTTGGCTCCGGCCTATAACTATGAAAAGGACGTAAACACGGTTCGTGGAAACGCGATGAAGGTCATCGTTTTTATGAACGATATTATTCAAAAATATGCTCCGGGCCAAGTTGGGCGCTATAACGACGATTTTGAACCCCGTGCTTTTGGGGACAATATCCAAAAATGGGGCACCAGTACTATTTTGATCGAATCGGGAGGGTATGCCAATGATATCGAGAAACAACAGATACGAAAATTGAACTACGTTTCCATTTTATCGGCCATTTTCACCATTGCCCAAGGTTCCTATGCCGATATTGGCTTGGAAGCCTATGAAAAGATACCGCAGAACGATCGAAAACTGTTCGATTTTAAGCTTAGCAACGCGGACTATAAACTATTAGGGAATACGTACCGAATGGATATCGGTATCAACCGTTTGGAGGTAAATAAAGAAGATTATGATTCGTTTTGGTACAGTAGCCGCGTATGGGACCAAGGGGATCTTTCCACCTACTACGGCTATGAAAGCCTGAATGCCGAGGGATATACCATAACCCCCGGAAAAATTGCTCCTAAAATGTATGCCGATCCATCAAAACTATCCGAACGGACGGTAATGGAGTTGTTAAAGGAAGGATATGCCTATGTACGTATTAAAAACATTCCGCTAAAACAACTTTCTTCCCCGTTTCCCATCCATATGATCTCAAACCAATACCAATTGCCCACATTCGATATTGCCGTGGGCAACAACCCTACTTTTTTTCTAGAAAAAGATGGTGATGTGGCCTATGCAATAATCAATGGTTTTCTTATCGATCTAGAGACGGGGCAGGGAAATTTTGGAAATGCGATGATCTACCGTTAAGACAAGGAAATCTGATGCGATGCGAACTTATACCAATTGCGATTATAGGCTTTAATAGCCCTCAAAATTGGCATTGCCCGGTCATCCGTTGCATGCATCCTTAAAAATAAAAAGGCACCGAGCCATAAAGACCGGTGCCATTTACTTTGGTTTGGTATGCTAGTTTCAGATCAAAAATCAATATCCGTAACGGATATTCATATCGGACCCCTGGGTAATCAAAATAAAAAATGAAACGGCTATTATTGCCAGGATAAAGGCGAACAACAATAGGGTAGTGGCCTTATACCACTTCGGCATGCCATTTAAAGCGCTGTTTTGAACAAATACATTTAGTACATCCATGATTTCTGCATTTTAAGCTCCCGTTTAGGGCGCGGTGAAACGTCATCATAGTCTTTTGGATGTAGGTCGTCAATTCAAGATCATATAGGGTTCTCAGAGATATAACAACCTAAAATGCAAATACCCTACCACAAACAAAAAAAGGAGGCCATAAAGCCTCCTTTTTAACTAAATTTTAATGCTTTTACAAGCTCTCGGCCTCCAATAGGGCGAAGAATTTATCCAAATTCGGGATGATTACGATTTTGGTACGACGGTTTGTGGCCCGGTTCTCTTTGGTGTCGTTATCTACTAAAGGAACATAGCTACTTCTACCAGCGGCAATCAGTTTCGCGGGATCTACATCGTATTTGTTCTGTAGTATACGAACAATGGATGTCGCCCTTTTTACACTAAGGTCCCAGTTGTCCTGGAACATTTCGGTACTGATGGTCCTGGAATCGGTGTGTCCTTCTACCATAACTTCCATGCTTGGCTCCGAATTGATGACCTCGGCAAGTTTTTCCAAAATGGTATTGGCCTTATTGCTGATTTTATAGCTGCCGCTATTGAATAACAATTTATCCGAGATGTTGATCATTACCACGGTTTTGTCGATATCCACGTTGATATCGTCTTCCTCATCGGCGATGGATTTTTTCAAATGGTAGGAAACCGCAAGGTTCATGGAATCTTGCAAGGTTTTCGCTTCCGCCAATTTAGATGGATTAACCTTGGCAAGTGTAGCGCGCATTTTCGCTTTTGTATTATTGCTCATCACGGCAACGTCGTCAACTGAAGTATACTGACTATCGTTCACTTCTTTTAAGGAGTTGATCTTATCGTTGTACTCGCTAACTCTTGCTTCTATTTTCGATACTTTTGCTTCCAAGTCTTCTTTTTCAACTTGCGTCTTGGTCAATACACTCTTTGTTTCCGCCAAATCGGTTTCCAAGGCTACATATTTCTTCTTTGAAACACATGAGGCCAAAAGTACGATGGACAATGAACCTGTAAAAATTGCTTTTCTCATTTTATAAACGTTAAATATGTTAGGGTTTTCTTGTTATACGTAAGGAATGTGGATTAGGATGTTTTTTTCTTCCAAAACATGTGAATAAACCCTAGATAAACTAGTTTTTTATGGGTATCGCAAAAAAAAGGATGCCTTTTGAGCATCCTTTGATCTAAATTTTTGACAGAAAACTTACTCGCAACCTCCGGTAAATCCGTTTGCGCTGAATTTTGTCTGGACCGCCCCTTGTCGGCTACCGGTGCTCACCTGTATGGCAAGGTTGTTTTCACCGCTGCCGTCCCGTTTTGGGCTGCAATATTCGAAAAGATAAAAGCTATTTGCCTGTTGTGACACCCTAAAGGAGATATCATTGAAGGTTTCCTCCAATTCCTCCTTGTTTCCCGCAAAAACACTAAAGGTCTTTCCCAAATCGGACAATACCTGGGTGTCGATCTCACTGCCGAGACCGATACTAAAAAAGGAAATATTTGGGTTGGCGTTATCCACTTTCTGCTGTGCGGCAGATTGTGTAAATCGAGATGCCTGGTCGGTACCATCGGTAAAGATGACTACGGAGGCTGCACCTATTTTCCCGCCTTGGGTGCTACTGGCCAACAATTCGGATGCAGTGTCCGTTGCTTTGATCACGGCCCCATAAAGATCTGTGGAAGGATCGTTGCTAATGTCCGTCGTAATTCCGGCTATGGCCCCGGTCAATGCTTCGCGATCCGAAGTAAGTTCGTTCAGTAAGTGCAATTCATCCTCTCCGTCGAACCAGTAAATGGCCATTTTAAAGGATTCATTTGCGTTTTCGGGCATCACATTGTTCACAAAACTTGTGGTGGCCGATTTCAGTTCTTCCAAACTGCTGCTCAGTACACTATTGCTCAAATCGAGTACCAGTAAGGTATTGGTGCTGAATATTTGGGAGTTCGGTGATATGCGGGCCTGTGACTCCGAAGTGGAAATGGTATTGAAACAATCGTCGTTTCGCCCCTGCTCATAAATGGTAAACTGCTCTGCGGTCAAACCCGGAACGGGATCGCCCTCGGTGTCGGATACCTTAAAAAAAATGGAGACCTTACCGGGGAGGGTCACAAATTGATCTTGTATGGACAACACCAGATCGTTCTCGGGAAAATTGAGACAATCGTCAACCGGTATCCCTTCGCCGAGGCCGTCGCCGGTGTTCAATGGAAAATTAACGTCATCCTCCGCATTTCCGCAGGAAACGGCTAAAAATAGCAGTAATAAAAAAGTACATCCCTTGATAAAAGATTTCATTCTCACTTGGTTTTACGTTCATCTTGCAGAACGGGACAAACGCATATAAAGTATTTGGGGTGGCTAAAAAAGTTTCCGTTTAACAAACACTTAACTTTTTAACAGGAAATCGTAAGCAAAAGGGTATCATACCATTTCTTGTGTTAAATTACGCAAATAAACACTAGGGATTTTTTGGGTAGGCGAAAAAGAAAATCCAAGCATAGCAGTAGCTATGGTTAGATTTTATTTTGAAGCATACACGGAAAAGAACAATTTTTAATGGGTAATTTAAGACAAGAAATGGTATTAGTATCCAAGGTTGCGGTAGGAAACAAAAGGGTAACGCTCTCCGGCGGCAAAAAGTTCTTTATCCCGAGGTAGGATCAGAAAACCATCGGTTCGCGTTAAATTGGTGAAATCGCCCGAACCATTTCCTTTGATTACTGTTGCCGTAAGGGTGCCATCTTTTAAACTACGGATTTTCGCCTCCGGAAAATAGGTGAGCTCCGGTGGAAAAATAACATCTTCCACCAATTTCACATACAACGTATCAGGGGTTATGCCCAGGGCGCGGTATAGCCAAAATCGGATGTAAATATTGGTACATACGAAAGTGGAGACGGGGTTTCCCGGTAGTGCGAAAACAAGGGTGCCATCCCCGTGTTTTCCAAACCAAAATGGTTTTCCAGGACGTTGTTTTACCTTATGAAAACACTCTTTAATGCCTATGGATCGGAATACTTCGGGCAGATAATCGAACTTTCCTTTGGACACCCCACCACTAAACACTAGGGTTTCGTAGCGTTCCAATAGTTCGGAAACGGTTTTTTGCATTGCATCTTTATCGTCCTTTAGGTGAAACACATCTGCCGATATGCCCCATTGCCTAAACATTGCCTGAAGGCCGTGTACATTTGATGACCGTATTTGGTGTGGTTCCGGTGTTGCGGAAACCGGAACAAGTTCGTCCCCAGTAGCACAAACGGCCACTTTTGGGAGTCGGTATACCTTCAGTTCCGTTTTTCCGATGGTGGCGGCAAGCATCACTTCGGCACCCGAAAGCTGCTTCTCTTTAGGGGTTATGGTGCTTCCCTTGGGAATATCGCCCCCTTGAATATGTACGTTCTGTTTTGCGCGCACCTTCTCACCGACAAATGTGGCAATGCCTTCTTTAATATGAATATCCTCGTAGCGAATTACCGTATCTACCCCTTTCGGTAAAATGGCCCCGGTCATTACTTCAACACACTTTTGGGGGTGAAGCAGGGTTTTTTGGGGCTCCCCGGCAGCGGCTACAGCTTCTATTTCGAATGATCGTTTCCCCTCATCATAACTGGTATAGGCAATTGCGATACCATCCATGGTAACCCGGTCGAATGGAGGGAAATCCCGGTCTGCGACCAAATCTTCCGCCAACCAATGCCCGACACATTCCGCCAAGGGCGTTTGAACAGTTTCAAACCGATCGGTATTTTTGGAAATGATTTCCAATGCCTCCTCATATGTAATGAAATGTCGTTCCATGTTATCCTCCGATACTACTCATACTCTTCATAGCCGTATTCGGTGCTTTTCGCATACGCTCCGCTTCAAATCCGTCTTTTGGTTTTAACCGAATTATTTCCTCGAATTTTTCGGTCAATTCCACATCCGACACACCGGAACGCATAAAATCACGAATGTTGAAAACGCCATCATCGTAGAGACAACTTTTAATTTCTCCTTTCGGCCCAATCCGCAACCGATTACAGGTGTTGCAAAATGTTCTTGAAAAAGCGGCTATTATTCCTATTTGACCCAAATGGCCGGGCAACGAAAATTCTGTGGACGTATCCCCATGTAATCCAGGAAGCGGTGTCAAGGTTCCAAAGTGGTTCTCCAAAGTTGTTCGGATCGCTTGCGCGGAAAACATTTTAACATTCTGTTTATACCCGCCGTTAAAAGGCATTTCTTCGATAAAGCGAACCGATACCGGGTAGCGTTCCGCCAACTTGGCCAAAGGAACGATATCCTGGGTATTGATTCCGGCCATGATGACGGCATTCAACTTCACCTGAAAATTATTTTCCAGCAGTAAATGAAAGCAACGCATCACTTTTTCGAAATCGTCTCGCCTGGTAATGGTTTTGAAGCGTTCGGGATCTAGGGTATCGATACTCAAATTAATTTTTGTGATTCCAAGATCCTTAAGTTTAGGAATGTGCTTTTCAAGAAGTGTTCCGTTGGAGGTGATATGTATGGATTGAAAATCGGTAGCATTCGCGGTGTTTTCCAATAACTGCATGAAGTCCTTTCGCAAAAAGGGCTCCCCTCCGGTAAACCGTACTTTTGAAAAACCGAGCGTGGACAAAACGTTCAGTAAGCGGGTAATTTCCTCGTAGCTCAGCAAATGGGGACGCGGTTCGTAAGGAATACCATTTTCAGGCATACAATAAAAGCATCTGAGGTTACAGCGATCGGTTACTGCGATCCGAACATAGTCGATGGTTCTATTATAGGCATCCTTCATAAGCTTTCCTAACAAAATAAATTTGAAGATAGCTATTTTTCGATATATTCGTCCCGTTCTTGACCAAAGAAATGCAACCGTTTTTATAATGAAGGAAATAAACGCCATACTGCAACTGTACCGGTCGCGTAAAATGCTGAACGAACATTGTGCAATTGCCCAGGTCGTCCACGTTGAGGAGTCGTCCTATAGACGTGAGGGGGCCCGTATGCTGGTTTTTGAATCCGGTGTTTTTGAAGGGGGCATTAGCGGCGGGTGTTTGGAAGGCGATGCCTTAAAACGTTCCCAAATGGCCATTTTAAGACAAAAGCCCTCATTGGTGCGATACGACACTTCAAAGGACAATGAAATCGGAGTAGGGTTAGGATGTAACGGTATTATCGATGTCCTTATACGTCCGATAACCGAAAATACCAGGACACTTGAACTTTTGGAACGCTGTACACAGGGGAGGAGCGTTCACTTATTGGCCACTGTAGTCGCCCTTAGCGGTACTATTCCCGGTATTAGCTTGGGATCGTGCTACTATGGGGATACCCTTAAGATGGAATTTGAGGACTGTTCCAATACCGAACTAAAGGCGTTTCTGGAACAATGTGCGATCGCGGTACGCTCCACAAAAAAATCCGGCATGCATACCTTTGAGAAAGATGGGGCCTCGGCCGGTATTTTCCTTGAATACATTCCGCCCCGATATCATTTAGCGGTATTTGGCGATAATTATGACCTGTATCCCATCCTTAAGGTCGCACAGGTTCTGGATTGGGAAATCAGTTTGGTCGGAAACCTTCAAAAACTAGATAAAAGTAGACTAGATGGGGTACACGGCCTCTTTGACAAAGAAGCCGCTTTACGGCCGGAAATTGACGCTCATACCGCCATTGTGCTCATGGCACATGATTATCGGACCGATTATGACAATTTAAAACGCTATTGGAACGGTAATGCAGCATATATCGGTTGTTTAGGACCTCGAAAACGTTTTGACCGTATACTCCACGACTTAAAGCAAAGCGGTATCCTTATTGATGAGCGACAAGAAAAGCGAATATTTGCTCCTTGCGGATTGGAAATCGGTGCCAACACGCCGGAAGAAATCGCGCTAAGCCTCTTTGGGGAAATACTTAGTGTCTTTAATGGAAAAAAGGGAGGAATGCTGCGCGAAAAGGAGGGGCCAATTCATACACGAAACTATTGATACTCTTTATCGGGTACGGCTGCAGACCCTAATATCGATTATTCCTCAGGTTCCAATTGCATGATAGGGAGGGTACGTCCTGGGATACTGCTTGGTAGCTGGCCTATGACCTTAAAGCCATATTTTGCGTAAAATGCTTGGGCATGCGGGTCTGCATCCAAAAGTATTTTGGTGGCCACCGTTCCCTTAACCCGTTTTAAGAAATCATTCAAGAGCAACCCTCCGTATCCGTGCCCTATGTACCGAGGCGCTACAAAAAGAAAGTTTAGTTTTACCGCTCCCGTTTTCAGATGCTCATAAGCATAGAAGCCGACCAGGTCTACGTCTAGCTGTAGTTTATAAACAGCGTTCTGCCTGATATAATCCGAAGAAATCGACAGCTCATCCCGCCAAATGGCGATTTGGGGTGTACCATAATTCCAGTGATTTTTGGATGCTAGGGTCAACGCCGCTAACGCTTCCGCATCAATGGGTTGTGCACGACGTATTTGTATGGTACCGTTCATTTTTCAATAGCTCCATGCAAGAAATATACTATTTGGTTTATTATTGGTGTACCCCGTTCCCATTACGTTTGTTCCGTTTTGGAATACCGTTGTTCCCAAAGTATATTATCCGCTCTTTGGCGTTCGACTGCTGTTGTTATGATGTCAAGCGTTTGCTTTACCTCTTCGGAAGTGGTGCTCAATCCTAAACTACATCGAATCGATGCCATGGCCAAACCTGAAGGTATTCCCATACTGGAAAGTACGTGAGAAGGTGCAACGGACGTTGCTTTGCATGCCGAACCGTTGGATACCGCGACCTTTAGTCCTAAGGCGGTCAACAATTTTGACCCGTCCACAAACGGAAAAGAAACATTTAGGGTATTGGGTAGTCGATGTGTACCGGTGCTGTTGGATATGGCCTGGTCGATTTGCAACAGCCCTTCCTCTAAAAAGTCCCGCAATGCCGAAATTCGCTTGGTTTCCCTCTCCAGGTTTTCTTGGGCCAAAAAAATGGCCTTGGCCATACCGATAATCAAAGGGGTATTTAAAGTGCCGCCCCGTTGTCCATTTTGCTGTCCACCGCCATGGATAAAGCCCGGCAGGGCCTTCCCGTTTTCGTTCGGCTTGCGGTATACCCAACCGATCCCTTTTGGGCCGTAGACCTTATGTGCGGAAAAACAGGCAAAATCGGAATGCTCGAATACGGACGTTAAGGACACTTTACCCAATGCTTGGGTCGCATCGGAAAAGAGCAGACTGTTATTCGCATGCACGAGCTCCCCAATTTTCGACAAGGGCTGCAGCATTCCCGTCTCATTGTTCGCATAAAGTATGGAAACCAAAAGGGTGTCACTTCGCAAAGCGGCCTCTAATTCGGTCAACGACACCAAGCCTTGCGAATCTACGGGCAGGTAGGTAATATCAAAACCCTTTTCCTCCAAATAACCACAACAGTCCAAAACGGCTTTATGCGCGTTCGAGGTCACGATCATGTGCCTTTTTTTTCCATTTGTTTCAAATGCAAGTCCTTTCAACACCATGTTTATTCCTTCCGTTGCACCGGAGGTATAAATGATGTCGTTATCCTGTATGTGCAGTGTATTGGCAATAGTGGTAGTGGCCTCTTCAATGGCATCTTTTGCCATCCAACCATGGGCATGGTCGCTGGAAGGGTTCCCAAAATCATGTTCAAAATAAGGCAACATCGCCTCCACAACTTCCTTTCTGCAAGGAGTTGTCGCATTGTAATCCATATAGATAACAGGTCTCACAGCACTCGAAATGTTTGGGTCGTTACAACTTTCAATGGTTGTAGAAAGATAACACTTTTAAGGCTTTTTCACAGGATATTTTATTGCGCTGTTTCTACCAGCAACCCAGCTAGTGCATTCCTGGTTGACGGTATAGTGGCACTTTTATGCATTTGGTCTAAAAGCTGTTGTCGCTTTCAAAAGTTAATGATATTTCACATTGATTATCTGAATCTTCGTTGCCCGTTATATACTATAGGTTTTCTAGGGAAACATTACTTTTACGGCAATGGAACCTTTTCCACCCCAATACGGACTGTTATTGCTTGCGGCAGGTGCATCCAAAAGAATGGGACGCCCCAAACAGCTATTGCCTTGGGGAAACGGAACGTTATTGTCCCACGCGGTTTTCCAGGCGGAAAAGACGGATGTTCAAAATAGGGTCGTAGTTCTCGGGGCCCACGCAAGTACCATTCAAGCACATTTGGGAAAGCTGCCCGATATGTTCGTCGTGAATCCGGAATGGGAAAAAGGGATGGGAAGTTCCATTGCTTTTGGTATTGCCCATCTGCTACGCAAAGAGCCAACGCTACAAGGTATTTTGATCATGTTGGCGGACCAACCTTTATTGGATTTTCATTTTTTGAAACAACTTCGATATACTTTTGAATCCCGCCAAGAGAGCATTATCGCCACCAAGTATCTTCATGGGGCCGGAGTACCGGCATTTTTTGGAAAAAAATATTTTGCAGCGCTACGCCAACTGCAAAGCGACTTTGGTGCAAGGGACATCATTCGGAACAACGCGGACGACCTATACGTAATGGACCCCAAAGGAAAAGCGTTGGATATCGATACCCTGGAAACCTACCAAAAGCTGTATGCGGACTTCGGTTTATCGGAATAAGCCTTGTTTTTATTCCTATCTTGCTTACAACCGTAGCTGTCCAACATGAAGAAATGCTTGTTTTACTGTTTTTACTTTTGCTTTGTTCCTTTTTTAATGGCTCAAGAAATGTCTTTTGAGGAGTATGATCCAAAATCTACCTTGGTCGTACCAGGGGCCGAAATTCCTCGTGCCAAATTTCCCTTTGTCGATGTACACAGTCACCAACGCGACATGTCTCCCGAGGCATTGGAACGTATGCTATCGGATATGGATGCCTTAAATGAAGGCATTATGGTAAACTTGAGTGGTGGGTCGGGAAAAGCACTTCAAAAAAAGACCGCGAACATCGCCAAGACCCATCCCAACCGGTTCGTGGTTTTTGCCAATGTCAATTTTGATGGGGTAGGGGAAGCGGATTGGGGCACAAAGGCCGCCGATCAACTTGAGCAAGATGTGAAAAATGGTGCAAAAGGGTTAAAAGTATTCAAAAGTCTCGGATTACGATATAAAGATATCTCCGGAAACCGCCTAGCTATCGACGACCCACGACTAGATCCGGTATGGGCCAAATGTGCGGCCTTGGGGATTCCGGTGTTGATCCATGCTGCGGATCCCAGGTCATTTTGGGAACCCATGGACAATGCAAATGAGCGTTGGCTGGAACTTAAGACCCATCCCCGAAGAAAACGATCCGACACCGATCCCGCTCCTTGGCAGCAGCTTATCGATGAACAACATAGGCTGTTCAAAAAGCATAAGAACACCAAATTCATAAAT
Organism: Maribacter sp. 2-571; assembly: GCF_050589625.1. Classification (NCBI taxonomy): domain Bacteria; kingdom Pseudomonadati; phylum Bacteroidota; class Flavobacteriia; order Flavobacteriales; family Flavobacteriaceae; genus Maribacter; species Maribacter sp. 2-571. Next base: position 45,842 of record NZ_JBNGOP010000007.1, on the reverse strand, counting down.
GCACATATGGGCTGGTATGCCAATGATTTGACTAAACTGGGAGAATTGTTGGATGCTATGCCGAACATGTCCGTGGGCATTGCCGCGGTTATCGCCGAACTGGGAAGACAGCCAAAAACCGCCCGTGCTTTTTTTATAAAATACCAAGATAGGATCCTCTTTGGAAAGGATAGCTGGAGACCTAAAGAATTTCCAACCTATTTCAGGGTTTTGGAAAGTGATGACGAATATTTCCCGTACTACAAGAAATACCATGCCTTTTGGGCCATGTACGGCCTAAATCTTCCGGACGAGGTGCTGAAAAAAGTATATTACAAAAATGCGCTACAGCTCATACCCGGATTGGACAAAAGCCTGTTTCCGGAAGAATAACAGGCATAAGGTGTGGTATTAGTAAACCTTTATCCTTTATCGCCCTCTGATTTATCGGATGCCTTATTATCTGCTGCTTCATAGTCTTGAAAAATTCCGCAAGAGTTTTGCTTTTTGATCAATGAAAGGTTCTTTTGCTTACTTTTTTTGGCAAAAGCTGCTATTTGTGGCGAGAGGTATCCCATTATGATGTATGCATTGTTGTCGTTTGTCAATCTTATACCATTTTAACTTTGAAATAGCACTAATAAATCGTTTCTTTTTCAGCTGTTCTTCGTTAAAAAATATAACCGTAGCTAGGGCTATGCTTAGATTTTTTGCCTCGAACAACTAAAAGATAATTCAATTTCTATACGCGCGATTTCAAAGTTAAAATGGTATTAAAACAACATAACGCCATCTAAAAACAAAAGTTGTATGCTATACCAGAAAATGGCCGCGCTGTAGAGATGGTCCTATAAGCTTGCGACCGGCATTAAAGTACAACTAATTGTTTTGCAATATAATCCTGTACAAGGTACCAGTTCATTTTTAGTACCAGTGCCGCCGAGGGTACGTTATCGTCCTCAATCGCGGAAATGATGGCTTCATGTTGGTTGTCGGAATTGTAATAAAAAGATTCGTCCGACATAAAGGCCTTTTCATATAAAAATACCCGTGTTTTTAAATCGCCAAGAATCTGTTGCGCTACGGTATTCTTGTAATTTTTGGTCAACAATCGATGGAACTCCATATAGGCATTGATCCGGTCCAAGGGATGCACCGATTCTTGTATCAGGCGTTGCTGCGTTCGTAAATTGGCTATCGCATCGGCATCAAATTCGGACTGCTCCAGTGCTAAAACCTCCAATTGGGCGACCAGTTCGTAAAGATTTTTGGCCTCGTCGTGACTCAGTTCCTTCATAAAAAAACCGCGATTGGGAATGGCTTCTATCACATGGGATTGTTGCAGTTGGGTCAACGCCTCACGAACCGGGGTAACACTTACCTTTAAAGTACGTGCGAGGGCGGCCAAGTTTACCGATTCTCCCGCATTCAATTTACCTTCCCGCATCTGGGTCAGTAAATATTCTCGCACTTGGTCTCGCACTATCATCCTGTTCATCATAATGTAAAAGTACAAAATCGTATACGATTTATAGCGGATGGGAGGTTTTTATGCCCAAGAAACAATTTTCTTTGCCCTGTCCGTACTCCCTAACTGCCCCTTTCGAACTGAAGAAAGGCTACAGTGTTCAGATTTTCATATATTGTACATCATGCAGGTCGGATTAATATAAATGGAAGTTGTACTTCCAATCGTTGTGGACCTGTTGTTTTTTATGCTATGAAAAACGGTTTTACATCTTATTTTGGCATGATACTTAAATGCCTTTGTGTGTTTCTTTTTTGTCCCGTACAGGCGCAAATTGGCAACTGTAACGGTTTGGTGACCCCAATGGACGGTGCCACCGGTGTTTCTACGGATACCCATTTTTCTTGGAACGCCGTGGATGGTGCTACCGGATACGTATTGAACGTGGGCACTGCCTCGGGTGGAATCGATATTGTAGAAAATGAGCAGTTGGGAACGGTAACTTCGTATAATCCTACGGTAAGCCTACCTTCCGGATCTGAAATTTTTGTTTCGGTGGTTCCTTTTCGAAATAGGGAATTGATCAATACCTGTATCGAAATTAGCTTCCGTACCTCCGGCTTGGCCGTACCGCAATGTACCATGGTCATCGATCCCGTACCCGGAAACCAGTTGGTACCGGTAAACGCTAACATTACCTGGATCGGCAGTCTTAGTGCCACAGGCTATTATGTTACTATCCGGGAGGGCGATGCCGACGGTTTGTTGGTTTGGGACCGGGAGAACGTGGGAAACACGACCAATGCTAAACCTCCGCGGTTTAAGCCCCAAACACGCTATTTTATCACGGTAATCCCTTATAATTCGGAAGGAGCCGCTATCAACTGCCGTTCTATTTCCTTTACCACTGGCGACAGTGCTTCGGAAACTTCCTGTGCAAACCTGACCATCCCCACAGCAGCGCAAAAGAACGTTTCCGTTACGACGGCTTTGGAATGGGAAAGTATTCCCAATGTGGATGGATATTTTATTTCTGCAGGTATCGTTTCTGGGGGCCGTGATCTCGTGGATAATTTTGATACCGGTTCGGAAAACAACTATCGCTTTGATCGCCCGTTGCCCTATGGGACCACTATCTATATTCAGATTTCTACCTACGCTGGAACAATTATTTCCGACCAATGCCCACCAATATCCTTTACTACGGAAATACCCTCTACGGACCCTTTTATTGCAGCTATTCCGAGATTTTTCACCCCTAACAATGATGGTTTTCGAGATTTTTGGTCCGTGGATTCTATGGAAAACTTTACAGTAACCAATGTGTTTGTTTACGACCGATATGGCAAGTTGTTGGTGCAACTGGCCCCAGGCCAAAAATGGGATGGTGAGGCCCTGGGGAGCGCATTGCCGCCGGACTCCTATTGGTACACCATCAACCTCTCCGAAAGTGCCGATATTAGTGGATATTTTTTACTTAAACGGTAGCGGTGCCTCTAGTAAAGGAAGCAGCCGGCCCGTCCGTTGTCCGCTCGAATAGCATTGTTTGATTCCCGTAGGTTTTATATCCCGATGTGTGCATCGAAATGGTATTAAAGCCTTGTGGGCTTGCCCCGAGGTAGTTCACTAAATCGCTAAAAATGATGTCATACCATTTTAACTTCAACATGGTATTCGCGCATGATTATTCATAGGTTGGAACCGGACTCTTAAATTAATAAGTAGCTTTGTGTTATGTCAACACTAACCATCCATGTCCATTAACGCACAGTATTTGAAAAATCTGCAGCAGTCATTGGACCCGTTCCGGCCGATTTCGCTCGATGCTATTTCCGATGCTTCCCTGATGGATAGGGTGGATACCAAGTTTATACTCCATCAACAAAAAATCACAAGCATACTTAGTGCCGCACAATCGTCTTATCATGTTTTGGAGATTTCCGATGCCCGCGTGATGACCTATAAAAACCAGTATTTTGATACTGAAGCTTTTGACTGTTACACCGATCATCATAATGGAAAAGGACATCGTTTTAAAGTTAGGATCCGGGAATATAGCGCGTCCAATAAACGCTACTTGGAGGTTAAAATAAAGGAAAACACGGGACGGACGAAAAAAAAGCGCAAGCAAATCGATGCATTTACCGCCTTGAACACTTTAGAAGGCCAAGCTTTCGTTCGGAGAAACTGCTCGTTAAAAAGTAGTATCTCACCCGTACTTCAAAACGATTTTAAGCGGATTACCCTGATTGCCCCGGACCTGTCGGAACGTGTGACGATCGATATCGGACTAACATTTCAAAACGGGCACGGCCGGTACCAACCTGAGAATTTGGCCATTATCGAAATAAAACAAGGAACGTTCAACAGAATGGGAAATTTTTTCCAGATACTAAAGCACCATGGAATACTTCCCTATCGCGTGAGCAAGTACTGCATCGGTATGGCGCAGTTAAATCCGTCGCTAAAGCAAAATATTTTTAAGGAAAAACGATTACGTATCAATAAAGTCACCGCAGCACAATGGAGTTTTTAGAAATCCCTCTTTACGACAACGACCTTTTAAAAATGATGTTCCGGTTTGGCATCAACATCACTTTTTTAACGATTATCGTCCGTTATCTGTATTATCCCGCAACCAAAAGAAAGGACTACCTGTTCACCTATTATCTGATCAGTATTATTGTTTTCTTTTTGTGTTTCACGCTAAAAAAGTATGAATTGGATATGGGCATGGCCCTAGGCCTTTTTGCCATTTTTGGTATCATCCGCTATCGAACCGATACCATTGCTATAAAGGAAATGACCTATCTGTTCGTAGTAATCGGGATTTCCGTAATCAATTCATTGGCCAATAAAAAGTTGAGCTATGCCGAAATCGTTCTCGGAAACTTTTTGGTCGTTGGGGCCATCGCCATTATCGAACGATGGTGGAACCTTAAACATGAGGTCAGCAAAGAAATCGTTTATGAAAAAATAGCGAACATCAGACCGGAAAACGAAGCAGAACTGAAGGCCGACCTGGAAAGCAGGACCGGAATCGAAATCAATCGGATACGTATCGGGGATATCGATTTTTTAAAGGACACTGCCGTGCTTACGATTTATTACTTCGCCAAAAAATAGAAAGCCCCTGAGGTTATTATGCACAAAAGAATTATCTGTCTCTTTTTCGTTTTCATAGCGCTATGCGCCACTGTGCTTACCGCTCAAACTAACGATTTTCTAACATGGTCATCGGTCGGCCTGGACTATAAAGCCGGCAAACATTGGGATTTTGAGCTAGAAACACAGTTTCGTCTAAAGGACAACAGCACAACGGTCGATGAGTATTTTGCCCAGTTCCAGACAAATCGGAAGCTGTATAAGGGGCTAAAATTGGGCTTTGCTGCACGCTATATTAGGGAGAATGATGATCAAGGAAATATACAAGGTTACGAAAACCACTTCCGATACCATATCGATTTACGCTACCGTGCCAAGGCAAATCGGTTCCGATTCAAATATCGGGTGCGCTATCAGCGTAAAAATGAGCTAGGGGTTTCGGACGAAGCCCGACAATTCATCCGGTTTAAAAGTGCTTTGGAATATCAGATCAAGGATTGGAAACTAGATCCGGAATTTGCAGCGGAGTGGTTCAACAGAATAGCGGACGACCGTGGTCGGGCCAACCAATATCGACTGACGTTCGGTACCGATTACAAGTTGAAAAATGCCGGCAAACTAGGTATTTTTCTGCGTTTCCAAAGCGATTTGGAAGCGGTCGATCGTGAAAGGGACTATATTCTCGGCGTCAAGTATCGTTATACGATCAAATAGCGAAACCGTATTTGTCCGAGGATAACAATTGTTCAAATGCATTTGGTATGAAAAGCAATCCCTAACCATTTGTTTTGAGCGCTACCTTACCAATAATTATTTCTCAATACCTAGCAGCGCCGTTATGGGTCAGCAAGGCAGGTTTGCCCAACGGATGGTTTCGGTAGAGAACGGTTTGCTTATTCGTTTTATCAAATCGTCACTCAAGTTTTGTAGTTTAGGGATACTATTTTGGTTCGTCTTCATGATGTTTATTTTTAGGATTATAGTCGGTTTATCTGTTGAATTTACGGTACTGTGCCCATTGTACTCTTTTACTCCCACTTAAAATGGAAAAGTAGTGTCCTGTTTTTGATTCTGTTGCTGTTTTGATGATTGAAGCTTTCATCTGTTTATATTTATTGTTTTTTAATAGTCAGATGTAATTCGCCAATAGTCATTTCGGTTGGTATCAAGAATTGTTATGGCTCATTTCATAATTTTAGGTTTTTGATGATTACTGGTGTAAACTTAAAAAGGAAGTCCGGCCCGCAAAAAATGAACCTACCCAACTGTAAGTTTTGGATACCCAACTGTTGGAATGCCGATCCATTTTTCAATTTGTAGTTAGTATTTGGTAATGAGTATTGAGTATTGATGGGTTATATGCGTAACGTACAGCCAACCGAAACTACGGCTCTTTGGAAATCTCAAAACGCTGGAACTTTTGGGAAAGTCATATATTAAATACTAACGATGGTTAACGATCAACCAATTCTTGTTACAGTAGCTGTGGGCAGTAAGCACTTTTATAATTGATAAAAAGGAGCTCCTGCAACTGCCGACCGCGCCTTGGGACTGCCATACCATTTCCGTGATGCCTTTAAAGAATATTTATTTGTATAAAGTTCCTTATTCCTTTTACCATGATAGCAGCTATTTTTGCCGACTTGATTCCTTTATGGAAAAAAGCGTTGGAATAAATGGCATTTGCGTTACTATTTCAATTGCTTGTGGTATTATTGACCTTTAAAAAACGAGTATGTCCATATCCCGAAATACGCTATTGGTCGTATCGGCTTTTTTTGCGATTTACGTTATTTGGGGTTCAACCTATCTGTTGAACAAAATAGCGGTTTCCGAACTTCCACCTTTTATGTTGGCGGGTATCCGATTTACCGTTGCGGGGGTGCTGATCGGTCTGATATGTACCTTTTCGGGGATTTCACTTCGTATTACGGCAAAACAGCTTAAAAATACGGTGATTGCGGGTTTTTTGTTTCTTGCCTTTGGGAACGGGGTAGTGGTGTGGGCGTTAAAATATGTAGATAGTGGCTTTGCCGCCCTCGAAATTTCCGCACAGCCTTTGGTAGTCCTATTGTTGATGTGGGTTTTGGAAGGAAAAAAAATCAAAGCAATGTCGATTGTCGGTATCGTCCTAGGTTTTGTGGGCATCTATCTCCTGATTGCACAAAAACAGGTGGTTTCCCAAGAGAATTCGCTACTTGGTATGGCCATGATCTTTGTCTGTATGGTCAGTTGGGGCTATGGAAGCCTGTTCGTAGGCAAAGCCGACCTACCCAAAAACTACTTTGTCAATACTGGTTATCAAATGTTCATGGGAGGCATACTTTTGATACTTGCCAGCTTGGTCCTAAACGAGCCCTGGTCGTCCCCGGAGGAATGGAGCGGTCCCGTATTGACTTCCATGTTACTGCTGGTGGTATTCGGTAGTATTATCGCGTTCACCTCTTTCAATTACCTGCTTCGTAAGGTCTCGCCCGAAAAAGTGGCCACATCGACCTATGTAAATCCGATTATTGCGCTTTTCTTGGGTTGGTATTTTTTGGACGAAAACATTACCCGGCAATCCATGGTCGCAGCAGTAGTATTGCTCACGGGAGTTTACTTCATCAACGCTTCAAAAAAACGTAACGTCCATAAATAGGCTTATTCCAGTGCTTGACATTCATGATTACAATAGCGTAAGAGGTTTATCACTTCGTTTTCCAAACATACTTGGCTCTCCACACGCAGGATTCTGTCACAATCTTCCAAATCGAAATTCCACCTTCCATTTGTTGCAATAAGTCTGTTCAACAACGGGCGTATCCTTTTGATGTCCTGCTTTTTGTTTACGGAGGTTTTAAATACCGAAACGGTTTTCATATAATTCATTTTAACACTGGTTTTTATATACTAGTTTCCTATTGAACGGACCTTATTTCAGCCACCAAAACGGTATTATGGCAAAGGAGGGGAAACCTCCATCGCGTTCAAATAGGTATTTCCATAACCGGACAATGCGGTTTCCTGTTTTAAAAAGTACCATAACGCATCATCCAGGGATGCAAAAAGCTGATGTTGCAATCGAATATTGCCGTTACCGGCGTTGGTATCGATTTCGGCAGCATAATATTCGATCTGTACCGTACTATGGTCCCAAAGCCCCAATAGCGTATTCTTGCTCCGGTATTTTTGTCTATTGACGTTTAAGGTATCATCGATACCTGTGGCAAGCTGACGTATTCCCGGACCGGAGATGAACGCTTGCTCCAAGGCCATATCCCCAAAAGATGGAATTTTTCCGATAGTATAGGCAAACAACTGTTTTTCTGGAAAAGCGGCAATGTGTTTTCTGGTATGGCGCCGTTGCTGCAGCCAATACTCCATCAGTGTCTTAAAAACGTTTTTGGTCTTACGGCATTTTAATTCTGTAATGGGTTTGAACATATAGAGCATGACCGATAGTTTAAAAGTTTGGCACAAAGTTAAATCCAGGTAGTGACAACCTTTTGTCAGCATGAAAACGGAATTGTTCGAAATGAGGGAAAATATCCAAAATCCATAACCGGGTCGACCCCGCAAACCACCTTTATTTATAGTTATACCATTCATTAGTGCTATTATAAAGTTAAAATGGTATTACTCCCTTTGAAACTATCTATTTGGGCAAAAAGGAATTAAAATTGATCGATTTAGGATGCTACTGACATAGGGTTGTCAGGAACAAACCGTATTTTAGGTTTACAAAACCGCTAACGGAATATCAATTTCCTAATGTACCTTACCCTTACTTTTCAAACAAACGACGCAATAGTTCCTTTTTATGAGTGTTGATACCACAAAACGATTTGACCGCATTATCGCCATCTTAATTCAACTGCAAGCGTCAAAAAAGATTACGGCAAAAGTTTTGGCGGAACGGTTCCAGGTGAGTTTGCGGACCATATACAGGGATATTCGCACCCTTGAAAGCTGTGGGGTACCGGTAGTGGGCGAGGCGGGCCTGGGGTATTCCATTATGGAAGGCTATCGATTGCCACCGGTAATGTTCACCAAAGAAGAGGCCATTAGTTTTTTAGCTGCCCAAAAATTAATGCAAAAATTTACGGATAAGTCCTTGGGGGAACATTACGCCACTGCCATGCTCAAGATCAAAGCGATCCTCAGGGGTAAAGAAAAAGATTGGCTGGCCATTTTGGACACCCAAGTTATTATTACCTCCGTAAAACCTTTGTTCCATGAAGGGAGTCCGGATGCCTTGGAAGTACTTTTTGAAAGTATCGCCGAAGGAAAACAGGTTTTTATGAAATATCGCTCCCTGAGAACGGACATACCAACGGAACGAATGATCGAACCTGTTGGCATTTACCATGAAAACAACAATTGGTACGTTTTGGGATTCTGTCATTCCCGATTGGATTATCGTCAGTTTAGAACCGATCGTATGCTACTTGTAAAACGCTCCCAAAAGCGATTTTCCCGAACCCACGGATCATTGGAGGCCTACAGAAACCAACAGCACCTGCGACATACGACCAGGGTACGTATTTTGGTCGATCGTAAAATTGCACCTCATATTGCCGAGGGGAAATTTCGGTACGGCTTTGAATCCGAAAAGGCCAAAGGAAACCATGTGGAAATGACCTTCCAATCTCCCGATATCGAAAATGCATTTCCCCGCTGGTACATGATGTTCGGTGATTATGCCGAAATTCTGGAACCTGCTCAATTACGGCATCGTGTACTTGAACTTTCCCGGAACATTCACGATAAGTTGTCGCAATGACCCGTCACTTTTTTATGGGCTTTCAGGATAATCGGTCTACATAGGTCTTTAGGGAAGGTAATTAACGGCCATCACTATGGGCCGGTTTTTTACTTCAATTGCCAAAGAGGAACTTAAAAAAACAACGGACACCATACATCGTCCAAAAAAAGCGCCGTGCTCCGATATAAAATTTTAAAAATGGAACGGAAAGCTTATCTTCGTAGTAGAATTGAAGTACTGGGCATGTTCGCGCTTTACGACCGACTTGGTTCACTTTACGGAAATCTTGATTTCCATGTTTGTTTTCCTCAACTACATTCCGTATTTTCTTTTCTAAATAACTTAAAAATAAACAGAACAGCACATGGCCAAATCACAACAGACCTATAATAAAACGGAGAAGGAAAAACAGCGCCGTAAAAAAAGGGAAGAAAAACAAAAACGTAAAGAAGCCCGAAAGGCAGAGGCAAAGGAAAAAGGAGGAGGAATTCAGTTTGCTTATGTAGACCATAACGGTAATTTAACGGATACCCCACCGGATCCTTCCGAAAAAATAGCGATCGAGGCGGAAGATATTGTTTTGGGAATTCCAAAAAAGGAAGAGACCGACGAAGATAAATTCAATCCGATCAGAAATGGAAAAGTTTCGTTCTTTGATCACTCCAAAGGTTTTGGTTTTATTATCGATTCGGAAAACAATGAAAAATACTTCACCCATGTCAGTGGTCTTATCGACGAGATTACCGAAAACGATATGGTGAGCTTTGAATTGGAAAAAGGTGCCCGTGGCATGAACGCCGTTCGGGTCAAGAAAATCTGATAGCGCCTAAAAAAGCATGGTGAAAGCGGTTCCGCTTTCCGGGGTGGAGTGTACCTTCATTCCCCCTCCGTGCAAATGCATAATTTGTTTTGATAAGCTCAACCCTATTCCGGTTCCCGAGTCCTTAGTGGTGAAAAACGGAACGAATATCTCATCGATCAGGTCGGCAGGTATTCCGGGACCATTGTCCCAGACCGTTAAGTACTTTTGGCCCTTACCGGTCTCTCCCGCTTGAATCCGCACTTTTCCATTTTCCTGACCCTTTAATGACTGTAACGCATTTTTTACCAAATTGATCAGGTTTTGGGTAATCTGTTTTTCGTCGATAAAAAGTGAGAGGCCTTCCGGTTTTACTTCCACTGCTATTTCGTTCATTTCTTGAACATTATCCGGGGTCATCAACAATTTCACTTTATCCAATAAATCCATTACCGGAACCAGTTTTTTGTCCGGTTTTGGGACGCTAAGGAAACTACGGTACGACTGTACGAAATCCATAAGGTTTCCGCCCTGTTCCTTGATCACTTCTAATCCTTTTGCGGTATTTACAATATGGTCCTGCCTAACATCCGAAAGGGCGACCGGTTCGTTTTTGTTCTTAAAGTACTTTAAAATCGATTCCGAAATAGAGGTAATGGGCGTAATGGTGTTCATTATTTCATGGGTCAACACCCGAATAAGCCGTACCCAGGAATCGGTTTCCTTTTCGTCCAGCTCCTTATGAATGTCCTGTACCGTTACGAGCAATAGCGCCTCACCGTCAACATTAATAGCGGTCGCTTTCAGCGCGAGCTGGGAGTTTTCCCTTTCGTTCGAAAGTTGAAATACTTTCCCGTCAAAGGGTTCAAGATCGGCGAACAGGGCATACAATTTTGTATCGATCTGATTGAACTGTTTTACGTGGTTCAAGGGATGATAATTCAAAAGCTTTTCCACCGTACCATTGGCGAACAAGATATGTCCTTTGGAATTGATGGTCAGGATTCCGATGGCGGCCTGGCGTATGATTTCCTGATAGTAGTGTTCTTGGGCCTGCTTTTTCAAGTGGATGTCTTGAATCATTCCGTTGAGCATGTTCAGACTATGATTTAACTCTTCTAACGATTTTACACTCAATTTTTCCGGAAAACGAAGGGTAAAATCCTCGTTCTTTATGGCATCAAAAAAATAGGCGATCTTCCTATTGGTCTGATTGATATATTGGATGAGTACATAGGTTTGGATACCCAAAAGGAACAGAAGAAAACCGCTCAACAGGTACCGTTCCTTAAAATAGAAGGATGCCGTCAACAAAGCGGTGAGCGAAATAACGACGATACGTATGATCAACTGTATGTAAATGTTACGACTTACCATAATTTAGATTGCGGATCCCGACTTTTTCAATTTGTTATAGAGGGTTTGCCTTGAAATACCCAGTTGTTCTGCAGCTGCGCTGTGATTGCCGTTGTGTTGGTCCAAAGCTTCCATGATCATCAACAATTCCATTGCTTCCAAAGTAACGGGACCTGTTCCTTTTTTCGCGGATACCGCGTTGTTTAAGGGAAAGTCCGTAGGTTTTAATACATTACCCTCCGAAAGTATGACCGCGCGTTCCACAGTATGTAGCAATTCCCTGATATTTCCGGGCCAACCATAGGTTTTTAATTTTTCTTGAGCAGCTTGGTTTATTTTCAACCCCTGTTTTCCATATTTTGAGGTAAACTTGTTCAAATAATGGTCGGCCAGCAATATGATATCTTCGTTACGTTCACGCAAGGGGGGAACTTCCACGCGTATAGTGTTGATACGGTAGAGCAGATCTTCCCGAAAAAGACCATCGGCGACCATTTGATCCAAGTTTACATTGGTGGCGCATATCAATCGGATATCGACGGAAATGGGTTTGTTCGAACCTACCCTGACTATGGTTTTATGCTGTATGGCCGATAATAGCTTGGCTTGGGTCTGTAGGGATAGGTTCCCGATCTCATCCAAAAACAAGGTGCCGCCATTGGCCGCCTCAAATTTACCTGCACGATCTTCCTTGGCATCGGTAAAGGCCCCCTTCATATGACCGAAAAGTTCACTTTCGAAGAGGTTTTCGGAAATGGACCCCATATCTACGGATATGAATACCTCGTTCATACGCAAGGACTGTCCATGAAGCGCTCTTGCAATGAGTTCCTTCCCGGTACCGTTTTCCCCGGTAACCAATACGTTGACATCCGTTTTGGCAACCTTGGAAACCAAGTGCAAGACCCCTTTTAAACTTTTGGAGTTTCCGATAATCGTACTGCCCTGCTGGTTGATCACCTGTTTTAAATGGCTTTCCTTACGCTTTAACTGATCTACCTCTTTCTTCGATTTTCGAAGTTCATAGGCCGATTTTACCGTGGCCAATAGCTTATCGTTGTTCCATGGTTTTAAAACAAAATCGGCCGCCCCTTCCTTGAGCGCCTCTACGGCCAAGTCAACCGCACCATAGGCGGTCATCATTATCACCGAAACCAAGGGTACCTTTTTCTTTATTTCGCGAAGCCAATAAAGCCCTTCGTTCCCGGTATTTACACCGGCGGAGAAGTTCATGTCCAACAAAATGATATCACAATCCTTTAAACCAGGGTAGGAGCTTATTTGGTTGGGGTTGGATAAGGTACCAACTTCCTTATATTCGAATTGTAATAGAATTTCAAGGGCACTGAGCACACTCTTGTTATCATCGATAACCAAAATTTTGGCATTTACCATTTGTATTGTCTCATTTAATGGTTAAAACTACGATTTGTATCCAATTAAAAATATCAATTGTCCAATATTTTGACAGTATTTGTAAAATTATTGTACAATTGCCTAAGTGTACATCAAAAATATAATTAATAACAAGTTGATTTTCAGAAATTTAAAAACGTGGCACACCTATAGTATACCAATTGGCATACCAATATGAATATGCATTCTAAAATAGCGACCTTAACTATTGTACTTGTGCTGATCGGAAAGTTCGTTTTCACTCAGGAGACTTGGACGTTGAACGATTGTGTGGACTATGCCTTGTCGAACAATTTACAACTCAAAGATTTTCAATATACCACGGATTCGGGCAAGGAAACCTATCGTCAATCCGTTCGTGATCTATTACCGACCCTTAGCGGTAATGCGAGCTATACCGTTAATTTTGGAAGAAGCACGGATCCTTTTACCAACGATGTGGTTACCACCGATTTCTTTTCCAATAATTATTCTTTGGAATCGTCGGTAGCCCTCTTCCAAGGTTTTCAACGGATGCATACCATAAAAGCATCGAAATTTCTTTTTAAAGCGGCCAAAGAAGATGTGCGCCAACAAAAATACCTTTTGGCGTTCCGGGTAATGCAAGCGTTTTACGATATCGCATTTTTTGAAGGCTTGGTCAATATTTCAATGGAACAATTGCAAGTTTCACAAAACAACCAGCGGTTGGTGGAAAAGCAAATTGAATTGGGCCTAATGGCCGGTGCGGATCTATACGAGGCACAATCCCTTTTATTGACCGACAGTTTGAACCTCACCCAAAGCCAAAATCAGTTGGCTGTAGCAAGGCTTCGACTGGTACAGGAAATGAACCTAGAAGACGTATCCGATATCACCATTCAGCCAAATTTTGCGGTCGATACAGCTGAAAATTCCTTTAAAAAGATAGAAACGGATAGTATTTTTAAAGCGACCAAAGTTTTTTTACCCTTGTTGAAGGCAAGTACCCTAAGAGCAAAGGCGGCGCGCAAACAATTGGGAGCGGCACGCGGACAATTATATCCCTCACTTTCCCTTTTCGGAGGTATTGGAACGGGCTATTTTGAAACCACACGGGACACACTCGGAGCCACTATTCCTTTTCGGGAACAATTTCGGGACAATACCTTTCAATTTATAGGGGTCAACCTAAGTATCCCCATCAGCAATCGATGGTCCGGCAGGTCCGGGGTAAAACAACGCAAAATCGACCGGTTGCGTGCCGATAACAATGTGGCCATACAAGAACAAGTGGTGTACCAGACCATTCAAACCTTGGTACAGGAACACACGGCATTGCAGGTGGAGTTCAAACAGACCACCAAAAATATGGAAGCCCAGCGTTTGGCGTTTTCCATAGCACAAAAACGATATGAAAAAGGGCTCATCAACGCCATTGCGCTGTTTACGGCAAAAAATTTGTTCGCTACCGCACAAAACCAACAGTTGCAGGCGCGGTTAAAATCAGAAGTGAATAAAAGCACCTTGGATTTTTACCGTGGACTGCCCGTATTCGGCATTCAGTAAAAGTGGACCATTACAACTAAACGATTTCAACTATGGATATTAAATTGGAGAAAAAGAAAGGATTAAAGGCCAAGCACTATGGTTATATTGCTTTAGGCCTATTGCTTCTCTTTGCCGGTTATCAATTGCTGTTCGGAAATTCCGCATCGACGTTTCGGACCGAAAAGGACAAACTCTCCGTTGGCGAGGTAACACAAGGGAAGTTTGACGATTATATCACCATCAGCGGAACCGTTGCCCCGATTTCCACCATATATATGGATGCCTATGAAGGGGGAAGGGTTACCGAAAAACTGATCGAAGAGGGCGCCACCGTGAAAAAGGGGGATATCATCTTGAAGTTGGAGAACATGAACCTGTATGAACAAATATTGGCAAGTGAAAGCAATTTGGCACTAAAACAGAACGATTTAAGATCTACAAAATTGACTTTCGATCAGCGTCAGGTAGATGGCAGAAGATCGTTGGCTACCGCAAGTACCGACTTACAGCGTTTGAAACGAAATTTTGAACAGAATAAAGCCCTTTTTGAAGAAGAGCTGATTTCAAGAGAAGTGTATCAGCTGTCCAAAGAAAATTACGAGCTGTCCCAAAAACAGCACGATATTATTAAATTACAGACAGAAAACGACGATCAATTGCGCAGCACTTCGCTAACGGGTTTGGACGCCGATCTGGCCCGAATGCAAAAAACATTGGGTATGGTCTATCAGCGTCTGGACCACCTGAACGTTAGGGCCCCCGCCGATGGTCAATTGGGCTTTTTGGATGCCGAAATCGGCCAGAATATCACTCAGGGACAACGCATAGGACAGGTAAACGTACTCACCGACTATAAGATCGAAGCTACTATAGATGAACATTACATCGATCGGGTCGTCCGCGATCTGACGGCAATTTTGGAACGTAACGGTAAAGCATATCCCTTACGATTGCGAAAGGTATATCCAGAGGTGAGAAACGGAAAGTTCAAGGTAGATCTCGTTTTTACGGAAGCAAAACCGGAAACCATTCGCACCGGTCAGAATTACAACATCAAGTTGCAGTTGGGCGAATCGTCCGAAGCGCTGTTATTGCCGAAAGGAAGCTTCTTTCAAAGCACTGGTGGGCAGTGGATATTTGTAGTCGATCCCGATGGAGGAGAAGCGCTAAAACGCCCTATCCGTATCGGAAAACAAAACTCCCGTTATTATGAAGTTCTGGAAGGACTGGACGCAGGAGAACAGGTGATTACCAGTAACTATGATAGCTTTGGGAACGCCGAAAAAATTGTATTGAAGTAAATAAAAATGGCATGACTTAAAAGTATGCTATTCATCATAAACGCATTGCTTGACAATGGGCAAGCAGGAACAAAAACTAAAATCGAACAATAATGATACAAATTCAAAATTTAAAGAAAAGCTTTAGGACAGAGGAGGTGGAGACCCTTGCCCTGAACAACGTAAATCTACATGTTGAAAATGGGGAATTTGCGGCAATCATGGGACCATCTGGTTGTGGAAAATCGACCTTATTGAACATTATTGGAATGTTGGACAACCCCACCGAAGGGAGCTACCAGTTTGCGGGCCATGAGGTCGGCGGCCTTAAAGAGCGACAGCGGACCGAGCTGCGAAAGGGAAACCTCGGTTTCGTGTTCCAAAGCTTTAATTTGATCGACGAGCTTACCGTTTTTGAAAATGTGGAACTCCCGTTGATCTATCTTAAAATCGGAAAAGCGGAACGTAAAGCAAAGGTAATGGAGGTGCTCGAGCGAATGAAAATAGCGCATCGGGAAAAACACTTTCCGCACCAGCTTTCCGGTGGACAACAACAACGGGTCGCCATTGCCAGGGCGGTAGTCACTAATCCAAAATTGATTTTGGCGGATGAGCCTACCGGAAATCTTGACTCTAAAAATGGTATAGAAGTCATGAATCTGTTAACTGAACTCAACCAAGAGGGGACCACCATTGTGATGGTTACCCACTCCGATCGCGACTCGCACTACGCCCATAGGGTCATCAACCTATTCGATGGGCAAATCGTTACCGAAAGTCAAAATAGGGCAGTGGGGGCCGTTATGTAACCGCGACCATAAGGAGTTTATTCATCAATCAAATCATTTTTAAAGTACCCCGATCCATCATAAAACGAACATCATGTTTAAAAATCATTTAAAGATCGCTTGGAGAAATCTTTTGAAGAACAAAGGGTTTACCATTATCAATATTGTAGGTTTAAGTATCGGGGTAGCCTCTTGTATCCTTATCGCCGTTTATATTTTACACGAAAACAGCTATGATGCCCATGTCAAGAATGCCGATACCGTTTATCGCATGCTCAATAGGGATGCCCGTGACGGTAAAATTGCCGATGGCATCCATTTTTCGGCCAACACCGCAAGTACCTTACTTGCCGATTTTCCAGAAATCGTAAATGCGGGTAGAATTAATGACAATGATCTTTTTTATGGGGCGGGGAGTAACGAAATCCGTATCGATGGTAACCAGAAGCAACATCATGAAAAAGGTTTTGCCTATGCCGACCAGTCCATTATCGACATTATGGATGTTTCCATGGTGTACGGCGAAGCTTCCTCGGCTCTGGCGCAGCCCGGTAGTTTGGTCATCTCCCATAAAATGGCCAAAAAATACTTTGGTGAGCAAAATCCAATAGGTCGTTCCATATACCTGAACGGTAATGATTCGGAACCCTATCAGATCAACGGGGTGATGGAAGATTTTGCCAGCAATTCGCATATGGACTATGATTTCTTTATTTCCTTGAAAGGAGTGGAGTTCGGTGAAGGGGAACAGACCCGATGGGTACAGAACAACTACTTTACCTATTTGCAATTAAAACCTGGAACGGATGCCATGGCCTTTCAGGACAAAATGTCCGTACACCTGATACAGAACTATATTCGTCCCGCATTGGAGGCCTCTGGCTTTGTAGTCCCCGAAGATGCCGGGGAGGTATTTAGCATGCGTTTGCAAAAACTAACGGACATCAATTTACGGTCCGGTACCATTGGGTATGAGGCGAGCGTTCGCAACGACATCAAGATCATATGGATATTCGGGATAGTGGCATTGTTCATCCTTGTTATCGCGAGCATCAACTTTATCAACTTATCTACCGCCAAATCGGCCAACCGCGCAAAGGAAGTCGGGATCAAAAAAGTAGTGGGTTCGCCCAGGACGTATCTGATAGGGCAATTTTTGACAGAATCGGTGATGGTTACAATGATTGCCTTTGTTTTCGGAATTGTACTTTCTTATTTGGTCTTGCCCATGTTTCAGGACCTATCGGGCAAAACCTTGGAAATCCCGCTGACCCATCCCTATTTTCTTCCCATGATACTTGTTGGTGGTATACTTGTGGGTGTTTTGGCAGGCCTTTACCCCTCCTTTTATCTGTCGCGCTTTAAACCGAGTGCCGTGCTTAAAGGTCGGTTGGCCACCGGAAGTAAATCCAGTGGGTTGCGTAGCGGATTGGTGGTACTCCAGTTTTCGATTTCCATCGTATTGATCATTGGTACGCTTGTAGTAAACCAACAGATGAACTTTATTTTGAATTCAAAGATAGGATTTGAAAAAGATCAGGTTATACAGCTCTATGGCACCAACATGTTGGGCGATAAAATTGACACCTTTAAATCCGAACTTGAGGGAATCAATGGAGTGGCTAGTGTAAGTATTAGCGACTATTTGCCCATATCGGGAACCAAAAGGGACGGTAACGGTTTTGTAAACGAAGGACGCGATAACATCGATGAAACCGTATTCGGTCAGGCATGGGTCATCGATGAGGATTACCTGGGTACTCTTGGCATGACGCTGGTATCCGGTCGAAACTTTTCGGAAGATAGGGCCTCCGACAACGAGGCGATCATCATTAATGAAACCATGGCACAACGGCTGAACCTCAAAGATCCGATAGGCAAAAAAATATCCCGCTACGGGAGCTTATATGAAGTTATAGGAGTGGTAAAGGATTTTAACTTCGATAGTATGAAGCAAAAAGTGGAACCGCTAAGCTTTTTTAGAGGAATCAGTCCCACCATAACCTCGGTAAAAGTAAGTACCGACGACCTCCCGGCTTTTCTGTCCGCGCTCAAGAAAAGTTGGGCCACCTTTATGCCGAATATGGATTTGCGGTATGCGTTTATGGACGATTCGTTTTCTAAAATGTACCAAAACGTAAGCCGTATCAAAGCGATTTTTATCTCGTTCGCCGTTTTGGCCATTTTTGTGGCTTGCCTCGGCCTTTTTGCATTATCGGCGTTTATGGCGGAACAACGTCGTAAGGAAATCAGCATACGCCTGGTATTGGGCGCTACGTTTAAAAACGTATACAAGTTGCTCACCTTCGACTTTTTAAAGCTTGTATTTATCGCCATTGTAATCGCTTCCCCCATTGCATGGTATGTCATGACCCGCTGGCTAGAAGATTATGCTTATCGCATTCAAATTACCTGGCAGTTGTTCGGCCTGGGCGCCCTCATTGCCATAACGATCGCCATTTTCACTATAAGCTACCAATCGGTTCGTGCGGCGCTGGCGCAACCGGCAAAAAGCTTACGAACGGAATAATAGGGAATTCATTATTAAAAAAAAACCATGATTAAAAACTATATAAAAATCGCATGGAGGAATCTCCTCAAAAATCCGCAGCAGACTACCATCAATTTGTTGGGGCTTACCATAGGTACGGGAAGCTGTCTATTTATCCTTATCTACGTTTTTGCACAATTGGGCTACGATGCGCACCACGAACAAGCCGATAATATTTACAGGGTTGAAACCATTATCGAAAGAGAGGGTGCAAATTTTGATACCGCTGCCGCCAGTCCCCCCATTGCTTTCGCCATAAAAGAAGACTTTCCCGAAGTAACGGAAGCAACGAGGGTAGTCTTGACCGATGTATTCTTTAGCACATTGATCCGGGCCTTTAACAGTAGCGACGGCTATTACGAACCTCGTGCCTATATTGCTGACTCGACATTTTTTAAGGTTTTTGACTATCGCTTCTTGGAAGGAAACCCGCTAGGTGCATTGAACGAACCAAATACCGTAGTACTTTCTTCAAAATTGGCCCATAAACTGTTTGGAGAACAAAAGGTGCTTGATAAAGAAGTTGTTTGGGGCAGTGGCGAAGATGAACTCGTTTTGACCATAAAAGGGGTATTCGACGAAACCTACGGAAAATCACATTTAAACCCCAATTACATTGTAAGTATGGGGACCGAGGGCATGGGAACCTTTGTACAGGGGTTCGAGAGCTTTGCCACCAACAATTTTGTATATTCCTATATACAGCTTTCCCCAAATAGCAGTGCAGCCGGATTGCGGCAAAAGTTACCGGAGTTTATTAAAGCCCGGGGTGGTAAAGATCTGGCCGATGCCGGCATGTTGTCCAAAACCCTCTTGTTAAAAAATATAGCGGATATCCATTTGTATTCGGAAGGTCGCAAGAACCAGCTCCACGAGGTATCGAGTATCGAATTTCTATATTTTCTGTTAAGCCTTGCATTTTTTATACAATTGGTGGCCTGCGTTAATTTTATTAACCTCAGTACCGCCAGGGCAAGCAAAAGGGCGAAGGAGATCGGCATCCGAAAAGTAGTGGGCGCTGGAAAACGAATGCTTCGCGGGCAATTTTTGGGAGAATCGATTCTCCTTTCCATGACAGCGGTGTTGATCAGTGTACCGTTGACATTGGTATTGTTGCCCTACTTGAACGAACTTACCAATGCCTCATTAGATTATTCCAATATGCTGCAGTGGAAAATTGCGTTATTGCTATTGATCATCGGTTTGCTTACGGGTTTGATCGCGGGTATCTATCCCGCTATACTGTTATCGGCGATACATCCTGTAAAAGCATTCAAAAGGACCAATATTCTAGGTTCCGGAAATGGTACCTTACGGAAAGCGCTGGTGGTTTTTCAATTTGTAGTTTCTATAAGCTTGGTCGTCGCCGTAATCATCATCACCCAACAATTTCGGTTCTCCCAAAACAAAGACCTGGGATACGATAAAGAAAATATGTTGGCGTTGCGCATCGGTACCGATGAGGCATCCAGTAAATTCGATGCGATAAAAGAGTTATTTTTAAAAATTCCCGGTGTAACCGCTGTATCCAGTGGAAACTATGCGCCCTCGGAAAATGTACTGAGCGATAATGGTCTGTATCTCCCAGGCGAAAGTAGGGAACGTTCCACTATTGTAAAACGCAATGGTGTAAGTGAGGACTATTTTAAAACAATGCGTATCCCATTTCTTACCGGAAGGGATTTTACCGCCAAGGATACGGTAGACCAAATTATCGTGAACAGGGCAACTTTGGAAACCTTTGACATTCCATTGGAAAAAGCGTTGAGCACACAATTGATACAAAGTTTTGGGGAAGAAACCTTCGAAATGCGAATTATCGGCGTGGTCGAAAATTACCATTACGCTTCTATAAAAGAGGCCATTTCCCCTTTGTTTTTATACAAGGAAAATTCACCCAACTGGTTGTTCCTGAAAACCAAGACCAAAAATTACGGACAACTGTTGACGGCATTGGAAACCGAATGGAAAAAATCGGTACGAAATGTTCCCTTTGATTACCGATTTGTAGACCGTGAGGTAGCCCAACTCTATGCCGAAGAAAAACGACTGGGCAAAATATCCATCGTTTTTACCCTGTTGGCCATTGTCATCAGTTGTTTGGGACTTTTTGGGTTGGTATCCTACGTTGCCGAACAAAAGAAAAAAGAGATCGGGATCCGTAAGGTTTTAGGGGCAAGCGTTAATTCGGTAGTACGGCTCCTTACCAAAGACTTTATAAAATTGGTGGTCATCGCACTTTTCATTGCGGTACCGATTGCCTATCTGCTTATGGACCGCTGGCTGCAGGATTATACCTACCGCATCGATATCAAATGGTGGGTATTTGCGTTGGCAGGCGGTTGTGCAATGTTCATTACCCTTTTGACCGTCGGGTTTCAGTCCTTAAAATCAGCAGTCGCAAATCCTATCAAGAGTTTAAAAACCGAGTAAGTACATCATCATCAAATCAATAGCGGAGCCGATGGGCAACGCACCAAAACGAGCATTATGTTTAAAAACTATGTAAAAATCGCCTGGCGCAACCTTTTAAAGAACAAAGGGTATTCGCTGATCAACATTGGAGGGCTGGCCCTAGGAATGGCGGTTACCCTGATCATTGCCCTTTGGGTGACCGAAGAACTGTCGTACAATCGCTATTTCACCAACAAGGACAGGGTGGCGCAAGTGTTCCAATCGCAAACCTTTAACAACCAAACCGGGACCGGGCCATCCATACCGTTGCCTTTGGAACCGGCGCTTAAAGAAGCCTATGGGGATTATTTCAAACATATCGTATTGTCCTCCTGGAACAACCAACAGTATATAAAGTTTGGTGAAAAAAATCTGGCTAGGACCGGTAATTTTATGCAAGACGGTGCGCCGGACCTGTTGGATCTGAACATTTTAAAAGGAGTAAAGGCAGGTTTGGAGGATGTAAACTCCATCATGATCAATCAGTCCACGGCCGAGGCCTTTTTTGGAACAGAAGATCCTATCGGCAAAGTCGTAAAAATCGATAATCAGCATGATATGATGGTTACCGCCGTGTATGAGGATATTCCAGTGAACAATTCTTTTAACGATATGGAGTTTATCATGACCTGGCAACATTACCTGAACAGTAACGAGTGGCTCGAATCGGCACGGGAAAACTGGGGAAACAACTCCTTTCAACTTTTTGTACAGCTAAAGGCCAATACTGACATGGAAAGCCTATCGGCACAGATACGTGATCTAAAAAAAGTGTCCAATGAGGATACCGCCGAATTTAACCCGCAGCTCTTCTTGCATCCCATGAAAGATTGGTATCTCAGGAGTAATTTTGAAAACGGTAAGCAGGTAGGCGGTCGTATCAAATATGTATGGCTATTTGGTATCATCGGTGTTTTTGTATTGCTCTTGGCCTGTATCAATTTTATGAACCTCAGTACGGCCCGTTCCGAGAAAAGGGCCAAGGAAGTCGGTATTCGAAAATCCATCGGTTCACAAAAAGGGCAACTGATCTACCAGTTTTTGAGCGAGTCGTTTTTGGTCGTTCTCTTTGCGTTTTTGCTGGCCCTGTTTCTGGTACTGCTCTCGCTCAATGGATTTAATGATCTTTCCCGAAAGGAAATTGCTTTCCCTTGGCGGAGTATCTCGTTTTGGGGCGCCTCGTTATTCTTCATTGTGGTGACCGCTCTGGTCGCTGGTAGTTACCCGGCCTTGTATCTATCATCTTTTCGTCCTGTAGATGTATTGAAAGGCACTTTTAAGGCAGGCAAATATGCCGGGCTGCCCAGAAAAATATTGGTGGTATTGCAGTTTACGGTTTCCGTGGCATTTATCATAGGCACCTTCATTGTCATGCAGCAAATCAATTACGCAAAAAATAGACCAGTGGGGTACGATAAGGAGGGGTTGTTACAAATACCCACTTTTAGCGAGGATTTTACGGGTAAATATGATCTGATGCGTAGCGAGTTCCTAAAATCCGGTGCGGCAATTGAAATGTCGTCTTCCAGTAGCCCTACCACACAAATTTGGTCGAATCGGGGTGGATTTACCTGGGAAGGAAAACCGGATAATTTTCAGGAAGATCTGGCATGGACGGAAGTATCCCCGGAATATGCAAAATCGTTGAACCTTAAAATTGTAGAGGGTCGAGATCTTTCCCGAGAATTTGCGACCGACTCCAATGCGGTATTGATCAATGAAACCGCAAAAAAATATATGGGCCTCGATAATCCGATAGGGGTCTTGATCAAGGACAGCAATGAGGAAAACCCCGATCCTCCATTGAAAATTGTAGGTGTTGTACAGGACATGATTACGCAATCGCCCTACGAACCCGTAAAACAGGGCATCTATGTTTTTGATAAGGAAGGAGAGTCCAGTTACTACAACCTAAGGTTGAACCCGAAAAATAGCGCTTCGGAAAATCTTGCCACCATAGAACGGGTATTCAAGGAACACTTTCCTAAAATCCCCTTTCAATATGACTTTGTTGATGATGAATACGGTGAAAAGTTTGCTTCGGAAGAACGCATCGGAAGCCTTGCGGCAATATTTACGGCATTGGCCATATTTATCAGTTGCTTGGGGCTTTTTGGACTGACCTCTTTCGTAGCTGAACAACGTACTAAGGAAATTGGGGTGCGAAAAGTATTGGGCGCAACGGTTTTCAATGTTTGGAACATGCTTTCCAAAGATTTTTTGAAACTGGTAACCATTTCCTGTTTTATCGCCATTCCCATTTCCTATTACATCATGAACGGTTGGCTGCAGGAGTACCCCTATCGGGTAGTACTGCAATGGTATATCTTTTTGTTGGCTATCATCGGTGCCTTGGGCATTACCATGCTTACCGTAAGCTTTCAAGCAATTAAGGCCGCAAACGCAAATCCCGTAAAAAGTTTACGTACAGAATAGGCAAATGCAATGGCAACAAAAAACGTTCAAGAATAAGTAATACCGCTTTCGACCATGTTCAGGAACCATATAAAAATCGCCTATAGAAATTTATTGAAAAACAAAAGTTTTTCAATTCTCAATATCACTGGGCTCTCGGTAGGTTTGTGCGTGACGACGCTAATAGCGCTATGGATCAATTTTGAACTCGGTTTCGACGGTTTTCATGAGAATGAAAAAAACCTCTACCAAGTCAACAACCAATATGAAGTGGAGGGGGAAATCGATACCTGGAACAGTACCCCAAAAGTAATGGCAACGGTATTAAAAGCGGATTATCCCGAGATTTCAAGGGTGTCGCGCTACTTTTTTGAAACCCCTTTTCTATTCACCAAAAACGAAAAACGCATCAAGGCTACGGGAACCGCAGTAGATGCCGATTTTTTGAGCATGTTCCGTTTTCCATTGATCGAGGGAAATGTGAAAACCGCCCTATCGGAGGTTAACACGGTGGTATTGACCGAAAAGTTGGCCAAAACCCTTTTTGAGGAAAAAGACGCAATAGGGCAGACCTTGACCATCGATAATTCGGAACTGTTGACCGTAAGCGGTGTTCTAAAGAACTTACCGGACAACACCATGTTCAATTTTGAGTATTTATTGCCATGGTCCTATCTTGAACAAAAAGGTTGGAATGACGATAATTGGAGCAACAACAGTATCGTTACCTATGTACAATTGAAGGATGGGACGAATTTTGGGGCATTCTCCGAAAAGCTGGCATCCCTTAGGGAACGTTATGACCGTTCCTCGCCCGACATCCATACCTTTTTGTATCCGTTTGGCCGCATTCACCTCCACGGTAAGTTTGAAAATGGAAGGGAGGCGGGAGGTCGTATCGATACCATTCGCCTTTTCGGGATCATCGCCGGTATCCTTTTGCTCATTGCCTGTATCAATTTTATGAACCTCAGTACGGCCCAAAGCGAAAAACGGGCAAGGGAAGTCGGGGTACGCAAGGTGGTTGGCGCAAAAAAAGGTACGCTGATAGCCCAGTTTATGGGAGAGTCTATTTTTATTGCGATAATCTCGGCAGTTATTGCCTCCGGTCTGGTCTGGGCCGGTCTGCCTTATTTTAACGAGTTGGTCGGAAGGCCCCTGTCCCTATTGACATTACCCCCTGCCTTCTGGTGGGGAGCGGCAGGTACGGTAGTGCTGACCGGAATCTTGGCTGGTAGCTATCCCGCTATGTATTTGTCAGCGTTTCGACCTTCTGCAGTACTCAAGGGCCATTTCAAAAAAAAATCTAAAAACGACGTATCGCCACGTAGCGTTTTGGTCATTTTTCAATTTGGTATGGCCATTATACTGATCACCGCAACGGTTATCGTACAACAACAAATTAAAAAAGCCCAGACTCGGAATAGCGGATATTCGAAAAACAACTTGTTGTACACCCATATGGAGGGTGATATGGAACAGCATTACACTTTGATCAAGGACGAACTGCTGCGATCCGGGGCGGCGATTTCGGTGACCAAGACCAATGCACCTATAATCGAAAGTCAAAGCAACACCTGGGGAATGTTATGGGACGGAAAAGCGCAGGATGACCACACCATAGTTCATAGGATGATGGCCGACGAAGCGATTATAAGAACAATGGGGTTGGAATTGATGGAAGGTAGGGATTTTGACTTAAGGGAGTACCCTAGTGATTCTTCGGCAGCGATCATTAACCAAAGTGCCGCACGGCTCATGGGGTTCGAAGATCCGATAGGCAAAACGATCAACGATCGGAATCGCGACTGGCACGTCATAGGGCTTGTCAAGGATTTTGTTTTGGACTCGCCCTATCAAAAAATAGAACCTTTGGTCATCCAAGGCGCCGACGGTTGGTTCGATGTTATCAACATGAAACTGAACACCGATCGAAGTACTCGTGAAAATTTGACCATGATCGAAGCGATCCTTAAAAAGTACAACCCGGAATATCCCTTTCAGTACCAATTTGTTGATCGTGCCTATGCGCAAAAATTTGAAGATCAGCAACGAATCGGAAAAATAGCCAGCGCATTTACCCTGTTAACGGTGTTGATCTCTTGTTTGGGGCTTTTCGGACTTGCCAGTTATATGGCCGAAAACAGGACCAAAGAAATCGGGATTCGAAAGGTACTGGGTGCCACGGTAGGGAATATCACTACATTGTTGACCACACAGTTTATGAAATTGGTCGCCATATCTTTTGTCATCGGAGCTCCGATCTCGTGGTACTTTATGTCGAATTGGCTCGAAGGCTTTGCTTACAGGGTTACCATTGCGTGGTGGGTATTTCCATTATCGGGTATCCTAGCGATGGGAATAGCAATGGTTACCATCAGCTTTCAGGCCATAAAAGCGGCGGTTGCCGACCCAACGAACAGTTTAAAAACGGAATAAGCGCAAACAGGTCATCCAATAAGTCCATACTGATCTTGAGAGAGTATTTTACAAAAACAATAAAACGAAAAATATGCTACTACAATTAAACAATATATTTAAATGGGTCCAACAAGGAGGGGAGCGTGTTTTTCTGTTGAAAGACATTAATTTGGACGTTTCGGAAGGCGAATTTATTTCCATTATGGGACCGTCGGGATCTGGAAAGTCCACTTTACTCAACGTTTTGGGAATGCTCGACGGATTTAATGAGGGCTCGTACACCTTTATGCAAGAACCGGTGCATTCCCTAAAGGAAAAGCACCGTTCCGAATTGTACAAACGCTACATCGGCTTTGTTTTTCAGGCCTATCATCTGATCGATGAACTTACGGTATATGAAAATTTGGAAATGCCACTTTTATATAAGAAAGTGAAGAGCGGGGAACGGAAGGCCTTAGTCGCCGATATGTTGGACCGTTTTCATATCGTTGGTAAAAAAGATCTTTTTCCCAGTCAACTGAGTGGGGGGCAACAGCAATTGGTGGGTGTGGCCCGCGCATTGATCGGAAACCCGAAACTACTTTTGGCGGATGAGCCTACCGGAAATCTGAATTCCCAACAAGGCGAAGAAATCATGGAATTGTTTCAACAATTGAACAATGAGGGGGTAACGATTATACAAGTAACCCATTCCGAGAAAAATGCCGCTTACGGCTCAAGAACGATACACCTATTGGACGGCAGAAAAATATCCGGGTAACACCCTTCACGTAAAAATCACCCGGAACGTATCGGCAAAACCATGCCCGGCCGCATTCCCGTCAGATATTCGTCCCCGATGCGTACACGAACAAGACGCAAAGTGGGGTAGCCCACGGCCGCCGTCATTTTTCGTACCTGTTTGAACTTGCCCTCTTTTAAAACGATCCTTACCCAAGAACTGGGTCGATGTCTACCGATACGCAATGAGGCATCGGCGTCCACAAAACCCAAAGGAGGCTCCAATACACTCGCGTGGCAGGGTTTCGTAAGGTATTTTTTGCCATTGACCCCGATCGTTACGCCCGTCACCAATTGCGCCACCGCGGCACTGGTAATGCTTCCATCCACTTGGGCATAATACTCTTTTTCGATACCGGAACGGTTAACGGTATCGCTCCATTTACCATCGGTGGTCATGAACAACAGCCCTTCCGACTTCGCGTCCAAACGTCCTACCGGCATAATACCTTTCGGAAATGCATGCAGTACGCCAAGAAAGGTTTTGGTACGTTGTTCTTTTGCGTTGTTCGAATGCAATTGGCTCAACATCCCAAAAGGTTTATAAACCTTGTAATAATACTGTTTTGAACCGTTCATGCGGACAAAAATATAAATTTTGGAACGTATCATTGGCTAAACCGCTTCAATCACGTAAAACCGCAAACAAAGATGGATATATTTGCACCCATACCAGTTGCGCCATGAAATTCGATGTACAAGGAAAAACAATATTGCTTACCGGGGCTTCCGATGGTATCGGAAAAGCGTTGGCAATCTTTTTGATCGGGCAAGGTGCCCGGTTGGCCGTCCATTACCATACCAACGGTGTATCGGCCGAATCGATTGTTGCACGCTGCAGCAATGGTTCCGAAACCTTTCGGGCCGACCTTTCCGACGAAAAAGAAGTATCCGATCTTTTTACGAACGTTGTGGCGCGGTTTAAACGGATCGACACCATGGTATTGAATGCCGGGGTATTTCTCCCGCATAGCGTGAACGGCGGCACCGTGGAATGGTTTCAAACATGGAAACGCACGATGGCCGTCAACCTGGATGCAGTGGGATTGCTGACCAAACTGGGTATCGATCACTTTAAAACGCTTGGGAGAGGGCGATTGATATATCTGGGCAGCCGCGCGGTGTTTCGGGGAGAGACCGAAGCGTATTTGGCCTACGCAGCCTCAAAAGGCGGAATAACCGCTTTGGCGCGAAGTGTCGCCAGATCTTTCGGAAAAGACGGAATCGTTGCCATGGTATTGGCTCCCGGCTTTACCCGAACGGCAATGGCGGAAGCTTTTATCGCCGATCATGGAGAAGAAACGCTGCTGAACGAAATCGCTTTGAAGGAGTTGACCGAACCGGAAGATCTGGCCCCCTTATTGTGCCTGATGTGCAGTGGTGCCATGGACCATGCCACAGGGGCCACCATAGATATGAATGCCGGAAGTCATATCCGATGACCGAAAAGGGAGAACGATCTCAACTTCGGACCCGTTTATGCCATTTAGCATACCATTTCAAAGTAAAAATGGTATTACATGATCTTGATTCCCGCCTTTCTAAAATCGTCCAGTCGGGCGTCCGAAGGTTCCAATTCGGTTATCATTGTAGAAATATCCTTTAGCTCACAAGTTTTATAACGGTTCTGAGAATTTAACTTCTCCGAAATCGTTAGCAGTACGGGATTTTTGGCGGCCTGTACAATCGCCATTTTCACCTGTACACTTTCCCAATCGAACTCGGTGAGCCCATATACCGCATCAACATATCCCGTACCGATAAAACCATAGTCCACCCGTACCTTGGAAAGGTTGTGTATTGCATGTCCACCGGAGGCTATCTGCGATTCCTTGGCCATGGTACCCCCTAACAAAACGACCTCCAGTTTGGGTTTTTTACATAGCTCCATGGCTACGGGGAGACTTAAGGTAAAACAGGTAAGGCTCAAGTTTACCGGTATTGTTCTAGCCAGTTCCAAACAAGTGGTTCCCCCATGGATCAAGATAACGCTACCGTTCTTCAACAGTTTGCATGCCTTTTCCGCAATCCTTGTTTTTTTTGCAATGGCATATATTTCTTTGTTCTGAACGTTTGTATTGGAATACCCTAAGCTGACCGCTCCACCGTGTACTTTTCGAAGCAGCTTGTCGGCATCCAGCTTTATGACGTCCCTTCTTACCGTGTCAACGGAAACGTTCAAAACCTCGGATATATCGGTCAACAATACCCTGTTATGAAGGGCTACTTCGTTTAAAATAATGCGGTGTCGTTCCTCTTTAAGCATAGATGAAAAATAATGGCCGTGAATGGCAAATGTAAAAGAATTATGGTTTTAAGATATAATTATATGCTAGTATTTCGAATTTATGCATTTAAAAATTGCAAAAAATTGCAAGATTTAGAATTTTTATTACTTTTACTGGAAAGGAATCAAGGGATGATACACTTGCTTGATTCTACTAACAAACTCAGAACCTTATGAAAAAAAGCTATTTTGAAAATCAAAAAAAGGCTTCAAAACCATTATTTTTATTGGTTTTTCTGTACTCAGCCTTTCTGTTTGGACAGGAAAAGGAATATTCTTTTTCCGGGGTGACCACTGATAACGGCGATCAATCGCTATTGCCAGGAGTTGCTGTTTTTATCGATAATACCACGTATGGCGGGGTTTCCGACTTCGATGGTAATTATGCCTTTAAAGCCACCCTTGAGCCGGGAACATACACCTTAACATCAAGTTATTTGGGGTATGCCACTAAAAGAAGCGCTATTACCATCGGTGCATCAGATGAAATTGTTACCGACATTGGACTGAACGAAGATCTATTGAGTTTGGACGAGGTGGTCGTAACCGGAACCACGGTAGGGGTGAATAAAAGAACCCTCGGAAATGCCATATCCTCCGTTAAGTCCGAAGATTTGGTCAATAACGGTGCCACGGCAGTGGACCAAGCCATTTCCGGTAAAGTGACCGGGGCTTTGGTACAACAGAACTCAGGTGATCCCGCTGGTGGAATCAGCATACGGCTTAGGGGGCCAAGTACCGTATTGGGAAGCTCCGACCCGCTCTACATTGTTGATGGAATCATTTTCAGTAATTCCAGTAACCAATTGATCGATCTCGGTGGAAATGCCCAAAACCGTTTGGCCGATCTGAATCCGAACGATATCGAACGTATCGAAATCATAAAAGGTGCGGCGGCCGCTGCAATTTATGGATCGCGTGCAAGTAACGGGGTAGTGCAGATCTTTACCAAAAAAGGAAAATCCGGAAAACCGCGTTTTAACTTCGCCACCAATGTAAAGGTTAACGAGCTTCGTAAAAAAATCGATTACAATACCGTACCGCTCGCTTGGGAGGATCCTTTTGACCGAGAAAATCTCGCTACCGTTCCCGTTACACGGTTCGATTATCAGGACGAATTTTTTGGTTCGGGCTTTGGTGTTGAAAACTACTTATCGATGAACGGAGGGAACGAAAACACCTCCTATTTCCTTTCCGCTTCCCATTTAGAGAACGAGGGAATCATCAGAAATACCGATTTCCAACGGATCGGATTCAAAGCGAACCTTACCCAAAAAGCGTCGGACTGGTTAACGGTGAAAGCTGGGCTTAACTATGTTAGGAGTCAGAGCTCCGATATACCGAACGGGGGTATCAACTCCGCTTACGGAGCAATTACCGGATTTATCTTTAGTGATAACTCGGTAAATCCCTTTCCGAATGCATCGGGAGTCTACCCCGTTACCTCATTACTGGTTCCCAGAACCAACCCTATTGAAGCGGTAGATCGTTTTGATTTTGGGCAAAAAGTAAACCGGTTCATAGGAAGTTTGGCATTGGATGCCAAGATTACCGATAAACTGTCCGCCAATTATACTTTGGGGCTAGATTATTTCAATCAGTCCGGGACAGCGTTTATCCCCATTAACAACACCTCCCCGAACGGCAATGGTTTGGCAAGAAGGTCCGACATCAATAACTTCCAGTACAACAGCGATTTGAATTTTTCATACAACACGGATATCAGCGATGCCATTAGCTCTACCACCACGCTGGGCGGTTCATGGCAGTACGAGGAATTTGACCGAATCGCCACCAGTGCCGACGGGTTGCCACCGATCGTACAGATTTCGGAAAGCGGTAGTATTGTGGCACAGGGAGATCGCCGGTCCCAAATCTCCTATTGGGGTTCCTTTTTGCAACAGTCCTTTAGTTATAACGATAAATTGTATATCAATGGGGCCGTGCGCTTGGATGGTGCCTCTACCTTTGGTGAGGACCAACGCAACCAGTTGTACGCCAAAGCGAGTCTTTCCTATATTTTATCGGAAGAGGCATTTTGGGAAGATACCTTTGGTAGTTTTTTCAACACCTTTAAATTACGGGGGTCTTGGGGCCAAGCAGGAAATTTGACCGCCTTATCCGCATTTCAACGCTTTACACTATACGATCCTTCAGCGATCAATGGTACCCCGACCTTGATTCCCAGTAGCCAACAGGGGAACTTGGATGTGGCCCCGGAACGACAGGAAGAAATCGAATTTGGTATCGATGCCGGTTTTTTCAATAATCGTTTGGGAGTAGAGTTTACCTATTACAAACAAGATGTAACCGATTTATTGCTCCCTCGGGAATTGGCCTCTTCTACGGGCTTTAGCACTAGAATAGAAAATGTGGGCAACTTGGAAAACAAAGGTTTGGAACTGTTGCTCAAAGGTGCTCCGATCAAATCGAACGATTTTTCTTGGGACGTTACCGCCACTTACTCTAAAAACGAAAATTTAGTGACCAGTGTCGCGGGCGGTGGGCAACTCTCCCTAGGAGGAAGTTTTTCTACCAGTTTTGTGATCGAGGACCAGCCTCTGGGCGTTTTTTACAGACAGTTTTATGCAAGGGAGGCCGATGGCAGTATTGCCTTGGATGATGACGGATATCCTTTTGCCGGTACTACGGAAGATGGGGAAAGTTCAAAGGTTATCGGAGACCCAAACCCGGAATGGTTCGGTTCATTGATCAATGAATTTCGCTACAAGAACTTGGCACTGCGCGTACAGCTTGATGCGGTACAGGGTTTCGATGTTTTTAATTGGAACAGACGTTTATTGGACAACGTTATCTTTGGAGGGGGATCCAATGTGGGTGAAGAATTAGCAGGCAATCGCCCAAAAGGTTTTGGCGGGGCCCAAGCAGGGATTTTTGAAGAATTCGTAGAGGATGGTTCGTTTGTTAAACTAAGGGAATTGTCCTTGAGCTATACCATCGACGAACCGTTTAAAGGCGTGGATAACGTAAAGCTGAGTCTCATTGGCCGTAATCTTGTTTCATGGGACGATTACAGTGGTTGGGATCCGGAAATCAACACTGCGGGACAAAGTAATGGTGTTCGTGGTTTCGATTTTGCCGGCGTTCCCATTCCAAGAACCTTTCAGGTAGGATTAAACTTTAATTTCTAAAAACGTAAAAGATGAACACATATATCACCACTAAAATAGGTTTTGTATTGCTCGTGCTCCTAACGCTTGGCGCCTGCGAAACCGATTTTGACAATCCCAATGCCGCAACCGACGAGCAAGTGTTTTCTTCTCGGGAAGGAATTTTGGCAGCAGCTGCCGGAATGCAGCAACAGTATTCCACTACTGGATTACGCTTTATCGTGGAAACTCCCGCGGTAACGACAAGAGAGGCGGGAATAACGACTACATTCCAAAACATGATCGAATTGGAAGATGGTGGAACGCCGCTTCCCAACTTTAACTCCAATGTACAGGGGCTTTGGTCGAATTTACTCCGCATCATAAGCGTTTCGGAAAACATTGAGAACAACGTGGCTTCCATACCGCTTGAGGCCGGTACGCAAAGTGGACTTTTGGCCCATGCCAAATTGTTTAAAGCATTGGCGATAGGAGGGATGGCCATGAATTATGAGCAGGTTGTATTAGAGACCAATAATGATAACAATGCCGCCTTTGTAACCAGGGATGCCGCCTTTGATGCCGCTTTAGGGTTCTTATCCGAAGCAAAGGCCGCGATAATGGCGACTCCACCATCGGAAGAATTCACCAATGTGGTAACCTTGGGAAATATCGACCTTTTGAATACCATCAACGCCATGTTGGCGAGATACAATTTAATAAGGGGAAATTATGATGCCGCTATCGCCAATGCATCGGAAGTAGATCAGGCATCGACCTCTACTTTCGTTTATGACACCCAAAACTTGAATCCCGTTTGGAACAGGGTATTTTTGAACGATGCACCAAATTTCAAACCGCGTGATAATTTTGGGCTTCCAACAGAACTGGCCCTCGATGCAGCGGACGGTAGAATAGCCTTTTATCTGGTCCCTTTGGAGGAGACCAATCAAAATGGGCTTCCTATAGAAGACCTCGCCGGTTTTTTTAATGTGAATACAGGCCCTATACCGGCATACATACCGGATGAAATGAACCTGATTATTGCCGAAGCCCACCTCAGAAAGGGGACTCCGGACATTACCGCCGCAATCGAGGCCATCAACCTGGTCAGGACCGATACGGACGATCCATTAGGAGTAAATGCAGCGTTGGCGGATTATAGTGGCGATACCTCCGTAGCGGCCCTATTGGACGAGGTATATATCAACAGAAGGGCTGAACTTTTCCTTTCCGGCTTGAGCCTTGAGGATAGTAGACGTTTTGGAAGACCGGAACCTAGCGGGGAAATCAAAAATTTTGAAGAGGAGAGAAATCGAAACTTTTATCCCTATCCCGATCTGGAACGGAACAGCAACCCGAATACACCGGAGGATCCCGCGATTTAAGAAATATTGTTTGAGTTAGTTGTAAAGACCCGCAATTTTAAGAGGTTGCGGGTCTTTTTTATAAACCTTTCCCAACGTCGACCTCTCCAGGGCGACCTAAACCAAAAAACATGGATTTCTCCGTACAGGACTCGTGGCACACCAATGCGCAAGAGTGGATAAAGCTTATTGATGGACAAAAAATCGGTTCAAGAACATTCACGAACAAGGCCATTATGGAGCTATTACAAAACCAACCTGGCAAGAGGGTCCTCGATATGGGCTGTGGCGAAGGATGGTTGACCAGAAGTCTTACCAAAATGGGGAAGACCGCCATCGGTGTCGATGCTACGGAAACCCTATTGGCAAATGCGCGCACAAAAGGATCGGAAACCTTTCTGAACCTGTCCTATGAAGACATTGGCAAGGGCAAGGCCATTATCGGAGCGCCTTTTGATCTAGCAGTTTTTAATTTTAGTATTTACCAAAAAGACGGGCTCGATGTATTGTTGCGGAACGTTAAACGCACATTGAACGGAAAAGGAAGGATTATCATACAAACCCTTCACCCAATGCTACTGTTAAATCTTGGTTTGGCCTATGAAAGTCAGCTCATGCACGATTCTTGGGCGGGGCTACCCGGTAATTTCGTAAATGGGCATAGTTGGTACGCGCGTACCTTTGAGGGCTGGTCGCATACGATCGCGGCCGCTGGCATGCAAATTATCCGCTTGCACGAGGTGAACGATACCTCACAAAAACCGGTTTCCTTGATTTTGGAAATTGGTTGATACACAGTGCCTTGATATCTTGTTTTCCCGAATTCTCATTTTTACAGTGGTCTTTCACTGGTACCACGACTGCTGTAGACACCGCTACACTGTCATTTCAATAAAAAGAAAAACCTAGGAAGATTCTGTCAACCCGGTGCTCATAATTCGTTATTTTTGGATAGGTCGTTATTCCGAAACGTAAAAGCGCCAACATGTCCAAGAAAAACCGCTACATCGATTTACACTGTCACCCGGCTTTAAAGCCCTTTGGGAAAAGTTTTGATTCCTCCAAGACCCAAAAACGAAACAGCCCCAACCGAATGCGTAAAAATAGTATCTATCATCGTAAGGGCGTAACGCCTTTACGAAAGAAGATCAATAACCTATTGACGCTTACAAAGTTCACACAGGCCGATTTGACCTCGGTACATCGGGGGGAATTGCGAATACTTGTGGTATCGCTTTATCCTTTGGAGAAAAAAATGGTCATGAACCGGGATGGGGTAAGCGGTTTTGGAAAATTACTCCGGAATTTGACCACCGGTATCGGCTTGAAACGTATCGAGCATCTTCAAAAAATGAAGGACTATTTTACCGATCTTGAGGACGAATACCATTTTTACGAAGCTTTGGACAACATTCCGGTCACCGTTGACCGTAAAAAAGTACGATACAAAATGGTTGCCTCTTTCAAAGAGATAGAGGAATGGGAAGAAGATGACATCCCTACCGTTTTTATTATTATCAGTATAGAAGGGTGCCATGTATTTAACACTGGACTGCAACTTGCAGGAAGGGAAAAGGCCGATCCAGTAGAAGTACTTGCAAATATCGAAAAAGTAAAAAAATGGCGGTATCCACCTTTTTTTGTCGGACTTGCCCATCATTTTGAAAACGAGTTGTGCGGCCATGCCAAAAGCATGGGAGGTCTCGTTGCCAGAGTATTGAAGCAAATAGTGGATGAAACCAAGGGCATTACTCCTTTGGGAACAAAAGTAATCGATGCCCTATTGGAAACCGACCGAGGTCCCCGGATCTTCATCGATTTAAAGCATATGAACGTTACGTCGCGGTATGAGTATTATGAATACATAAAAGAACGCTACAACGGCTCCATTCCCTTTATTGTAAGCCATGGGGCCGTTAACGGAATCAACAACCCGATCGATAACAATCGGGTAGACCCAAGTTTTAATGACGCTACCATTAATTTTTATGATGACGAGGTTTTTCGAATCGCTCGTTCGGGCGGTATTTTCGGGATTCAACTTGACGAACGCAGAATCGCCCATAAAAAGGTCATGGGCCTTTTGGCGGGCCGTAACAAAAGTGCCAAACTGATATGGTTACAGATCGAACATATGGCGACCTATTTGGATCTATTGGGGCTCGATGCATGGAACATACAGTGCCTGGGTACCGATTTTGACGGCATTATCGATCCGCTACCGGGATTCTGGACCGCAAAGGACTTGGATAAACTCCCTAAGTTTTTGGAAGATCATGCCAACGATTTCTTAGCTAGTGAACGAGGTTTGCAGTTGAAACCAAAAAATAAGCTGACAGCAAAAAAAATCGTAGCTAAATTTATGTTCGATAATGCGCAAACGTTCCTGAAAAAACACTTTTGATAAAAGTTTTTTTTTCCGTCCGGCCAATAGCTATTTGTTTTGTTCGATAAACGCGATGACCTTGTTTGCGAACAAATTTGGTTCCGTAAACATGGGCCCGTGTCCGGATTCCTGAAAAATCACCAATTCCTTTACCTCAGAACCGAAAGTATTGAACGCCTCCTCCGCATATACGGGGGGCACCACCATATCGTGCTCGCCCCAAAGCACCAAGGAGGGAATGGTAATCTCGTTCAATCGGTCCGAGAAAGATAGGTTTTCAAATATCCCTTGGTCGTCCACCAATATAGAAGCGGTCTGCGCCCCGCTCCAAACAGTGGTGAGCGGATTGTTCTTAAATAGTCCCGTTACCGTCAATTCCCCCAAAATGTCGTTGTCGATACTTTTGATAACGTCATCTTCCTCCAGTTTTCCTTCGGCCACGAAGGCTTCCCTGTTCATGGTATAAAAATCATCGATTTCAAAGCGAAGGGTATCTATGGCGTTGATTTTTTCTTGCACACCTTCCCAATAACCGACCGTATTTCCCAGTCGAATTTGCTCGTCCGCAACGCGCCGAAAATTTTTGGGATACTCGGTGTAAATGCCCTTGGCGTTATGCGCTCCGGCCACGTCGATCCATCCTTCAAAAGCATCTTGATTTTCTAGGAGCACGGCAGTTCCGAGCGTACCTCCCCAACTATGGCCCATTAGAAAAAACTTGGAATCATCTCCATATTTGTACCGTATCGTTTTTACCAAAGCCATTACATCTTCCGCCATAAGGTCTACCGAAATATCCTCCTCGGAGTAGTTTCCTTGGGACATTCCAGATCCGCGTTGATCAAAATAGACCACACTGCATACTTTTTCGATTTCGCTCCTTATCGTTCCGGCCCTATATACAAGGCCATCGCCACCCGGTCCTCCATGTAGGATAATCAAGAACACTCTTTCCGAGGCGTTTCCGTAAAGATGCGCGGGCATGTCGGCGCCTTTATGCCGTACATATAGGGTATCGCTAAGGTCATCCAAATCGTCCTGAGAACAGGAAGTCAAAAGCATAAGAAGGAAAAGAATCGGCAAGCAAAGCTTGTGAAGTAAGGTCGTATTCATATCATGGCTTCTTTTTAAATTTAAAACGGTATCCGTACTCAATGGCGATGGCCGGTAAAAAATCGGCGTTATAGGGGGTTCTTATCGTGTAGGTAACATTCAAATACCTTCCACTAAGTTTTTTGTTGTCCCTTCGTTTCCCGAGCCCAAAGGAAATACTGGGGGCATAATAGCTGCGCCCGGGCAAAAATACTTTTCTTACATCATCGCCATTTACTTCATAAGTGTCCGGTAAAAAGGAACGATAATACCCTAAAGGATTAACCTGTACCTGTAGTTGTTTCCCTTTGGCGTTGGTTCTCCTCCATGTAATCCCATAGTTGGTAAACAGTCCGAATTCGGCTCGGGGATCCCAGCTGAAACCTAAGGTACCATTTGCCAACCATTGTTTTGTAATTATTTTGGTTCTCCGTTTTTTTTCTTTGGTTCGGGTTTTTTGTTGGAGCAGATATTCCGCACCAAAGGCTAGGCCCGGATTCCAATAAAAATTACCAAAATAACCGGCCCTAAACTCGGTACGTTCTAAAAAGGGTGTAGCAAGGGTATCACGAACGGTAGCTGCGCGTTGGGAGTAGAGCGTTCCAGCAAATAGAGATAAGCAGAACAGTAGTTGTTTTGGCATAACACTTGGTTTGTGCCAAGAAAAATAGTCGGAAAAAAAGGAACCATCTTACGGATTATGATATCCTTAATGCTTTTTTATGACTTTTTAAGATTGTACCCGCGCCTGCGCTTTGTTCGGAACTATATAAACCGGCCGTAGTGCCCTTATGCGGGCATTATTGAAAATTAATGTTTCAAAATATAATCTTGGCGGTAAACGACAGCGCTTAAGCAAATTCAATACCCGCATGTTAGCACTTTTGTATCAAGGGACGGTTTTTACATTTTATAACGAACTATGGGCGCATGCCATTTCAAAGTTAAAATGGTAGTACCTAAAGTGAGATTTGGTATCTTCAAGTAAAAATTAACAGGTGGGTACTATCCGAAGTAGAAAGTTGAAGCAAAAGGGATGCCTGATTCTCCTTTTACTCCTTGCAGTTACCAGTTCCGGACAAGAGTCGTCGGCCCCGGAACGATACCACTACGAAAAAGGCGACAGTAACGGCATAGGTAAATGGTATATGGGTAGAGAAATCGCCCATGTAATGGGATTTCAGGGCATCGGTTGGCTGGAACGACCGGAACGGGAGCGCGAAGAACATACCGAACAATTATTGGAGTATATGGAAATACAGCCGGAAGATCGTATTGCCGATATCGGTGCGGGTTCCGGTTATCACGTGTTCAAGATCGCTGCCTTGGCCACAAAGGGAACCGTTTTTGCGGTGGATATCCAAGACGAAATGTTGGTAGCCCTACGCGAAAAGAAAACGGCTGGCGCTAATAAAAACGTTTCTGTGCTAAAAGGGGCCGAAAAGGCGGTACAGCTTTCGGAAAATTCGGTAGATAAGGTACTAATGGTCGATGTTTACCATGAATTTGCATTTCCGTTTGAGATGGTCGCTTCCATAAAGCGGGCATTGCGACCCGAAGGAAAACTTTATCTGATCGAATACCGAGGAGAAGACGATTCCGTACCGATCAAAAAACTTCATAAAATGACCGAGGAACAGGCTACAAGGGAAATGGAGGCCGCAGGTTTTGAACTCTTGAAAAACCATGATGGATTGCCTTGGCAGCATTGTATGGTGTTCGGTGTAAAACAAGAATAAAATACGAATCCAAGATGAAACTTATCGAGAAAAACTGGGTGACGGCCGGCTATCGGTCCTTTTCTTTGGAAGGCCCTAATGGCTTGATCATAGAACGTTTGTCCCGAACAACGGGTAAAAACAAGTCTTCCTTTTACCACTTTTTTGCCGATGTCACCATTTTTACGGATGTATTGTTGGACTTTCATCTCAAACAAGTTGCCCTATTAGCGGAGAAAGAATCGAAATGTCGGAACCTAGAGGAATTCATTTCCATTCTTACGGAACATCGAACAGATTTATTGTTCAACAGGCAATTACGCATATACAGGTCCAATACCTCCTTTGAATCCTGCTTTTCTAAATCCTATGAGATCGCATTGCCCTCCATGCTTCCGATTTGGGCGTTGGTCATCGGTTTAACGGAAAACTCCCGTTTGGCCGAAATGGTGCTTCGTCTTAGCATAGAGAACTTCTATCTACAAATAACGCCCGAAAACTTAAACCCAGAATGGTTGTATGCCTATTTCGATTCGATTAAAAAAATGGTGGAAGGTTTTAAACAAGGTAGCATGACACCTCGTTTGGACGGTAGCGTCTAAAATTCAAGACGGCTTTTGAGTAATCTTGTGACATCATTTATAATACAAGTATTATGACACAAGTATTGAAAGCTTTTGGAAACAAACTGACTACCAAAAAATTCCACAAACTTTGGCTAAAGGTTACCGCAATAATAGTCGGTAGTTTTGGTCCTATATTCTTCCTGGGAACAATGCCCGAGTTTTCTATGGCAGCAAGTTGGACCATGGATCTTTTGAGCTGGCCCGTAGACGGAAAACAAGATTTTTTGGA
Source organism: Maribacter sp. 2-571 (assembly GCF_050589625.1). Classification (NCBI taxonomy): domain Bacteria; kingdom Pseudomonadati; phylum Bacteroidota; class Flavobacteriia; order Flavobacteriales; family Flavobacteriaceae; genus Maribacter; species Maribacter sp. 2-571. Next base: position 5,959 of record NZ_JBNGOP010000007.1, on the reverse strand, counting down.
CCCGACTACCCGCTTTCTTTCCGCACTCACCGGTGGCTTTTTATTCGGATGGGGGATTATGATATGGTATTTATCCGTTTGGGTCTATGACAAGGCCCCGGAACCTGTTCGGAAAAGTGTTGTTGTCGGTATTTTGGCCTGGTTCGTTTTGGACAGTGCCGGTTCCATCGCTTCCGGGAATACCAGTAACCTGTTTTTTAATAGCTTCATTGCGTGCCTGGCCATAGGCCCTTTATGGAGCAAGACGCATGTTCGGGACTGAAGGCGTATCAAAAATTTCAAATAAGGGGATTCCGCTTTTTTACTATTTTTTTCCGGGAAATCGGGCGCTACTTTTCTTTTAAGAATAGTTATCTTGCGGATAGGCTAAAAAACTAAAAAACACCTCCAATGTCAGGTTCTATATCAACTATAAAAAACAGTAGAAACCAAATCTACCTTCGTTGTTTTTTTGCACTTTCTTTGTCCATATTCTTTTATTCTTGTAAAGAACGGTCAACGGACGGTGTTGAAAGCAAGCCCGACGATACTCCTTTGGTAGCATACGATGAAGTGCCTTCCCTATTACCTATTGAACGGCTAAAATTACCGGAAGGTTTTAAAATAGAAGTCTATGCCGACAGTATCGAGGGGGCACGGTCTATGGCCATGGGCGACAACGGAACCTTGTTTGTGGGTACCCGAAATGAAAATAAGGTATACGCCATACAAGACCGGGACAAGGACTTTAGGGCGGATAAGGTGGTTGTGGTCGATACGGGACTCTATGCGCCCAATGGCATTGCCTATAAAAACGGCGCCCTATACGTTGCCGAAGTCAACCGCTTATTGCGTTACGATTCCATCGAGTCCCGTTTGGGACAATTTCCACCTGCACCAGAGGTACTTTACGATGATTATCCCGATGCATTTCATCATGGATGGAAATATATTGCCTTTGGCCCTGACGATAAGCTTTATGTTCCGGTAGGAGCGCCCTGCAACATTTGTGATTCCACGGCCAAGGATGAACGATTCGCGACCATTACCAGAATGGATAGCAATGGTAAAAACCGGGAAATTTATGCCAATGGGGTCCGCAATTCTGTCGGATTCACCTGGCACCCGAAAACAAAGGAATTTTATTTTACGGATAACGGACGCGACATGTTGGGCGATGATACCCCACCTTGTGAGCTTAATAGAGTGACCGAAGCGGGACAACACTTTGGGTATCCGTTTTGCCATGGCGGCACTGTAAAAGATCCCGAATTTGGCGATCAACGGCCATGTTCTGATTTTAAGGGGCCTTTTCAGGCCTTGGGGGCACATGTAGCGCCCTTAGCGGTCAAATTTTATACGGGCGGTATGTTTCCCGAAAAGTATAAGGATTATGCTTTTATTGCGGAACATGGCTCATGGAACCGTTCCAAAAAGGTAGGATACAAAATTAGCTTGGTCCAACTTGTCGATAACAAGGCGGTGGCGTATGAAACCTTTTTGGACGGATGGCTGGACGAAAGCGAGCAAGAAGCCTTTGGAAGACCAGTAGACCTTTTATTCCTGGAAGATGGGTCCCTCTTGATTTCCGATGATCATGGAGATGCCATTTACAGGGTAACCTATACCGCTCCCGCAGTGGCCGTTCGCTGACCCAAAAACGTACTTTTGCATTGGTCACAAGCGTTGGTTAAAACGGTGCATTTCAGTGCAGGACTTCCTATCGAATACCTAGAGCTACAAACCTTCAACAACTTGGCAATCGTACAAAACAGTCTGCAATTTTTGTGGATAAAACAATACCGTCAACTGTTTACGGCTACTTCATTACCAATTGTTGAAAAAGGATGAAGTTCTTTTCCAATAAACATATTCCTGTGAAATGTATCGTGGTTTAGTTTCGATTGCGCCAACACATCAAAATTGAAGGTTATTGCATCGCTTTCGCAAAAAAACCTTGCTTCTTTGATATAATACCATAAGGTATTTAGGTTATTTTAAAAAAAGTAGCTGTTTGCGACATCCAAAACACTTTAATTTTTCGTACAATAGCTCGTAACTATAGATATAAATCGCTTTTTTTGCCGAATGATTTTCTTTCGCCTTTTTTTACGGACTTTCGCCATCCTCTTCATTGCACTGATCGGTGTACCGAACGCACTTCATGCGCAACAGCAAACCTATAAGGGACCTTACAAAATAGGGAAGTATCAAGGGGATGCCACCTACGAATACTTGTTGAAAGATGGGGATACGATATTCGATGGTGCGTTTCAGGTTCAAAAATCGGACCTAGAAGCGTTATTGGAAAAGGAAGACTCCTCTTTTGGTTTTTTTGGTGCCTTTAAAAATGGGTATGCATCCGACACCTGGCAATTTCGGTTCGGTTCGTTCCGTTCCGGAAGCGAATCCGAGGTCGTCAATTATCAATATCGTGTCAACATCAACGGATTGGAAGAAGAAATCGTAGGGAAAATGGTTTCGGGAAAACCCAATGGCCCTTGGACGATTACGGTCAACCGTATTGAAAATTCAAAAGTGGCCCAAACCGCTTTTAAAAGTAAAATCGACTTTGAAAATGGCATTTCTACCGGAAGTTTCCGGGTCGAGAACGAACAACTGGCGTTGGTAGGACGCTTTCTTAGAAATGGGATGGCGCATGACGAATGGACCATTTATGGAAGCGGTGATGACGAAAATGAAGAAAATTGGTTTTTTAAAGAAGGAATACTGGAAAGTGTCCGTTTTAAGGACGCCAATGGAATGGAAAGAGTGCTGCGTTTTGATGGAAATAAAAACGTAACGCTAAAAGTGCTTCCACTGGACAAAGGATACCTTAACGTACTTGAAGTGATGGCACCAACTGCGGACTCTACCGTTTTGGCAAAAAGCGGGCTACCGGGACTATTACTTCAAAACGGTGGATTCTACCGTCGTGTGGACACGATACTGCGTACCTTGGGAACGACTGATTTTTATCCGAAATGGTATGCGAAATTGCCGTATTACGGGTTAACGGAGGTTGAAGAGAAAATGTTGGCAGCCATTAAAGAGCGCTCCATAGCGGCAAAGACAATAAGTGATCGATTGCTCAACGATTCCCGTGTAATCCTTTTAAAACGTTCCGATGACGCCGTTGACTATGATTTTGCGGTAGTAAGGGCAATTTCCGAGCATTGGCTTCCCGCGCTGGACCAATTGCGTCACTATCAAGAACAGGGCGTTGTAGGCTTTATGGAAAGAAAACGACTGCTCGCGGCCTTGTTTCCCTCCGATCCACCTTCCGTCCCCATAAACATTAGTGCCTATCGGGATAGTAGCGCTACCAAAACTACTTTTGCACTGGGCGCCAAAACGGGTTATACGGGTACTGTAGCCACCTTGTCCGAATTGGATCCGATGTCGCGCTATGCCTTGGAGAGTTTGCGCACCATCGACGACCGAATCCGAAAAAAACTGGGCCGGGACGATAATCGGGACGCGCTCCAGGATGTAGAGGCGGAACTGGTCGATTGGAACGAGAAAATACAACGGTATATCGATTCGCTGGGCAATCGACCACCAAAAGAGCACCGAAAGGCGCTTGCGGCAATACAGGAATTCGGGGACAAACAGCTTTCCGATTATGTGGCGCTGACCGATTCTGAAAATAAACAAGCGACCGCCAGAAGCTTGGCCGTGTGCTTTAAAAAACTCTACCGATTGAGCAGAGAAGTAGGTTTGCTAGAACAACGATCGGATAGCATCAAAAAACATTACTCTGACGGGGTATGGAATCCTTTTGTGGCCGTGGTCATGGAAGAAAACGTTAAAAAGCGTATTACCAGTGCCTATAACAACGTATTGACCCCCCACTTTCTAGACCGCGTACAAAACGGTTTGGACTGCGAAAGGCTGCCGAAGCTCTTGCTTTTGATGGAGCGCACCTATCAACGGATGTTCGCCCTGCGGGACGAGGATACCAAAAAGTTGGAACGTAAACTAAGGAGAGCGGATGATGCCTTGGAAGTACTGCGACTGTTCAATATCGAAAACCCGGTAATCGAGAAATAGCCTATGAGACCAAAACATCCCTCAAAGACTGCACGGCTATTTTTCCTGATCGTACTTGGCACCTTTTTTATATCGGTAGCCCAGGAAACAGAAAAGCAAGAATTGCCTCTGGAATCGAAATATAAAGACCCTTCGACCAGGGTATGGTTCAACACCTATGGGAACATTCGGATCTCCAAAAGACTTTTTTGGGACGCCCAAACCCACTTTAGATTTCAAGAAACGGGCAGTACGCCCTACATGGGACAGATTGCCCAAATTTACAACCGGCATGCCATTGGATACATCTATTCCAAAAAATTCAATGCGAGTTTGGGTGGGGTAGTGCGCATCAATTTCAACACCGACCCGGAATCTCCAGATCGGAACGTGGTACCGGAATGGCGGATATGGCACCAGTATCAGTTCGCACTGCCATTGGGAAGTTGTATGATCTACCATAGATTGCGTATCGAACACCGGTGGACACAATCGTTTGTGGAAAATTCCGATTATATTTTCAGAAATCGATGGCGCTATATGTTTCGTATGAAGGTGCCGCTGAACAACCATAAGTTAAAGCCAAAAACCTTTTATGTGTCCCCGGAAGCAGAGCTGATTATGCAAAGCGGAAAAGCGGTAGTGGCCAGTCCTATGGAAGACCTCCGTTTGACCACCACATTAGGGTACATTGCCACCCCGCGTTTATCGTTCGCCGCTGGAATGATGTATTCCCAAGGACAACAGCTGGAAAACGGTGGCATATACAAGCAGAGTTGGACCATGCGCTTTCACATGTACTTTTCGCCGGACTTTAGAAAGGTTAAAAATAAGCTTCCCGAAATCCATTTCGATGATTGATTCGTAGATACCCATGTTAAACATGCAATTCTGATGAAGTCGAAGAAATTTATCCCTTATCTTTTGTTGGCCCTTATGACCGGTATCGCGCTTTGGTACCGTCACCAGACGATAGATTTGAACAAACAGCTTGCCACCACCAATACACAACATACCGAGGTGACGGAACAATTGAACCAATACCAAGAATTGGTGGATATCGATTCGCTATTGGTCGCCGGAGCCTATGATGATGCCGTTGCATCCTACGAAAAAACCTTACAGGGTACCGAAAACAAGATGGCCGTTTCATTGCGTATTGCCTTGGCCGAAAAGCTTCGGAATACGGAAAGCAAAAGCCATTTCGTGTCCAGCGCCATGGAAAGTGAAATGGACAGTCTTCCGATAACGGAGGAAAATCATATGAAAGATACCCGTAAATTGGACAGCATCCAGTTCATACTGGAAAAGACCGAAGTAAAACTAGGGCGTTTGCAACGTCAGCTACGCCAAAAGTCCTTTGGGGAGTATTTGCAGTTTAAAAGTAAGAAAGGGGCTTGGATCCATTATGTAGGTCAGGTGAAAAACGGCAAGGCCAACGGTCACGGTATTGCACTTTTAGATACCGGCAGCAGATACGAAGGGCAATGGAGCGATAACCAGCGACATGGTGAAGGAACCTTCTACTGGGCAGATGGCCAATATTACGTGGGAAACTATGAAAATGACCAACGCAATGGACAGGGTACCTACTACTGGCCGAACGGAGAAAAATATGCCGGGGAATGGAAAGAAGACAAGCGAAGTGGAACCGGACAGTTTTTTGGTAGCGATGGGGATATCGTAGCCAAAGGCAAATGGAACGACGATAAATTGGTTGAAGCCGCGAAAAAACCTAGAAAGTAAATAACCTCGGGTCAAGCCCACGAGGCATTAGAACGAAAATTACCATTGATTTACACGCAAAGGTCGGAGCATTTTAAATCTCGATTATCGAGTAAGCCGCAGTACGGCATTTCTGGAAAGGGTAGCTAGGGCGTGTTAACACTAATTGCATCGAAAATCAGGGCGATATAGATAAAGGCCGTGAACATGACGTCGAGTTTGT
>NZ_JBNGOP010000006.1:0-209073 GCF_050589625.1 Maribacter sp. 2-571 | reverse complement strand
AATCAAAGAACGGCCGTAACTTGTATATTTTTAAGGTCTTTACAAAGATTACTATTACATTAACCGGACACTATTGACTCACTACTCACTACTCACTACTCACCACCCTACGAACTCATTTCGGTAAAATACTGATAGAAATAGGGAATCGTTTCAATACCTTTTAGGTAGTTCCAAATGCCAAAATGTTCATTGGGGGAATGTATGGCATCACTGTCGAGCCCAAAGCCCATTAAAATGGTCTTGCTTTTTAACTCCTGTTCAAAAAGGGAGACGATGGGTATGCTACCACCGCCACGTTGCGGAACGGGTTTTTTACCAAAAGTGGTCTCATAAGCTTTTTCTGCGGCTTGATATCCTATGGTGTCGATAGGCGTAACATATCCTTGACCACCATGGTGCCGGGTTACGGTTACCTTCACTCCCTTGGGCGCTATCTTTTCAAAGTGGGTCTTAAACAATTCCGTAATGGTTTCCCAGTCTTGATCGGGCACCAAACGCATCGAAATTTTGGCATAGGCCTTACTGGCAATTACCGTTTTTGCCCCTTCACCGGTATACCCGCCCCAAATGCCGTTTACATCCAAGGTCGGTCGAATGGCATTGCGTTCATTAGTGGTATAGCCCGCCTCTCCATATACCGCGTCGATGTCGAGGGCTTTTTTGTAAGCTTCCAGGTCAAAAGGTGCTGCTGCCATCGCCTCCCGTTCCGTTTGGGAAAGTTCGGCCACCCGATCGTAAAATCCGGGAATGGTAATACGGTTGTTTTCATCGTGCAGCGAAGCGATCATTTTACTGAGAATATTGATCGGGTTCGCTACGGCACCTCCATACAGTCCGGAATGCAGATCGCGATTGGGTCCGGTCACTTCGACCTCCACATAGCTTAATCCCCTAAGTCCGGTAGTTACCGAAGGAATATCGTTCGCGATCATTCCGGTGTCCGAGATCAATATGATATCGTTGGCCAATTTTTCCTGGTTGTTCTTCACGAACCCCGCTAGGTTTTTACTGCCGACCTCTTCTTCCCCTTCGATCATAAACTTGACGTTACAGGGCAATTGTCCCGTCGAGATCATATAGGCTACCGCCTTCACGTGCATGTACATTTGGCCTTTGTCGTCACAGGCGCCGCGCGCAAAAATAGCGCCGTCGGGGTGTAGCTCGGTGGTTTTGATTACCGGTTCAAAAGGAGGGGAGCTCCATAGGTCGATAGGGTCGGGCGGTTGCACATCATAATGCCCGTATACCAGTATGGTAGGTAGGGTAGGGTCGATTGTTTTTTCTGCATAAATAATAGGAAACCCTGCTGTTTCACAAATTTCCACCAGGTCGCATCCTGCCGTTTCCAAGCTTTTTTTAATGGCATCGGCCATATGGAAGACGTCTTGCGAAAATGCGGGATCGGCACTTACCGATGGTATTTTCAATATCTCGATCAACTCCTGTATCATCCTTTCCCGATGTTCCGAAATGTACGTTTTTACGTCCTGCATAATCGCTAATGGTGTTATTGTTATGTTCAATATATCTTAAAATGGAATACCGGTTTCCGTTGTCCCTTGGCAACGACGTTCACCTGCCACCAAAACCGTGGTCCAGCCTACTGGTTTTCCAGAATAAATATAGATAAACCAGCAATAAACGAACGGTGAATATCGGTTTAATGTGACTTTTTTATACTAATGGTGTCCAAACAAGTACGGTCGCAAGATAAAAGAGGTTTGTACAACCGATGAAGGGCTTGCGATGGTTAAAGCAAAAATTGAAATTCTTCCCCGAATCTTCTTTTTTGGAACTTACCGATATTGCTGTGAAGTCCTTAGCAATGCTTTGGTTATCAAAATTGAAATAACATTAAATAATCATAATTCTGACTTTTAGTTGAATACGAGCATGGCACGTCAACGATTTCAAGTGATGTTGCCCGGATTTAAAAAAGCAATATCACATACCTTGTTTACCAGAGGTTTGGCAGAGGTGCTACAATGTTTTGAACCGGATTTAAACATACAGCAGTAAGCATACCAAACAAGATTAACCATAAATACCAAACAATTGACAAATACGACCAGTATTGAAACAAAGGAAGGACCGTTACACCATACGCGATCTGCTATTGCGGTGTTGAACAGCAGTTACGTACTTATTGATGCTTCCGATAGTTTATGCCGTTTGATCGGTGTAGAAGCGGAAGCGCTTAGGGGAGTTAATTGGTTTCGAATATTTCCCGGCCTATCCAAAGATTGGAAAATCAAATTAGATCACACCTTACATGGCGTTAAGGACATAGTAATCACCGATCCCATTACCGGGGCAAATGGAGAGATGAAAAATTATGTTTGGCAGCTTAACCCTTGGAACGATGTTTCGGGGAAACAGTATGGCATTGCGATTACGATAGCTCCGGAGTAGCGGAGCAGCGCACATTCATGTGTGTAATCGGTTAGCGAATGCAGCATCATTTGTGATAACTGCTAAGTCGAAAAATAGTTGTGCCGTTTTTGATAATACGGCCTTTATGGGGTTGACCTACTTTTTAACTTTTTTCCCTCGAAATGGTGTCACGGTTCCCCCGCCGTGCATCTTTTGAAAGGGTTTCCATAACCTGCCACTGGCAAATTAAAAATTTTGGTATCCTGTTTTGTCGGGGATTCAATTTTGACTTATATTTGCGGTCCGTTTTGGACGGAACCTGCAGGCGTGGTGGAATTGGTAGACACGCTAGACTTAGGATCTAGTGCCGCAAGGTGTGAGAGTTCGAGTCTCTCCGCCTGTACAACAAGGAAAACCCTGACCGGAACGTCAGGGTTTTTTATTGCTGGGTAACACATAGGTAACACATTTTACAATTTTTTATTATTAATTTTAATCTGACCCTTTTTTCAGCTATTCAGCCCTAAACTAAATAGTAAACAAGAGAAATATACTGCCAACAGAAATATATTGGTGTTATAACTGGTGGTAAATAAACTCCTTTCGATACACCCGACATTTCGTAATTCAGGTTTTCCAGACGGATTAAAACAGTTTAAAAAAAGGTTGTTCTATGGAATTTCCTATAAGTCCTCAAAATCTATTTTAACTCTTTTCACACTTTCCTTAGGTACTTCGGGCAATAATATATCATAAAAATCCTTGAAAACTTTTGAGTTTAGGCTATCCTCAACAATCCAAGTTTTTAAAGTTGCGATAAATTGTTCCTTTCCGATAATGTTAATCAGGTAGTTCATCGCTACGACCCCTTTACCACCCTCAAGATACTCCTGTCCATCGGCATAGATGAGCGGTGGCTCTATGTTCGATTCCTTATTTTTTTCTTTGGCATAGTATTCTTGTTTCTTCTTTAGAAGTTTGTCCACCGCTTCTTTGCCCAATTGTTCTTCCACAACAAACAATCCAAGGGCTTCCGGTAAAGCTATGGTAAGCATTTGTGCACCTTGTACATTTGAAATTTTGATGTTTTCGGTTATCCAATGCCCAATAATTTGGGATATTGCCAAGTGATACACGAACGCTTTGTCTTCTAAAGCTGCTGTATCTGCATACCAACCTTCCTTTTCAGAAATAGCTATCGTATTCGGATAGGAATAGAAACGGTCGTTGTAATAATTGATCTCTGCGATACGCAAGTCGTTATACGGATAGTTGCCAAGATTGTTATTTACAAACTTCAACGCATCCGTTGCCGCTTTTTTGTACAATTTGATATTGAATTGATGTTTGGGACTTGAGAGTATGCCCACCGTTGTGTTATCCGTATCGAACGTTGTTTCCAAGTAATCGGCCGAAGCGATATGCCAGTCGAACAAATAAGAAGGCGCAATACGATAACTTCTAAATACGCGATTGTTCTCGGTCCATTCTTTTTTCAATGTTCCGGGGGCCAACGGTATTTGTCCTTTGGCCGTACTTATCGTTATCGTTCCCGATACCGCCAATGCGTTATCGTCAAAGTAGTTTTCTCGTAACGCCCGGGCATCCGTTGTAGATGCCATTCGGGAGTCGATTTTAGGCAGTTGTTGCTCAACTCGTTTCCGGTTTTTTTGTAGTTGTTTATTTTCGTCGTAACCGATACTCGGTATAAAATCATAAATTCTTCCGAAAGATCCGTTATAGGTCAGATCTGTTTGTGGTTCATCGCCCGATTGTGTGAATCCTTGATACCTTTTTTCCGCCGAAAGGGAAACCACCAACGTATCGTTCGGCGACAAAGGGGGTTGAATACGATATCCCCACAAACGATGCGTATTATCCTCAAAAACGACTTTCACCTTTTTATTGTTCAACAGGATATTCTGAAGGTGTACACTTTCCAATTGATTTAAAAACAAAGTATCAATGACCGAAGTACTGGTGTTTACCATCGAAATTCGGGCCGAATAACGGGCTTTTCGTTCCATGGGAAACAAATCGAACGTGGCATCCAGATTAAAAATCTTTGGTTGAGGTCCGTTTTTCAGGTATCCGTACCGTTTTTCATAGTCCGCACGTTCCGTTTCTTCAATTTCGCCCGGGGTAAAGTTGTTTTTACCAATAGTATTGTCGGCCACAAAAGACTGCATCACGAAGAACCCTCCCAGCAACAGCAGCGCAATAATTTTCCCCGGCCAGGATAACTGCTCATTGCGCAGGGATAACTTTTTGTACCATTTTTTGGGCACACCTCTATCCCAAAACAGAATTCCAAGGAAAACAAATGCGGCGGATAATAATGCCCACATTAAAAAGTACCATTTTGCAGCAGTGATCCAAATGCCATACCCGCTCATTTCGGAATAATCCTCTAAACCGGGGACGGCCCCAAAAGCGAACCGGGTCTGTTCGGCGAGGCCCAGTTCAAAAGCCAGAATGGTACCGAATAAAATGCCTACGCCGAGAATATGCGTTAAAAACCGATTGCCCGTAAGCCCTGCAATAAAAAAGACCAGGGATATCTGGCATACGTAGGTCAACCAGCCCCAATTATACCCTAAAAGGTCATAGGCATAAAGCCAAAGATCAAGATTGTTGGCCCCTCCTTTTAAGACCTGTATGACAATACCGATAACAACAAAACTGAACGCCATTACAAAAGCGACCCCTATCATTGCAATATAGCGGGACAATAAAGTGACCCATACCGGTACCGGCAGTGTGTCCGTTATCTGATGGATATTTACGGTACGGTCCTTAAAAAAAAGCTCTCCTGCCCATACCATTAACAAAATCATGATAAACACCCCGAAAGTAAGCCTGAACAGGGTCATCGTTGAAGTGAGCGGTTGTGTTGCGCCGATGTAATAACTAAAGTTCCATATCAAATTCTGAAGGGTTATCATTAGTAATACCACGCCCAGCACCACCCTAAAGGATACCGGCCTAACGATATTCTTAAATTCCAAACGGGCCAAAGACCAGAGCTTTTTTAAGAATACGATACCACCAAAAGCCAATGATGGTGTTGTACTCCCTAATTTTTGGGTAACCGTTAAATTTGGTGAAGCAGGGTTATTTTGTTTTTTCGATTTTGTACTCGTTTTAACAAAACGCTTGAAACTAAAAGAAAGATATCCAATTAAAAAAGTAATAAGCGTAATGGAAAACCAAAGAATCCTGTTGTACAGCAAACTCCCTCGTAGTTTTAAAAAGCCAAAGTTTTTGTCGTCTACCGAAATGGAATTGGCCATAGCATCTACACCTACGTAACCAAAGGGGTCACCGATAGCCAGCGCGTTGGTAATTCCACTGGTTTCCGCTGCCGTTTGCATGAGCAAAAAAGCGATGACCGTAACCAGTGTAACAAGATAACCCAAAGCCATTTTTTGGGTAAGGGCCACTACCGTAAAAATTAAGGTGGTCAGCAGCAGTAGGTTCGGCATCGTCAAGAAAAAGAATCCGTCCAATAATTGCCAAAAGGGTGTTGGCGCAAAACAATGTGGATCACCGATACCGGAGTAGGGTACCAGAAGCATCCCGGCCAGGTATCCCAAAGCAATTATGATGTTATAAAAATACGCCGAGAGGAAGCGACCGAGGAAGAACTGCTTTTCGTTCACGGGCAATGTATATATCCAGTGTGCGGTATGGTACTGTTTGTCCTTGTATAGCGCCGTACCCGTAATGATGGCGATAATTATGATCATTAAAATACCGCCACCGGCCAGGTTTTTAAAAAATACCGTGGTCGCGTTCATCAATAGACCATCATTGGTGTAGTATTCAAAATTTCCCTTGGTATACCATATTCCTTGAAAGACCAGAATTAGAAAATACAATAAGGTCGTCCATTGGAAAACACGTTTTTTTAGCTCAAAACCTACAATTTTCCAAATCATACCATAGCATTTTTTTGATGGAACAACAGGTTAAAATAGGCATCTTCAAGCGTAGGTTGTTTTGCGTAAAATTCCGCGTCCGGTGCCGTATCCGCTACCACGGTAATCAACATTTTGCCCAAATGAAACCGATTTGAAATAACGGCATACGACTGCCTGTGTTTTTCAAAAGCCGCTTTTTCAATTTGTTTTTCCCATACGTTACCGGCAAGCGACCGTTGGATCTCATGTGGTTTTCCGGTGAGCAATACTTCCCCTTCTCCTATAATGGCCATATCGTTACAGAGTGTGCTTACGTCCTCCACAATATGCGTGGAAAGTAGTACCACGGCGTCCTCACCAAGTTCGGAAAGTAGGTTGTAAAAGCGATTGCGTTCCATAGGGTCAAGGCCGGCCGTCGGCTCATCTACAATGATCAGTTGCGGGCTGGCAAGCAAGGCCTGTGCAATTCCAAAGCGTTGTTTCATCCCTCCCGAATAACTGTCCAGGCGTTTTTTACGTACGTCGTACAAGTTCACTTTTTGTAATAGGGCCGCCACACGTTCCCTCCGCTCGGCTCTTTTTGTAATGCCCCGCATATCGGCAATGTGCAGGAGTAGTTCTTCCGCCGTAACGTTGGGATATACCCCAAACTCTTGCGGCAGATAGCCCAGTACTTTTCGTAGTTCCTGAGGCTGCTTTAGAACATCAATGTCATTAAAATGGATACTTCCGCTATCGGCATCTTGCAATGTGGCGATGGTACGCATCAACGTGGACTTGCCGGCACCGTTTTGACCCAGTAGTCCGAACATTCCTTTGTGAATGGTCAAATTGATATCCTTGGAGGCCCGTACCCCGTTGGCATACGTTTTAGAAAGATTGGAAATTTCGAGTTTCATGGATGTATGGTGTATTAAAACCAGCCTTTTTCTGGTGTGAGTATGATACTTTTGAGAAGGTTGCGGTGTTGCAAAAGCAAAAACAGCACCATTAAGAAAAACAATGCATCAAATGCAATGAAGAGGTTATATTTTGAAAAGAAAACATGTGTCATCAATAAACACAGTAGTAAGGGAACCAACATAATACTCCCCAAAAGATAGGTGCGTTTAAAAACAAGTAGTAGTCCGCAAAGCAATTGAAAAAACCCTACAAAATATAAGTAGCCCGATGCTTCGAGCAATTCATAAAATATAAAAAAGGCTTCTGCCGCTTGGGGAGCATCGGCCCTAAAAACGGAAGGATCATAGGGCAGAAACAACTTTTCTATGCCTGCCCAAACGAATATTAGGGCCAATACGTATCTTATGATATAGATAGCAATGTTCATTCTTAGAATTTTACAGTAATCGCTGCTCCATAGGTTTGTGGTAGTCCAAAAGAGGCCGCATTGAAACCGCCTACACCATAGCCATAACTGAAATAGGCCTCATCGGTGAGGTTTTTGCCCCAAACAAAAAAGTCGAGGTTTTTGGAAGTCAGCCCTAGGCGTCCGTTTAAAAGTTCGTAAGCTTCCTGGAGCAAGTCGTTCGGCACATCAAAAAAACTGTCCGACTGGTATACATAATCCAGACTGGTTTCCAGGTTTATTTTTTTAGAGATCGGAGCGATGTAGCTCGCCGTGAAGTTCCCGTTAAAGTTAGGCGATACCGGTAGTTCTTTTCCCGATAGGTCGATCGGTTGCCCCGTATTAAAGTCCAAAGGGCGGTAATCTAGAACTTCAGTGTTCAAATAACCTAGGTTCAGGCCAAAGCTTAAACTTTTAGTGGCGGCCCATTGGCTTTCCAATTCGATACCGTAGCTACGGGATTCCCCAATATTGTCGGTCCCAAAATCAAAAGTCTCTAAATTCAGGATGGTGAATACCTGTTGGTTATCGTAATTGATAAAGAATCCGGTAAGGTTGAGCTTTAAACGGTTATCGAACAAGTTGGTTTTGACCCCTGCCTCATAATTCAGTGTCGTTTCCGGGTCAAATGCCGCCTGTGTACGATCAAGAACAAAAGTGTTGATACCGCCGGGGCGAAAGCCTTTTGCCGCATTGGCGAACAAGAATACGTTTTCGGTGGCCTGATAGCTTACGGCGATTTTAGGGGAAAACGCGTTAAAGTCCGCGGTTTCCGAAAATTGGTCGGTAGGAAAGACAGGTATTGAAAAGGAACGGCTCACATCGGCGTCCACCGTTTCATGGTCATACCGCAGTCCTGCGGTCAGGGCCAACTTTTCCGTGAGGTCATACGTTGCCTGCCCGAAGACCGCGATTCCTTTCCGTATGGATATGGAACGGTCAAAGCGGTTATAGGGTACGATACCGGCAAAATCCGGAAAAACCAAGGAAAGGTCGGCACCAAAGTTCAGATCATCGTTCTGAACGTTTTCGTTTCTAAATAAAAAGACTCCGGCCGTCCAGTCCAATTTTCTATCACCTATAGAACCCAGGCGCAGTTCTTGGGTTAAATTTTCCAGGTCAAGATCACCTTCTACGGACTGGATATCCAGCGGACTATAATCGAACTCGTCGGTACGGTTTTGTTCGGTGTTTTGGTATGCGGTGACGGAAGTCAGGGCAAAATTGTCAAAATTATATTTTAAGGTCAAAGCGGTGTTTTGGGTCAAGGCCTGCCTAAGAACATCTTCATTAAAATTGACCTGATAGAGGCTGTTCCCCAATATATCCTGCAGGGTATTGTCCGGGGTCGGCAATACAAAGGCATATGCATTTGATTCCCTGCGCTGTAAACTGTATGATAGGCCCATGGAAAGTCTATCGTTCGCATAATACTTTAGTCTAAAATTGGCGTCGACGGACTTACGGTCCTGTAGATCTTTGTCGTTAAAGGAATTGGCAACAAAACCCTCCCTTTCGGATATATTGGTATTTGCCCTGAAAAATAGTTTGTCCTTTACCACCGGCATATTAAAAGCAAGATCTAGATCGACCGCATCCAAATTACCATAGCCCAAGGTGGCGTAACCGTTTATGTCGTTCGTTGGTCGCTTGGAAGTGATTTTTATGACCCCTGCCAAGGCGTTTCGCCCGTACAAAGTACCTTGTGGCCCACGCAAAACCTCAATTTGGTCCACATCGGCCAATTGTAAGGGAAAGGCAAACGTGCTGAAATAAGGTACATCATCGATATAGAGCCCAATAACGGGGTTCGAATCAATGGTAGAAATACCCCTGCTCGCCGCTAAGGTAAAAGCACCTGTCGCACCATCGTCATACAGCCGAAAATTGGGTGCGATGCTATTCATCTCCCCAATTTCGTTGATCTGTAGCTGTTGTATTTCTTTGGAGGTTACGGCAGAAACGGAAGCGGCGGTTTTTTGAATGTTCTCCGACCTTCGGTTGGCCGTAATGATCACTTCCTGCAATTGCCCCGTAGCCTGCTCCAATACGAAATCGAATACCGTATCGCCTTCAATATTAACCTGCTTCGTAATCGTTTGATAGCCCAGGTAAGAGGCTTGGATATAAAATAGCCCTTCCCGTACATTTTCGATGGCATAGTTGCCATCCATATCACTATTGCCCCCCTTGGTAGCGTTCAGCAAAAGAACATTGGCCCCGAAAATAGGTGCACCGGTTTCATCGGTTATCGTTCCTGAAAGGGATTGTGCCAAAAGCGGACTTACTATCGATGGCAGTAGAAGCCAGAATAGGATATAAAAAATGTTTTTTGATCGCATTGTTTTTTTATTTATTGTAGCTATTAGTTTGTTGCATACCATAATCCGGTAAAGGGGTTAGGGTAGGGTCCCGTTTAAAGCAAACAGGGGGTATTTGAAAAGTTATAGAATACCTCGCGAATTCTAAATAGAGGTCAAACAGCGTTGAATGACCGATGCCGATGTTTTTCTGGAGTAAGGGCGAAAATGTTAGTTTAAAACTGAAGCTGCCTGAAAACATTCCTATACTACCCCACCATTATTTTAAAAAATGTTTGGGGGCGGCTTGTTGAAAAAGAAGTCGGTTTGGAGTGTTTGTAGTGGTGGAGTATGGTAATTTTTGATTTCACGTGCACTCCGATGTATGTAAAATGAGGGCTGTACAGAAAAATCTGTAATCGCCGTTCCCAAAAAGAGTAGGGTAATCTTGTTTTCTTCGCCGATAAGGGAACATTGTTCACATGGGTTGGAATCATCGTTCGAGGCTATGTGGGAAACCTCATGTATATTGAAGACCCGAACCAACAGAAATGTTGCCAGAAAAAAAACGGAGATGCTAAGTTTCCCTAAGTTGTTCATTTTGACAACGGCAGATAAAATTGGTAATTATTATTTGGATTAATTATAAATAACTAAATTTATAAGCGTAAAAGTACTACCCGACCCATGAACCGCACCTACGTGAAGCGGAATAAAAACAACGCGAAACGGAATTATGCGAACTACTATTTATCAAAAGGATTTCAACGAAATTTTGATGGAGGCGGAGTACCCGGACTGGTTTAAGGATGATTCCGAGCCACTATTTGAAAGGACTTTTTCGGCCTCTCTATTTTTCGGAAAAGGAGTCTACAAGGAAATTTATTTCGAAGGGGTCCATATCGGTTACGGTAATCTTGAACTTGCCAAGAATACATTGTTCCATTTTGAAACGGAATTTGAGACAGTGGAAATGCACTTTGCGTTGAACGGCATCACTTCAACGGATGCGTCCGAACTTTCGGGTACGGTGGATTTTGTATCCGGGGAGCACAATATATTCTATTCGAAAGGGACCACCGGAATCTCAAAATGGTCCTCGAAGTTGCCACTTCGGATTTTTGAAATCAATTTATCCCCGGCCTTTTTCGAAAAATATATTCCCAGTGGGAGCAAACGCTTTCTCGATTTTAAAAAAGCCATAACCGACCGCAGATCGGCCATCCTTTCATCCACCTATAATTTTCCCATCACTTTGGAAATGGGACAATTGATCAATGACATTATACAGTGCCAACGAAAAGGCTTGTTCAAACGAATTTTTCTTGAATCCAAGATAATCGCCCTGCTGCTGACACAACTTGAACAGATGTATTCTTACGATGTAAAAAACGCTCCGGTAAACTTGAAGAAGAAGGACATCGAAAAAATATATGCGGTAAAGGAGATTTTGGAAAAAGATTATAAAAAAACGACTACGCTGGTGAACCTGGCCAAAGAAGTGGGCACGAACGAGTTTACCCTCAAAAGGGGTTTTAAAGAACTGTTCGGGACATCGGTATACCACTATTGGAAATGTTTACGGCTCGAAACGGCCAAAACAATGTTGATCGAACACCAAATGACCATCAAGGAAGTAGCTAACGAAATCGGTTATAAAAATCCGCAGCATTTTACGGCGGCCTTTAAAAAGGAATTTGGAACGTTGCCAAGTTCGATAAGAAATTAGTTTTTCGGACTAGCAAGTTCCAATAGCTTTTCATTGTTGTAAAGGATATTATACCATTTTTGCTTTGAAATTACCCAAATAAAAAGCCGCCATTTTTTGCTTGGACGAAAAAGAAAAATCAAGCATAGCAGTAGCTACGGTTGTTTTTTATTTTGAAGTATTAGCGGAAAAGGGCAATTTTTAATGGGTAATTTCAAGGTAGAAATGGTATTAATTGCGGCCCGCTTTGGAAAAATGTTCTTTATGGTGTTAAGATTTATCCCTAAAAGCACAACAACTTAGTGGTGGTCCGGTTTCCATGCGCGCTTCTTGGACGTAGGTGGCTAGTGTTTTGGTCGCATTGAAACGGTCGGTATAGGCCCTTTCCTTGTTATAAAGATCCGTTCGTTTTCATGCTCAGGCCTTCAGTTGATGCTTTGGTCCGCTCTTTTTTCAAAACTTTTTCCCGTGACACTATTGGGACCAAGCTAATTGCCGTAATGCCGGTAAAGAACCAAAACAGATCGGTCGAAGCAACTTCCCATAACCCTTTGGAAAGCGCTATCCAAACCCAATCACCGGTTACGATACCGTTCACTACCGGTATCAAAAGCGAGAACGCCCCTCCTATGCCCAGGTAGTTACGGTTCAATTTTCTAAAATTGTTCCAGAACAGCCCTGTCAAGAGTAATAGGGACCACCCCAAAAAGAAAATGGTGTTTACTTGAAATGCACGCCCTACGGCATCCATAGGAATCAATTTATTGGCCAAAAAGATAAGCGCCGTAGCGGGAAAAAGGCCCAAACAGATGGCGAGATAGATTTTTGTGGTCCTATGGTGAAAGCGTTTTTGCCGCTCCGTATATTGCGCAGTGTCCCGGGCTTTTTGCCATATCAGAATACCGCTTACGATTATAACACATGTGATCATGGCGAGGATGAAGTATACGATTTTCATCAACATTCCGCCAAAAGTGGCATAGTGCAATTTGATCAACAGGTTGTATACCGTTTGACTATAGGTCTTTTTATTGGGCGCTATCTGTGTTTCTATTTTTCCCGTTTTCATGCGGTACACAAAAAGCCCGTCACCAACGATACCTTCCCCATCATCAATATAGAAGGTGGCCGTGGCATCTTCCCTACCGTAGTTTTGCATAACAACATTTTTCACCTCAAAATCAGTATATTTTGCTTCAAGGTCTGTAAGGAGCGTATTTAGCGATCGATTCTCCGAAAGGGCTGCATCCGGATCGACGGTAATGCCCCTTTCCGGGCGGATACTTTTAAAAATGGCCGTACTATCCCCATCAAAAAGGATAAGGGCACTGGGCGCCAAAAGAAGCGTCAACAACCCAAAAAGCGCACCGGTTATGGCATATACCACTTGGAACGGTAGACCGATAACCCCTAGAACGGTATGGGCATTGGTCCATATCTGCTTCCATTTTCCCTTGGTGGTGAAGGCATAGAATTTGTTGATAATGTTTTTCCAATGGATCAGAACCCCGGTTATGATGGCGAAAAGGAAAAACAACGAAACCAAACCGGAGAGCCATATGCCCAGTCCTGGAATTTGATCAAAGAAGTGTAAATGATATAGGGTGTCGCCAACGGTGGTCAAGGGCGCTTCCGATTTTATTACCTCCAAGTTTTCGGAGTTGACAAGTGCATGAAATCGCCCTGTGGTACTATCGGTCTCTTTAAGGCTTCCATACACCTGAACAAAGGGCACATGGCGATCGGGAAAGACATAGGTAAGCTGCCCTTCTTCCTTGAAATTTGGATACGCTTTGGCAATGGCTTCGTGTACCCGATCATAATCGACCGTTTTCGGGACCGTAAATCGCGCACCGGGGTTTTCCCATTGGTACATTTCATCTTTGAACAGGGCGAAGGCACCGGCATAAAATATAATGAACAATGCAAAACTGATAACGATCCCCGCTACCGTATGTGTGTGGAACATAATGTTATGGGCACGCTTGCCCAGCGGTCTCAGTTTCATGGTCTATGCTTTAAAAAGTATGATAATGATCGTACAGACCACGATAATAAGAAACATCCCGCCCCATGCTTTCCATCCGTTTTTGGAGAGAAAGGCGAGAATCATTAGTGCTACCCATAGAAAAAAGGAACTATAGGCGGTGGTAAGGATCAAGGCCGACTTGTTTTCCAAAACGACCCCAATGGCATTGTGGATCGCAATCGTAGCAAGGTATCCCCCCAGAATACCGGCGGAAACTTTTAGCCATCGTTGACCGGTACTCGATAGGTATTTTGTGTTGGCGGGCATAAGATCAGAAAAGTAATGTGTTCAAAACGTCACCCAAGGCGATTGCAATGAACAGATAAATGAAATTTTTATGGACCGACAACGCGATAACGAGCGCACTGAAAATCAAAAACAGTATCGTGGCGAACATGATCGGGCCGGTGGCATAACCGTTGACCATACCGAACCGTACCAGGGACAAAAGCAGCAACACGGCCCCCAGGGTCGTACATGCTTTTTTATGCGCCCTGATGAAGCGCTTTGCCAAGGGTAAGCTATCCGGAAAATACTTGGATGCACCATAGCATAAAAAACTTCCGAAAAGTGCCAAGGTAATCCCCATGTTTTATAAAAGATCGATCCAGGATTCAAATATAGAAAAATATTATCATTATTTAGATTAATTAAAAATAGTTATTTAGATTTGGTCCAAATAATAACAAACGTGTCCCATATCAAATTTACCTTCCTTTTATTTTCATTGGGAACGGCCCTTAATGGTTTTTCACAACTGACGCTTTCCGGAACCATAAGCGATGAAAACGGAAATACCGTACCGTTTGCCAACGTGCTTGTTGACGATTCCGAAAAATATGCCATTTCGGACGATAACGGATTTTTTAGTATCACGGGCTTGGAGAATAGGAGCTATCGGATACGTTTTAGTTCCATTGGTTTCAAAACCTTGGTACGGACGATCGATGGAAGCTCCAATTCCGCGCTGGTCCTCTCCGTGGTGATGACCACCCAAACGGAGTCCTTGGACGAAGTGATCGTGCAGGGCAAATCGGAGCTGTCCATCATATCGGCCCAACCCTTGGCGGTCAGTGCGATAGATGCCAAACTCTTCCAAAATGCCAATATCGATGCCGTGAACCTTTTGGATAGGGCCAACGGCGTGCGGGTAAGGCAGTCGGGAGGTTTGGGCAGTGACGTGAATATTTCCATACAGGGAGCTCAGGGAAACGCCATCAGACGTTATTTTGATGGCTTGCCGATCCAATATTTGGCCGCTGGGCTCGACATTAACAACCTTCCCGTAAACCAAATAGAGCGCATCGATATTTACCGCGGGGTAACCCCTTTGGAGGTCGGCACCGATGCCTTGGGAGGCGGTATCAACATCGTTCCAAAACAGATTCAGGGCGATTATGTCGATGTCAGCTATCAGTTCGGCTCTTTCAATACCCACCGGCCCTCGGTGAATTTGTTCCATACCAACACCAAAGACTTCTTTTTTTCCAGTAATTTCTTTTTGAATTATTCCGATAATAATTATAAGATAAATGCACAAAACTTTAATGAGGAAGAGCGGCGTGCCACTGAAATTATAGAAGCGGAACGGCGGCATAGTCTTTTTAGGTCTACCTATGTTGATTTTGCGCTGGGCGTACGCAACAAACCCTGGGCCAAAGAACTAAAGATCAGTTTTGTGAACGACCGTTCCTTTAGGGAAATCAATACCGGTATCGTTTTTAACCCTGTTCGACCGATAGCTGCCGTAACACAGGAAAACGAGGGCATTACCACCCGTTTGGACTACAGCGTTGCGCTTTCGGATAAGCTTTTGCTCAAGACAAAGACCAACATTGGGCGCTACATCCAAAGTGCGCTCGATTCTACCCGTGTAATTTTTGACTGGTCGGGCAACCGACTCGAGAGTGTGGACGGTAACGGGGCCGAACTGTTGAGCGGTCCCGCCGATATTACCATCGATAGGGACGTTTTTTTACAGCGTACCACCTTAAAATATAACATTACCGATGCGCACAAGATTACGGTGAGCAATCTGTTTATCGATCAGCAAAGGGAAGGTCGTAACGTATTTGTCGATCTGAACGACGACCCCTTGCGCTTTCCCGCCCAACTACAACAAAATTACAGCGGAATACAATGGGACGGTATGTGGTTCAACACCCTGCTCGAAACAGTGCTTACCTATAAAAATTACAACTACAAGGCAGATGCCACCAGTTTGGAAAACGTTATAGACGGTGCTTTTGAACGCCAACAACTGAACAACAATTACCATGGGGCGAATGTGGCGGTGAAATACAACATCGATACCAATCTCTTTCTTCGGGGTTCCTATGAGTATGCCTATCGCCTACCCGAGGAAATAGAACTGTTCGGTAACCAAAGTACGATCGGTAGCAATGTAGCGCTAGAACCGGAACAGAGCGATAACTACAATATCGGCGGCCTTTACAAGGCCAAATTGTTCAATACGGTTCCCGTAGCACTAGAGGTAAACGGTTTTTACCGCTATCAGCAAGATCGCATCCTACTTTTGGCCTCCGGTTTTGATTTGGCCAGGCATTTTAACGAAGAGGAAGTAGAGATTAAGGGAGTGGATGGATATCTTGCCGTTCGCCCTTTGAAAAACCTGAAGGCCAATTTGGCGGCAACCTATCAGGATGTGCGCATACAAAGCGCATTGGAAGCTTCCGAGGCAGATGTTATCGGTACCCGGGTGCCCAACATCCCTTCTTTCTTCATGAGTTTCGATGCACATTATACCATTGAAGGGCCCCTTGGCGAAAGGGATCTTTTGCGTTTTTCCTATTACTATGATTACATAACGGAATTCTCCTCCATTAGGGAGGCCAATGCGCTTCGGAACATTGCCAATTTTGTTCCTGACCAACATATCAACTCCCTTGAAGCTACCTATACTACAACTTCGGGCAAGTGGAACGTATCGGCGCGCATCAACAACATTTTCGATGACGACGTTTTCGATAACTTTCGGGTACAACGGCCCGGCAGAAACGTTAATGTTAAACTAAGATATACCATACAATGAGAGCCGGCATACCACATATTGCTTTACGATCCGGGGCGCTATTTTGGTCGATGATGGCACTGCTTTTTTTAGGGTGCGCCACCGATGATCCCATACCGATAAATACGGCCATGGATGATGGTCCCTCTACTCCCACGAATCCCGATCCGGCCGCTGTCGACTATATGCTTTTTACACGAAGTCCATCCTCGGCGAACGGTTTTGTAACGGGCTTCGATCAGTTTCCGGAAGGTGACCTGGATATTCCCTCAATGCCACAAACACTGGCGTTCCCCGCAATTTCGGGAGGGGTCTCCTTTCAAAATTATGTGGTGAACCAACAAAAGCTTTTTGGCGGTGCC
Source organism: Maribacter sp. 2-571 (assembly GCF_050589625.1). Taxonomy (NCBI): domain Bacteria; kingdom Pseudomonadati; phylum Bacteroidota; class Flavobacteriia; order Flavobacteriales; family Flavobacteriaceae; genus Maribacter; species Maribacter sp. 2-571. The sequence goes on along the minus strand of NZ_JBNGOP010000006.1, from coordinate 191,996 downwards.
GGCTACCAGCGCCTTACTTTAAATGAAAATAAGGTACCGCAGGACGGGGCGATCATCGAAACCCTGGGCGGTGGTTCCGCAGTTGCCTTTTTAAATGACAACAAGGGATACTATGTAGACTTTAACGAGCGGAACATTCAGGTTTTTGACCCGGTCACCTTTATACGCAAAGGCGAGATATCCCTTTCCGAGGCATTCCAGATCCCGGAGAACGCGAGCAACTATTACGGTTCGCTATATGTGGTCGGGGAAAAATTGTATGCATGCCTTTACACCGGTAGGTCGTTCCCGCCCTTTGTATATCAAAGTCCTGTTGGTAGTGTGGTCGCGGTCATCGACACCGATACGGATACTTATATTAAAGATATTTTTGCGGCCGGAACCAAGTTCCCCGGTCAGCCTTTTTTACGATATGACGCCCCGATTATCGATGAGACCGGCACGCTGTACCTTCCCACCCAGGGAGGGCTGGGGCTGGACCTCTCGACCGGGGAAAATACGCCCGCAAAAATTCTGAAAATTCCTGCCGGTGCGGATGATTTTGATCCGGAATATGGGTTCATGCCACAAATGTTGATCCCCGAGTCCAACGCAACGATCATCGTTAATGCGGGATTTTTATACGCAGGTAACGGTATCGCGTACACCAATATCCTAATGGAAGATCCGGAGACCCCGGTCGATCTGGTAAACAAGGCGTTGATGCGTTGGGCCAAGATCGATCTGGTGAACCGGACCGCTGTTTTGGTGGCCGGTGTACCCGCCAATGCAGGTCTTACATCGGGCATGGCCTACAACTATAACGGAAAGGTACAGCTAGTGGTGTACAATCCCGAAGAGGCCATCAGTGCCGTTTACGAGACCGATATTGAGCGTGAGGACGCAACGGAAAAATTTAAGGTTACCGCCGGTGGTATTATTTATGGCCTCTATGAAATAATGGAAAACAATTAAATACGAACATTAAAAGTAATAATGATGAAAAAAATGAAGTTTTGGTTACCTATGAGCGTTTTGGTGCTGTTGGTGGTTTTAACAAACTGTTCTTCCGATGATGGGGGACCGGCAGAGCCCCCGGTAACACAGCAACCAGATCCCGAACCCGAACCTGATGAAAAACCGGATGGTAGTGCGGATGAAGACTCCGACGGCATTACCAATGGCGATGAAGATCTTAACGGTGACGATGATTTTGAAAACGATGATACCGATGGGGACGGCACCCCGGATTATAAGGATAACGATGATGATGGCGACGGTATCCCTACGGCGGACGAGGGACCGGGTACCGATACCGATGGCGATGCCATATTGGATTATTTGGACAACGATGATGACGGGGACGGTGTGCCCACGGCCACCGAAGGAGCTACCGAAGATACCGACGGTGATGCCGTACTTGACTACCTGGACAATGACGATGACGGCGATGGTGTAATTTCCTTGAACGAGGATTTGGATGCCGATGCCGACCCCACCAATGACGATACCGATGGCGATGGCACCCCCAACTATTTGGATGCCGATGACGACGGGGACGGTATCGCAACGCTTGACGAGGATACCGATGGCGATGGCGATGTAACCAATGACGATAGCGATGGTGACGGGGTTCCCGATTATTTGGACGGTGCCGAAGATGTTCTGAGCATTGCCAATCTTGGATTTGAAGATTTTGGCACCCAGGAAGTAGCCGTGTACCGTATTGCCGACGGAGCGTTCAATGGTACCACTTGCAGCATCGATAATGATGAAAAGACCTTCAATAGAAACATAACCAGTTTAAACAGGCCTTTGGGCTTTAGTACTACGGACGATTATTTTGAACAAGATGCGTTCTATGTGACCCAGGCTACCGGAGCCGATGTCAATTCTGGGGATTCCGCGGTCAAGCTAATTTCCGATTCGGGCTTTTTTGCCCCCGTAGCCGGTGTGGTAGGGCTGTTCGAACCGGAGGACTTTTTTCAGGACTTTTCACCGGTTGCCTACCCTTTCACCAAAGTACCTACCGCCATTACCGGTTTCTACAAGCACGTTAGTGGTGATCCGGTATCCTTCCCCGAAGGTAGCTGTACTTCGCAGGGCCAGCTCAGCGAAGAAACGGAATTCAGTGGAGGCTTTAGGGTGTATGCCGTAATGACGAACGATGCAGGTACGATCATTGCCACCGTGGACACCGTTTTTGAGGATGTGGCCGACTATACCGCATTTTCCGCTCCCGTTACCGTTTTGGTGGCCGATGAGGTTCCTACGAACATCATTTTCGTAATGTCCTCTTCGCCTGAATTTGTAGCGCCAAACCCGATACCGATTGCCGGATCGGTCACCTTTATAGATGATGTGTCCTTTACCTTTGATTGAAGCATTTGTAGTACGAAAAATAGCAAAGCCTCCCGGGTTACGGGAGGCTTTTATACTCGGCCAGAACAAGGGAATATGACGAATAACGCTATGTTGATTTAGGAAGGGTTGCCCTGGATACTATGATGTATTATGGCGCGATACGCGGCGGTACCCTTGGTCCGTTTCGTATTCCTTCAAGATGGTAAACTGTTTTTTGCAACAACTTGATAGTTTTTCGTAAACCCGATCAAAAGAGTTGAAAATTGGTTAAAAATAACGTGGACAATGGAGCTATTATATAAAAATGAGTACGGGGCCTCTTATAAGGTCGATTTTGGTACTAACCCGGAATGCGAGGTGCAATTGGTAATCGATACGGTAGGGCTTTTTATGTCAAAGGAAGAATTGGACCATTTGTTGACCGTAGTCAAAAATTCACATGAGCCCTGTGACTGTGGTAATTGTAAAGGGCCTTGTGAAAAAATTTGGTGTACCGGTCCACTGGTAGACATCTGCCTTAAGGTAAGCGACGCAATACTGGACAAAATGGAAGATTTGATTGCGGGCACTCAATTTATGCTCAATATCGATGCTACCTTGGAAGCGTATCGTTTAAAATAATGTTCCCATTCCGCAAGAACGCATGTTCAGGGGCTTATTTGGCCTTTTGTTGCATTTCGATATTGTCTTCCGTAGAATTCGAATCCGATTTTCGGGTACCATAAAAATACAGGGAATGGCTGTCAACGGTAATGTTGAATATTTCTTCAATGGTCTTTTTGATCGTTTCCACCCGCGGATCGCAGAATTCCATAATCTCTCCGGAATCCGTTAAAACGATATGGTCGTGTTTGCTTTGAAAAAACGATTTTTCATATTGGGCCACCTTACTGCCGAACTGGTGCTTTCGTACCAGATGGCACTCCATTAATAGCTCCATGGTATTGTAAAGTGTAGCGCGGCTAACCCTATAGTTTTTATTTTTCATTTGAACATACAGGGAATCGATATCCAAATGTTCGTCCGTATTATAAATTTCTTCTAAAATGGCATATCGTTCCGGTGTTTTCCGGTGTCCCTTTTCTTCAAGAAATGCGGTGAATACTCCTTTGGTAATATTGAAACTACTTTCACAGGCCATAACTGTTCCTTCTTTATTAAATGTACAAATTTGTTTTTGGTTCGGCCCTTTTTAAGGGGTATTGTTTGTTTTGGGCGCTATTCTCCGGTGCTGGCATCGAAGTGGTCCATTTGATATTTTTTGGGTGTTCCCTTACATGGTAAGGATAAACTTTTTTCCATATTTTTTCTTCCTATCGGTAGTATGCCGTTCCAAAAAATGGTTCCGTTGGGCAATTGGTCGTGCTATCCGTACCGGTCGATACATTTATTCTTGCAAGATCAAGAGCTGCTTTAGGCGGCAAATCCCTAATTTAAACAGCTCTGATAATCGATTTCGATCAAGGGAATAGTACTTTCGGGCTTTCGGGTACGCTGAAAGATAAGATCCTTTAACGAAAGCAATTCCCTTCGATTAAAAATCAGGGCCAAGTTCTGTTGCATGGACTGTATGGGAATCTTACGTTTGAACATGACCCTATTGCAGCATGTTTCCCATTGTTCGATATCGATCGTTGTTACAAAACGTTGAAATGCCCGCATTTCTGCTTTTGTAAACTCAAGATAGATGTTGTTGAATATCAGATGATAGATGTTGCAGGCTTCGCAATATAAAAGCGCACCATCATTATTTTTTGAAAGGGTACTTAGTTCATGGCACATAAAGGGCTGTTTAATAGGGTTAGGTTTTGTGTACTTGGGGTGCTCATACCAACGGACGCCGGTGTGGCTATTTGGATTTACGTTTGAAACTGTCGGGGTGTAAGACCAAATTGTTTTTTAAAGGCCGAACTAAAATGCCGTTGGTTCTTATAGCCCAATTTGTCGGAGACTTCACCGATGGATACCGTTTTTTGCAACAACAACTTTTTCGCCATATTCATTTTTAAAGTGTTCCAATACGCGAAAACGGGGGTTCCGTAAAGCCTTTTGAACCCTTTTTTTATGGCATAGTCGTTGGTGCCCGCTATTTTCGAAAGGTCGGCAAGGGTCATGGTTTTATGAAGGTTCTGTTCCATAAAGGCCTTTACACGGGCTATTTTTTTGATGCTTTCCGGTTTTAGCGTTGGTATGGGTGTTTTTTCCAAGGCGACGATCTGCTTTAATTGCAATGCCAGTAATTCCAAAATTTTAGATTCAATATACAAGGGTTTGAACACCTTGGATGCGTCCGCGTTGATGATTTGATCGATGGCGAATTGCATATAGGGTGAAAGTGGCATGCCTTCGGAACATAACTGACAAGACTTTCCGGCCTTGATGTTTTTTTCGAAACGAACGGTATTTTGGCTCTTGTCCCCTAGCGTCAGATATTCCAAGAACAGCTGCGGTACCATATGGATCTGTAACACCGAAACCCGGCCATTGGTCGGGAACCAATCGGTCTCGGCGTTACTTTTTTTGGAGTAGATTACGTTATAGCTGTTGGCAATAAGGTGAACAGGGCTGGCAAGGGTACTTTTCATTTGTAAACAGGCCCCCTCCATACAGCAAATGAGTTCCACTGTTTCTTGGCCGCTTTGGGTATGGGTTTTGGCCTTTTTTCCGAGGCGCATATCGTTATGGCCAAGGTAAAACCCGTTTACATAGATCTCGCGATAGCTCCCCTGTACATTATCGAATAAAACAGCGGAGTTCGTATCCCTAAAACGGTTCGAAGTCGTGATGTCGTTTCCGAAATATTGACGGTCTAGCGTTAAATTCTTACGTACGGTATCCATAAATCCTTCTTTGTGCAAGGGACCGGTATTTTTATCCCTATCGCGGATATTTTACTCCGTTTTGCGGAAAATAGTAAACGAATTCCCCGCTATTTTTGCACTTCTTTATATTTGGTCTAAATAAAAACTAATGTACAAAAACGTTTTTTTATTAGCACTGCCTTTTTTCATAGGTTTCTCGATTTTTGGGCAAACCGCTATCTCCGGTACGGTAGTCGACGAAGCGGGCAATCCTCTTTTGGGTGCGACCGTATTGCTCCAAAATTCCGTCATAGGAGCCGTAACCGGTACGGATGGTAGCTTCAAAATCTCCAGAGCGCCCATTGGGGACCATCTGTTGGAGTGTACCTCTTTGGGGTATACAAAAGAAGTGGTTCCCATTACCGTTCAAGAAGGCAATGAAGTACGGCTATCCATCCGGCTGTTGCGATCGGCGGAAGAGTTGGATGAAATGGTGGTCGTGGGAACCTCCAAGGCCGAACAACTAAAGGAGCAGGGTTTCTCGGTAGCGGTGCTGGAAACGGCCACTGTTAAGAACACAAACTTGGACATTAACCAGTTGCTAAAAACCGTTTCCGGGGTAAACATCCGTGAGTCCGGAGGTCTGGGATCCGGTTTTGATCTTTCCCTGAACGGTCTCTCGGGCAACCAGATCCGCTATTTTATCGATGGTGTGCCCATGGAGCGTTTCGGTTCTTCGCTGACGTTGAATAATTTTCCCCCAAACTTGGTGGAGCGGATAGAGGTTTTTAAAGGTGTGGTACCAACAACGCTCGGTGCCGATGCCTTGGGAGGCGCAATCAACATTACCACCGCTTATCGCGGCAAGTCCTTTCTCGATGTTTCCTATGCCTACGGGTCTTTCAATACGCACATCGCCTCGGTAAATGGCCAATATGCCGATAAAGGGAAAGGGCATTTTTTTAAGGTATCCTCCTTTTACAACCATTCCGATAATGATTATTTGATGCGCGATGTACCGGTATTCGACCTGGAATTGGGCAATAACCTCGGTACCATCGACATTGATCGCTTTCACGACGATTATTCTTCTGCCATGGTGACCCTGGAGGCAGGGGTTTTTGATAAGAAATGGGCCGATGGGGCTTCAATAATGCTGACCGGTGCCCTAAACCGTAAAAATTATCAGCATCCCGACAACAACATCCTTAGGGTGTTTGGCGGTTTCCGTACCGAGGGAGAAAGTTATTTGGGACGGATCAACTACCACAAGACCTTCCATAAGTTGCATATAAAGGCATATGCCCTTTTGGGAAAGGTTCGGGAAAGCGTCATCGACACCAGCGCTTTCAAATACAATTGGGCGGGCGATTTTATAAAAAGGGACGATGACGATCCCAAAGGCGAGCTGTTGGAACGGCGCTCGTTTTTAAAACTGGACGACATCGTAGCAAATTCCCAACTCACCATAGGCTATCGCTTCAACGATTATGGTTCCCTTGGGCTAACGCTGAACCAAAACCGGTTAAAACGGACCGGGGATGATATTGTAGACCCCTTAAATAGGGTGTTCGAGGTACCGAACACCATAAACAAAAATGTTGTCGGGCTTTCATATACCTATAAAAATATAGCAAAGGGGATCGAGATCACCCCGTTTCTAAAAGGGTACCGCTTCAAGGGAAGCATTATCTCCGAGGGCATTGACGGAACGTTTACCAACAGTGCCCCGCGCTTTGGGGATCTTGGATATGGTGCCGCAATTGCCTACGCAAGGTCCCCTAAATTGTCATTTAAGACCTCGTATGAACTGGCCTATCGCATTCCGGAAGCATTCGAAATTTTAGGCGATGGTATCTATATCACGCCCAACCCTGGATTGGGCCCCGAACAGAGCGATAATTTCAATTTTGGTATCCGTTACGATACGGAAAACAATAACATTGGGCTTGATGCGGAGACAAATCTCTTTTATCGAAATTCCAAAAATTTCATCCGCTTCAATCCATTGGGCCCCTTTGGCGAATTCGAAAACCTGAACAACGTCAGGTCCATTGGTGCGGAAGCGGCCCTCCTTCTACGTTACAGGCGTTTTTTACGGCTAAGCACGAACCTTACCTATCAGGAAATTACCGACCAAACCGCTTTTGATGAAGGATTGCCCAATATCAATTTTAACAGTAAAGTACCCAATATTCCTTACTTGTTCGGCAATGCACAGTTGGGAATCGTCCCTTTTAAACCGAACGAGAAGAATGAGCTATCCCTTTTTTGGAACCTACGTTTCGTTCAGGAGTTTTTTCTGATATGGGAAAATTTGGGCGATCCAAATCAAAAAAATGTAATTCCAAAGCAGTTTATCCAAGATTTTCGGGTGCAATATACCATGGAAGAGGGGAAATATAACCTGGCGTTGGCCGTCAATAATGTATTCGACCAATTGGCTTTCGACAACTTTAGTATCCAGCGTCCCGGAAGATCCTTCAATATCAAACTAAGTTATTTTATCAATTAATTTTTTTAACCATTAAATCGAGTATTATGAAAATGAAAATCCCTTTTAGCTTCGGCTTGGCCAGACCTTTGTCGGTACTAATGGCCTGTACGTTACTTTTAGGAAGTTGTTCTAACGACGACAACGCTCCAATGAACCCGGTGTCGCAACCCGATTCTCAGCCACAGCCTGATCCCGATCCGGTGAGTTCGGGAATCACCTTTGCCTTAAAAACTACCGGGGGCGACGAAACCGAGTTTATTATCAATGAACCCAGTCTGGAAACGGGAATGCTCTCCGCCGACGGAAAAGGGATCGAACAGACAGGATGGCGTTTTTACTATCCGGTCGGAAAAACCCTTTTTGCCTCCGGTTATAGCGATGACAACCAATGTGCGGGCTATACGGCCGACGAAAAAGGTGAGATCGTGAAAAAAGGGGAATTCATTTTTGAGAACTCCCTTGAAATGTTCGGGGCCGATGAAGCCGCAGAAACCCTTTTGGCCATGGAGATCCCACGGGTCGGCTTCGCCAACAGAAGACTTCATTTTGTGGATGCCAATACGGTAAACGTGTCCAAAATAGTAGGCACCAGGATTTTTGAGGACCAAAAAGATTCTATTGTTGCATGGCCTACCGCGTTACAGGTGAACGGGGATAAACTGTTCGTGCCCTTTCATAAACTGGACGCCAAAGGCTTTTTTTTTACCGTTAGTCCCGACAGTGCCTTTGTTGCCGTTTATGATTACCCCAATGTCGGTACCGAGCCGATAAAGATCATTTCGGACGCCAGAACAAGTAACATCGGAGTGAACGGCGCTACCACGGGTATGGTCAAAACGGACGGTGGCGATATGTATTCTTTTTCCTGTGGGGCGACCATGGCCGGCTTTGCCCCGGCTTCCACCAAACCATCGGGCATTTTAAAAATCAAGGCCGGGGAAACCGATTTCGATACGGATTACTTTTTTGATATTGAGGCGGCCACCAATGGCGGTAAGCTGTTTTGGTTCGATTATGTAGGGGGCAATAAAGCGATAGCCCGTATTTTAACCGACGACTCCGGTCCGGCCTGGTCGGCATATGGTCGTGATCTGTTCACACAAAAATTGGTCATTATCGATTTGGAAAACCAAACGATTACCGATGTCGCCAACGTACCCTTACATGCCAAAAGGTATTCCTCCCCGATACTTGTTGACGAAGGAAAGGTTTATGTCAGCATAGAAACCGCTACGGCGGCAGATGTATATGTCGTAAATGTCGAAAATGCCACTGCCGCGAAAGGAGCGGGGATTGTCGGTAAAACGGTAAAGGGCTTTTTTAAACTCTAGCACTATGGAATAAGGGCGGAAGTAACCATTTCCGCCCTTTTATCAAAAAACGGATTTTGGGTAAGAACAGAACGTTTCGAAAGGTGATTTTTAAAATACATCGGTACTTGGGCCTGCTAAGTGGGCTCATAGTCTTTATGGTGGCCGTAACGGGATGCGGATGGGTCTTTAAGGAAGAAATTGAGGGTTTATATGATGATTATAGTACGGTATCGCCCCAAGCGGCTCCAATGATAACACCGACAAATGCCCGAAAATTTGCCAAGGCGGTGTTTCCCGAAAAAAGTGTCCACGGAACGCTTTATCAGGAAGATGAAAAGGCCATTGAAGTTATTTTTTATGAGGCGGAACCGGAATTTTACCAAAGTGTTTACCTAGACCCTTACTCCGGGAAAGTACTGCATGTAAAAGATCACCTATCCGGTTTTTTTGCATTTATGCTAGAAGGGCATATGTACCTTTGGTTGCCGAGAGCGATAGGAGGGAAAGTAGTATCCATAGCGGTTTTTTTGTTCCTCTTCGTCCTGCTTTCCGGATTGGTGTTATGGTGGCCAAAAAAACGCAAATATGCCAAACAGCGATTAACGTTCAAATGGAAAGCTACAACTACATGGAGGCGTAAAAATGTGGACCTACACAGGATATTGGGATTCTACGGAGCAGCGCTGGCGTTCGTACTGGCGTTTACCGGATCGGTAATGGCCTTCAATTGGTTTTACTATGCGGTATATAAAACTGCAGGTGGAGAAAAGGCTCCCCAATTTATTATTCCCGAAAACAGTTCGTTTATAGGTACTGTGGAACGGGACACACTACCGATAGACCGACTGATTCCTTTATTGAAAACGGAAACGACCCATGCAAAAAGTTATGAAATTCACTATCCCCATAACGATTCTTCTAGTATTTATGTGGAAGTGGCTCGTTCAAAGGGTCTTTATTACGATTCGGACTATCGGTTTTTTGATCAACATACACTGGAAGAAATTGAAACCCCAAGTATTTACGGAAAATATAAGGATGCACATTTTGCCGATAAGCTGATACGCATGAACTATGACATTCATGTGGGCGCCATTGGAGGATTGGCGGGAAAAATACTGGCTTTTTTGGCAAGCGCACTCATTGCCAGTTTACCGCTGACCGGGTTTTTGAGCTGGTGGGGCAGACGGAAGCGGTCCGGGGCGACAACAAAAAAAATACCGGTACGGGAAGGTACCGGTATTTAATTGGTTCTTAAGTGTCGATGGCAAGCCGTTATTCGGGGCCGCTCTTAAAAATATGGAGCAACGACTTCCACTTTTTTATTAGCTTTTCAAAATAAAAATATTTATGCACTAACGTTTTGTGGTGCCCAAACGGCGCACATCATATGCGGGGCAGCTTTGGTAGGGTTGGCGCAATCGTCTTTTTCAAAACGAAAGCAGGACGTGCAGTCTTTTTTATTGGTCAGTTCCGACTTCATTTCAAAGCTGTCGCAGGTATAGTGACCGTCAACTTGTACGGCGTGTACCTTGCATTGCCCATTGCTCATTAAACTTTCACAGTTCTTGCAGTTGTTTCCTAATCGTATAGCCATTTTTCTTTTTTTAGGTTAATACGGTAAAACTAAGGTGAAACACTATTAGAATGAATTTAAATAGCTGTAAATCAATTATTTAAATTTAGATTGCTTTAAAATAGAATAATCCGGCGACACATTTTTGACCGGGTAGGATATATTTGAATTTCCATCGTTTTAAAATTCTGGTTATCCGCTTCAAAAACTGAATTTCGGATTCCTGGTTCGTTCGGTTCCGTACTCTACTGAAGGAACTTGTTGGCGGGACGTTAGATCAGCCGTACGGAATACCCTTCCCTTCCGAATTTTTTGGCGACCGACATGCCAATTCCCGGACCTGTTCCTGCGTTTGAAATGTGTCTGCTGTTCATGCTTTCAGGAACCAAAATTGCAATTACTTTTTCGACCTGAATTGAACTACCCCCAATACATCCGTTGCAAAGCGTTCCCACCCGTTCCAAGTTGGAAAAATGACCGTGTTTTACATATAAATCGTTTTCGTCTAGGCAAATCCTGAATGGTTCTACCTCAGGTTTTCCGGACATATACCCCTTGGAACGGGTCGGAATAGCTTTTTGCCAACAAATCGCTTTGGGCAGTATAATCCCATATGCATGACGGTTCGTGATGGCAATCGGGATGGAAATGGGCGAAATACCCTCATGGCCCGCCTTGGAATCGTCGGTCTCAGGATTTTTTATCATGGTTTTTTATCAAAAAGAATTGGAGATATAAGCACAAATTTTTCCCTTTAAGAGTATGCGCTCCATTCCCGGGATGTACCCGGACTCCATCTCAAATAGGGAAGCTCGTATTAGAACAACTAAAGACCGGTACCAAAGTGGTCCGCTCTTCCGTTTCGGCACGGGCATTTCCGAGGTGGGTATAGTCCTGAACCGAGGTAACGGTTTTCGTTCGTACGATGCTGCGCGCCATATATTTTCTTTATGTTTATTGTAAGTAAAGCGGTCGCGAATACGACCGTTCCATAAGTCAGGAAAAAGAATGCTGGTGGTTCGCCGTTCCCGAACATATAGGGTAAAACGCAAGTTTTTCGGTAAAACAGGTCCCGCTCATCAAAACGTTAAAAAATGAACGATGCTATCTCCAATTTGTCCTCTAAAGGAAAAAAGCTTGCTAAAAATGCTGCAAGGGTCGATTTTGAGGTGTTCATGGAAGCTTCACAAAATTTGTACGGTCCGGATGAAAACCCGAACGGTGCCTTTCCCTTGAATGTTGCCGAAAACCAATTGATGGCATCGGAAATAAGGGATCGGCTGAACGCCGTTTTGGTGCAGGGCAATATCCCGGATTGGGTACTCAATTACACCCATCTTTTGGGCAACCCGGAGGTGCGGGAAACCATTTCGGGCTTTATGGAAACTGAACTCTGTAAATGTCCTATTTCCCCGGAATCCATAGGCCTTTCTGCCGGGGCCTCGGCCATTATCTAAGTAACGGCTTTTGTGTTGACCGATCCGGGCGATGTGGTGGTGATACCGGCCCCTTCCTACCCCATGTATACGAACGATCTGGGGTTAAAAACGGGCGCGGAGCGCTTCAATTTGCAAACGCATCATCAACTTGAAGAAATGCCTGCCCAAGGTCCGGTGACCACCGCACTGTTGGATACCGTTCATAAAGAACTTACCGCCAAGGGAAAACGGTTTAAAATACTATTGCTCACTACCCCGGACAATCCTACCGGTATCGTATATGAAGCCGAAACGCTACGGGATATTGCGCGTTGGTGCGAGCGACACCACGTGCATATGGTGGTCAACGAGATTTACGGACTTTCAAAAATCGACCTTGAGGACGAGGTGCTTCGCGCCGATTACCCCAATAGTGGAGCATCCGTTTCCTTCGCTAAAATAATGCGTGAAATGGATAGTGCATACCTGCACATGTGGTACGCCTTATCCAAGGATTTTGCCATGTCGGGATTGCGGGTAGGGGTGGTTCACTCCCTAAACCCTGGTTTTATGAAAGCCTTTGAAAATGCCAACGTACCCCATTTGGTCTCCAATCTTACCCAATGGGCCATTGGCGAGCTGTTAAAGGATGTCGATTTTGTTAAGGCCTATATTCCTAAAAACAGAAAGCACCTAACCAAAAGTTATCGGCTGGTGGTCACTCACTTGCGAAAAAATGAAATACCATACGTTGCCGCAAAGGGCAGTTTTTTCGTTTGGGCCGATTTCTCCAAATACCTTAGCGCCCATACCGATGCTGGGCAAGAAAAACTGTGGTTGGAAATCTACCGGAACACGGGTGTGCTATTGACGCCCGGCGAGGGTTTCGGGCATGAAAAGAAAGGAATGTTCCGAATTGTTTTTACGGCAGTACCGTTTTCGTACTTGTCGGTGGCCATGGAACGGTTGACCAGTTACCTTCAAGCGCGTCTTGAAAATACAACTCCACAATAAGTATCGAATATAAACGGGAACCAATGGTTTTGAACAGGCAAACATTTGAATACAGGGATAAGATACTTATCGAAAAAATAAAGATGGGAACCCCCTTTAGGTACGAAGCCCTTTTCGAAAACAGCGGCTGCTTCATTTATTTTAAGGATAGGGCGCCAAAGTTGTTATCGGCAAATCAAAATGTTCAAATAAACAGTCAAGAAGCGGTGCTGTTGAAATGTGGCAACCATTTTTTGGAGTTGCTGAAACAAACGGACGAGGAAGAAGTAGAGGCCATGGTCGTTCATCTGTATCCCGAAGTCCTTAAAAAATTGTACGCGAACGAGTTGCCGGGAGCGATACAAAATAACGAGTGTAAAGATCCGAGCGAGGTAGTGGTGTCCAAAGAGGTAATTTCCCGATTCATCGATTCATTGGAGTTTTATTTTCAAAACCCCGCCCTGATCAACGACGACTTGTTGGAGTTGAAAATAAAGGAACTGATCCTTTTACTGATGCAATCCAAAAATGTGTGCTCCATTCAAGAGTTGATTTCAGATTTATATTCGAGCCGTAGCGTTCAATTAAAGAAGATTATCGAATTGCACCGATATTCGAACCTTGGAACGGAAGACTTGGCAAAGTTGTGCAACCTTAGCCTATCTTCCTTCAAACGGGAGTTCACCAAAACCTTTAACGATACGCCCAACAATTACATAACGCTACAAAAATTGAAAAGGGCCAAGGAGCTGCTCCGTATTACCGAAATGGCCATCAGTGAAATTGCATATGGTGTCGGTTTTAACGATCCACTTTACTTCACACGTATCTTTAAAAAGAAAATCGGCCTTTCCCCTACCGAATATCGCCAACAGGAAACCTCCTGAACCGATTATCCATATCTGCGGACTTTTCTTCCATTTGCAGCCTTTATATCCGTAGTATTTTTGTGGTGTTAATAAAGGTCGGGATAGGTATCACTTGTCCAATACCATTCAATAGCATTTTAAAACAGATCGAATATGGGAAAAACATTGGTCGTAGTGACCCATCCAAAACTGGGAAGTTCAAAAATCAACAAGCGTTGGATCGAAGAACTGCAAAAACATCCGGATGCTATTTTGGTCCATGACCTACATGCCGCTTATCCCAGTTTGGAAATCGATATCCAAAAAGAGCAGAAACTGTTGGAAGCAGCAGATAAAGTGGTACTGCAGTTTCCGTTTTACTGGTTCAATTGTCCACCTTTTTTAAAAAAGTGGATCGATGTGGTGCTGTCCCATGGCTGGGCGTACGGAAAAAATAGCGGCTATAAACTGGCAGGGAAAAAATTTGCGTTGGCCGTTACCGCAGGTATCAAGGAAGAAGACTATCGGGATTCTGGCAGATATGAGTATACCCTTGAAGAGCTGACCCGACCTTTTGAAGTCACGTTCAAGTACATCAAATCGGATTACCGACCGTTATACGCTTTTTACGGGGAAGAACATAACCCTACTAAGGGAGCTATTGACCACAATGCGAAAAAATATATCGATTTCATTAAAGCGTTATAGGCGAAATCACGGTCGATATTATATTAAGGTAAGCATAGAAACATCAAATGATTTTAAATATACCATACATGAAAATTTCAATTTTTACAGTACTACTGGCATGCGTTTCCATTTCGTACGCCCAAGAAAAACAAATTTCAGGAAACGATGGCGTTTCCAATAACACTAAAAATAAAGTAATTATGAATGTTCAAGACGAAAAACAAAGTTTCAACGAAATAAAGGAAGTAGCAAAGGCACTTGAGCCCTATATCACCAGTGCACGTACCGGAGACGGTGAGTTAAGCCGGTCGGCCTTCTTTGATCACGCCCATATCGTAGGGTCTATTGCAGGTACCCATTACAACATGACCGCCGACGAATTTGGAGGTGCCGTTACGCAGGGAGGTCCCTCGGAAAAGGTACAGCATCATATTGCATGGATCGATATTTCCGGGCCTGCCGCTGCGGCAAAAGTGGAGTTTATCGACTGGAGCGGATTGCGTTTCACAGACTTTTTTGTACTGTATAAAAAAGACGGCGAGTGGAAAATTAGCGGTAAGGTTTACGATTCGCATGCCAATAATTGATAAAGCGTTTTATTAGTGCTATTTCAAAGTTAAAATGGTAGTATTCCATTTTTGACCATAAATCAGGTAGCATCGGAGGTTTTGTAGCATGTAAAGTTATAAAGGGAATGGATCGTTTTTTGAAAATCGGAAAACCGATACATTCCCTTATAGCTATAGTTATACCATTTCAAAGTTAAATTGGTATTGCGCACTATTTTAGATAAACATATTGGGTGACGGATGTTTTTGCCAAAGGGCAATGCGAGAGGATAGTTTGAGATGATTTTATCTCAAAAAAGGAAAAACCGACCGTGTTTTCAAGTTCCTGACCGTCCCAAACAACACTATTTTTAAAGATGAAAAAACAAAGTATAATTATAGTCATGGCTATGGGCTTGCTATACGGCGTATCGGCACAAAATGCAGATCGGTTGGTAGAAGACATGGTAAACGAATTGGGCGGCAAAAAGGCGTTCTACGACCTGAATAATGTCAGCTACGACATGGAGTACTCAGATCCCAACTCGGGAATGTCCCTAAAAAGCAGGGAAACCTACGTGTTCGAGAACGAGTTGTCGCACGCAGTATATTCCGAACATTCCGCTTTGGGAGCCAAAGGAAAAGTTTCCGAAGGGTTTAACGGCGCCGATGCCTGGATAAAATTCGATGGAAAAATTGCCGAAGATAAACAGGCAAAGGGAATGGCTCGATTTTTCAGAAAAACAAATTTTTATTGGTTCTCCATGTTGTTCAAGCTTCAGGACCAAGGGGTGAACCTGGAACATATCGGGAGCAAAAAAACCAATGGTAGCACCTACGATCTGGTTAGGGTAACCTTTGACGAGAATATTGGGGATACCCAAGATACCTATGTGCTGTACATAAATAAGGAGACTAAGCTTGTCGACCAATTTTTGTTTACCGTCGTCGCCTTTGGCATTACCGAACCGGAGTTGATGACCTTGCGTTATGAAACCATAAATGGAATTAAAATACCATCGGAGCGTGCGTATATCGCATCCAATTGGGATGCCGAGGTGGTTGGTAAAACATGGGCGAAAACCACTTGGAAAAATATCGAGTTCAACAAAGAGATCGGTACCGCGTTATTCGATCAATAGGGAACTCAATGCCCAGTGTAACCTACGGAACGTTCCTTTTGTTCATCGGGAAGTACAAAAACGGGCGATTCCAGATGGGACTCCTGAAGTAAAGTGCGCAATTCCAGGGCAATTTTAGGGCGGCGTTCGTACAGATCGGTAAGCTCCTCGGCATCGGTAGCAATATCGAAGAGTTCCCAACGGACAATGGTGTCTTGCCGCGACATTTTTTTGACCAGTTTGTAGTTGTCCTTTCTAACGGCCTGCAGTACCTCCTTACTGCCATGAAATTCCCAGTAAAGCGCCGGGTGTTTTTGTGTCTGTTCCTGTGCCAAAAGCGTGGGAACGAACGATATGCCATCCGTTTCATCGTTTTGGGTCAACGGATTTCCGGCAAGTTCCGATAGGGTGGGAAGAATATCCCAAAAGGCCGATGGGTGATCGGAAACGGAGTTCGGTTTTATCTTTCCGGGCCATTTTGCAATGAAGGGCATGCGAATGCCCCCTTCGTAAAGGTCCCGTTTTCCGCCCCGAAAGGGACCGTTGCTGTTAAAGAAAGCGGTGGTCGGCATTTGGCGCATAGGGCCGTTATCACTCGTAAAGATAACAAGGGTATTATCGTCAAGCCCTTGTTTTTTTAAGGTCTCCATAACGGTGCCGATGCCCTGGTCCATACGTGTGATCATTGCGGCATAATCCTTTTGGTTTTTGGTCCACTTCTTATTTTTATAGACCCCTTGTTGCGGTACTTCAAACCGCATGCTGTCCAATTGTTCCCCATTGTCATGCGGTATGGTCAGGGACAAGTATAAAAAAAAGGGTTCCGATCGTTCGGTTTCCAAAAATGCCACGGTCTCTTTCATAAAAAGATCGTGCGAGTATTCTTTTTTTTCTGTGGAATAACTGCCCAGTCCGCCATGCCATGCATCCTTTTCCAAGTACTGTACGGTATTGTCTAACGATTGTTTTTCACCATCTTTCCAAAGGAATTCCGGATAGTAATTATGGGCCAAAATTTGGTCGGTATAGCCATAGTAACTGTCAAATCCCTGCTGTGAAGGGTCACCGGACGAACGGGGGTTTCCGAGACCCCATTTTCCGATAAGCTTGGTGGTATACCCTACCTTTTTTAGGTATTCCGCAATGGTCCTATCCGTGTCCAAAAGTGCCATTTGCCCTCCATAAACGCTATCCTGTCGGTTTCCTCTAATGGCCAAATGACCGGTATGTTTCCCAAGCATTAGGGAGGCCCTGGATGGGGCACAGACCGAGGTGCCCGCGTAAAAATTGGAAAAATGAATGCCCTGGCGCGCCATTTCGTCCAGAAAAGGGGTCGCGATCTTCTCCTGTCCATAGGTGCCGATATCGCCATACCCCAGATCATCGGCCATAATAAAAACAATGTTGGGCGGGGTCGGGGCCGCTTTTTCCGTGGTTTGTTGTTTGCAAGAAATCAGTGTGGTCAGCCCACTTGCCAGTAGGCCATAAAGCATCGTTCTGGTCATCATTTGGTTGTCGATTAAGTTTTGACGGTGCGCTTGGGTGTTGCATGCGAACCGTTAAATCGACACTAAAGATACAAACTGAATCGAATTATTTTAGCAATAGTATTGAAACACCCTGCCGATACCATAGCAGGGCCATACCAGCGTTGCTTTCCATTAAACCCGGATTATGCATTAGAACTTCGTAATGAAGCTTTTAGCTGCGATAAAATATGACATTTTTAAATGTAAGCATAGCCCCGAAACTTCGGGGCTATGCTTACATTTAAAAATGTAGCGCAGCACCATAGTTTGAAGTAGCTGGAAGCTGTAATAGATTTTCTAATGCATAAAGCGGGTTAAAAGTCTACAACAACACCGATACTTGGAATGATCTGGCCGTCCGCCTCCGGAATGGCGGCCAAACTCCTTGGGGTGACGATACCGCCCATTTCGTTTCTGTTGAGTCCGTACTGTGTCGGTTGGGGCGTTTGTTGGGCCAAAATGTTCTGTACTTCTATGAATACATCCAAAGAGAGCTTTTTCAAATTCCATTTTTTGTCTATTCGGAGGTCCAATTGCGAGAAGATATCCAATTTTTCCTCTCCTAATCGAGAGTAGTCCAAAACAACTTCAGGGTAGTTTTGCAAGGTGGCGTCCAAGTCCGTGGGAACAAAAGGGGTATTTCCGGCAAAACGATAACGGGCGCTTACTTCCCAGTTCTTTTTGAGCTTGTATCCTCCCGTAAAGGATACCAAATGGCGGCTATCCCATACCGAAGGAAGAAAAACGGAATCGTCAAAGCCGGTAAACTCGCTGTAGAAAAAAGTATAGGCAAAAATCCCATAAAAGTTATTGTTCAACTTTTGCTGGAACTGAAATTCCAGGCCATAGCTTCTGCCACGACCGACCGTAGCAACATCCTCACTGCCGAGTACTTCAAAACCACCTCCTTTGTTGGCTAGGGAAACACCATCCAAGACCGACACGGGATAATCGTTATAACGTTTGTAAAACCCCTCCAACGAAATACTGGACGATGGGCTCGGGTAGTGTTGTAGGCCTAGTACGTAGTGGTCACTTTGGGTATATGCCGCATCCTGGTTGACCAGAACGTTTTCATTGGACCGGAACCCTAAAATGGTGTAGGGCGGTATTTTAAAATAACGTCCTACCGAACCATTGAGCCTCCAGTTTTCCAAAAATTCATAGGATAGCGAAAAGCGTGGCGAAAAGGTCGATAGTAAGTTGTCTTGATCGGTAAAGCTGTCATCGTCCATTCGGAACCCAAGGGAAACATCCAAGGAGTTATCCAAATAACTTCGCGTAAGGTTTGCGAAGAGGCCGTACTTCATAAAATCGATTTCGGTATCGAAAGTAATGTTGTCGATCAGATCGACAGTGTTGTTTTTATAATCGGACCGTTGTACATTGCCCCCTGCGCTAAGTTTCCAATTCCCGAGAAATTTGGTGATCTGGTATCGTAGTTTGCTTTCCGATTCCCGGGCATCGTTGTTAAAAAAGACACCGCTTTCGTTCTCGGGATCTTCAAAACGGGTAAATTCGTTTACCAAGGTATTGTTACTAATGGTGGTCTGCATAAATCCGGAGCCATCCTTGAAGCGTTTCTTCCAAGTAAGCCCTATGGCATTGGTGCGTTGGTCTATAAAGGGGGCCTGCTCCAGTTGTGCCTGTTGCTCGGCATCAAAATCATCCGGGGTTTCCACGGAGAAGTCATCTATAGATCCCAACCCTAAAAAATTAATGGTGTTATAGGCATCGATCTCATGCGATACCTTGTATTGATAGTCCCAGTAATTGGGGCGAAAGGGCAGTCCAATGGTTTCGAACAAAAATTGGAGGTAGCTGCGTCGAACGGAGGCAAGTATCGTGGTCTTGCTTTCCTCGTTGGCGCCCTTGAACAACGGACCTTCAAGGGTCAATGCCGCTTCACTGGCACTGATACGAAAGTTTCCGTTGAAATTACGGGCATTTCCGTTGCGTTGACTGAATTGTAACACCCCCGACAATGGATTGTCGTATTGGGCGCCGAATGCCGAAGTGGACAGGGTAACGTTATCGATAAATGAAACATTGATAAGGCCCACAGGTCCGCCCGCGCTTCCCTGGGTACTGAAATGATTGATGTTAGGGACCTCCATTCCGTCCAGATAATAGACCGTTTCGTTGGGGGCACCGCCACGGATGATCAGATCGTTACGAAAGCCGCCAATGGAGGGCGACACGCCGGGCAAGGTCTGTGCTACCTGCACCACATCGTTGTTACTTCCAGGATAGGTGGCGATCTCTACCGCCGAAAGCGTCTGCGTGGATAAGGGTGTTTCCCTGGGCCTACTGATTTTGTTCGCATTGGACACCACTACCTCGTCCAATTGCTGGCTGGCCTCTTCCAAAGTGAAATTATAGGCCGGTGTCCCTTTCGATTTCACTACTACGTTAAATACGGTCTGTGTTTTAAAACCAAGGTAGCTAACGACGAGATTATAGGACTTCGGGGGCACGTTGGAAATGCGATAGTTTCCGTCAAAATCGGTTTGTGCGCCCAAGGTGGTTCCTTCCAAAAGTACGCTGGCCCCCAAAATAGGAGTGCCGGTCTCATCAATGACAGTGCCCGTAACCTCGCCAACGATCTGGGCGCTTATGACTAATGGAAAAAGAAGTAATAGCAAGGGAAAGAAACGTTTCATAAAGGGCGGTTTAGGGGTTATTCGTAAGTTTGTTTGAATGCTGATGTGATTTTATTGGCAAATAAAGTATTTTTTAATACTTTATTTTAAATTTTTAGTGTTAAATAATACATAAATAGATGACCATTGAGGTGCTTATCCAACAATTGGTGGACCAAGCGATTACATATCATAAAGCGGAGCAAGGGAAACCTCTCTCGGTAGAGGACTTCGCCGTTTGGCTTATGGCATCTGAAAAAAAAGGGCCCGATAAAACAATTTTGGGCGCTCCCTTTGTGGCGATCGATACCGAACTCTCCGCACAAATAGGGCGTTTGGCCCGCTATGGGAATACCTATTTAAAGCAAGCCTTGGGAACGGGACCTTTTACCACCAATATGGAGTTTATTTTTAGTGCGATGCTCCAGCAGCATGGTCCATTGGGAAAATCGGCGCTCATTAAACTAATGGTCTATGAGAAGTCGTCGGGAATGGAAATCATAAAGAGGCTTTTGAAAAGTGGGTTGATCGTGCAATACCCCAATCCCGATGATGGGCGAAGTAAATTGTTGCGTTTGACCGAAAATGGAATGAACGCATTGATCGTTGCCTATAAAAATGCGGGTTTGGCGGCAAAGGTGGTGACGGCCCCGCTTTCGGTCGATGAAAAGAAAAGTCTGTTGAAGCTCCTTCAAAAGTTGGACGATTATCACGAAGCCATATACCGATCGGGCGAAAACCCTTTGGATGCGCTTTTGAACACCAAAGAAGAATGAAGGGACATCAAAGGGTATTCGGTAATAACGGTAAGGGACAAAGCAATAGTTTAGCTGCAGTCCGGTACTTTTGAACCATTTCTATACCTGCTCTTTTATGGTGGGAATGGTATCGTGTGCTAAAAAATTATGCTTTTTCACCCTTTTTTCGACTTTTTTCCTTCTGTAGCCCAGCTATGCAACTCAAAAAAGGCTTCAAAAAGATAAAAAATCATGTCCCGAAGCGTCGGGATCGCTACAATCCAAAAAGTTTAAATGACTTCTTAAACAAAAAAGGCCCCTCGGTAAAAGGGGCCATGGCATTTGTCAAAATTAAATTGTAAAGATAAATAGGGGCAATAAGATTGTATTCGGGGAACTAAAGTTTCTGGCTAAAAAACGCCAACGGCCCATAGTAAAAGGGCGACTACGACCGATAACAAAATACCGATCAATAACACCACCATTACACTAAGAAAACCGTTAAGTAGTCTTTCACCAGAAGTAATTTCATGTTCCATATGTGTATAATTTCCTGTAAATTAATGAAATTTCCGTCGTAATACCACTTTTAAGGGGATTATTTCGACCAAAGGCGCCCCCTTTAGTGTGTTTGCCCGATGTAAAACCGATTTTTTCGATAAAGTGCTGAAATTCAACGAGTGCTATTTGGTCTTTCCACGCAGTTGTTCCTCCAGTTCCTCCAAGGAAACGCCTTTGGTTTCCGGCATTTTAAATAAGGTCCAAAGGAGTTGAAGCACCATCATACCCATAAAAAACACAAAAATGGGCCAGGGGTTGTCCTTAAAGATTCCCTTGTCGGCATCCAAGAATATTGGGGTGATCAGGGTGATGACCGCGGCAAAAACCCAATGGGTTCCCGTCCCCCACGACTGCCCAAAGGCCCTTACCTTGTTGGGGAAAATTTCTGAAATGAATACCCAAATGACCGCGCCTTGTCCAATAGCATGCGAAGCTATAAACACTAGGATAAACGTCAGCAACAAGGCCGAACCTGCATTGGCGTAAAAACACCAGGCCACCATTCCCAGGCTTACGATATACCCTAACGAACCGATTTTCAAGAGTTGCCTACGGCCCAACCTATCGATAAGCCGAACCCCTATAAACGTAAATACGAGATTGACCACGCCGATAGCGATAGAGCTAAAAAGGGATTCCTTGGCTGCCAAACCGGCCCTTTCCAAAATTTCGGGGGCATAGTACAGCACAAAGTTGATTCCGGACAGTTGGTTGAAAAACGCTATGAAAAACGCAAGCAGTAACGGTTTTTGGTATCGCCCGGAAAACAAGGGTTCCTTTAGGGCCACATCGGGAATATTCGCCTTGATTTCCCGTAGTTTGTCCTTGGCCGCCTCTTCTCCGAAAAGCATCCGTAAGGCCGCCATGGCCCCTGTATCGTCCTTTTTTGTAATGGCTAGCCACCTTGGACTATTGGGGATCGATACCACCATTAGGGTATAGGCGATGGCGGGTATGGCTTCCACACCCAGCATCCAGCGCCAATCATTGGCACCTCCCACCCCTTTTAAAAGATAGTTGGAAATAAAGGCGATGAGTATGCCCAGAACCAGATTGAACTGGTACAATGCGCCCAACTTCCCCCTGTTTTCCGGAGTGGAAATTTCGGATATGTAAATGGGTGCCGCTACCGATGAGGCTCCTACGCCCAAGCCACCGATAAATCTAAAAAACGAAAAAACGTAGGGGTCTGTCGCCAATCCGGAACCAATGGCCGATAGTGCGTAAAGGATTCCGATCCAAAAAAGGGTTTTTTTTCGTCCAAAACGGTTGCAGGGAATACCCCCGAAAAGCGAGCCGATCACGGTTCCCCAAAGTGCCATCGACATAATGAACATACCATGAAACCATGGTGATGTATTCCAAAGCGCTTTAATGGGCAGGTTGGCCCCGGAGATCACTACGGTGTCAAAACCAAAAAGAAAGCCCGATAGTGCGGCGGTAAGGGAAACCTTAAAAAGTCTTGAATTCATGCTGCGCTGCTTTTTTACTTTTTACTAAAACTAGTAAAATTTGCGCTAGCATCGTTTCGGCTAACACCAGAAATGGTATAAGAGGTTTTGCTTCCCTCGGATCGATTCAAAATGGGATTGCTATGGGGTAGTGCCACCAAGCAATACCTAGGCGCTCTGCGGTTTTAGGGTATCCCTTCTTTTTCGTCGCTTTTGGAGCTTGTCGGGTCTTTTAAGGGAATCGTGCTGCTGTCGCAAGTCTTTGAAGTCCATTTTTTGTTCTTCGGTTTCCGGGCTGTGCAGGGGCAGGTGCTTCCCATCTTTCTGGGAGAACCACTGACAAGAACTAGTTAAAAGCAAGGTAAAAATACATAAGATGAGGGGGGAACGTGCCATTTCGTAGTAGGTTATACCAATGGCTGACTTTAAGTGGCAATTGGCATTGAACTATAATAATGTACGTATGTGTGCTACGATTTGGATGCTAGCGCCTTTATTTTTAGCGATATAGCTGGCGTTTATGGCGCCTGTTTTTTTCTGAAAATCGGGATTGTCCAACAATCTTTTCATAAGCTCACCGAAACCCCAACCATCGGTTACGGACAAGATACCTTTTTCGGCCACCAGCTCCTCGGCCTCTTTAAAACCTTTGTATTGTGGACCAATGATGACCGGGATACCAAAAACGGCAGGTTCCATGGTATTATGGAGCCCCGTTGCAAAACCGCCCCCGACATAGGCGATATCCGCATAACTATAAATCTTGGTCAGTAGGCCGATGGTATCGATCAGCAACACCTCATAGTTGCCTATGGTCTCCGGATCCATTTTCGAGTACAGAACGGTTTTTTTGTTGAGGGAGCCGGCCAGTCCCAAAACCCTTTCGGGGGTAATGGTATGTGGGGCGAACACATATTTAAGCGATGACGACGGTGCGTGGTTGATGTAGTCGATCAAAATTGCTTCGTCTTCCGGCCAAGTGCTGCCCGCTACAAAACACTGCCGGTCTTTTTTGAACGCGTCCATAAAATCAAGGCGTTGGTCACGCTCCAAAATTTCGCTTACCCGATCAAGGCGGGTGTCCCCGCTAACCGTAACCCGTTTGATTCCGGCTTTTACCAATAACTCTTGCGAATCCTTGTTCTGGACAAAAATATGGGAGAATTTTTTTAGGGCCGATCGCATGAATCCGCCATAGGGCTTAAAATAGACTTGGTGTTTTTTGAACAATGCGGAAATTAACAAGGCGGGAATTTCACGCCGGTGCAGCTCCCTTAGGTAATTGGGCCATACTTCGTACTTCACAAAAATCGCAAGTTCCGGTCGCACCATGTCCAAAAACCGGGAAACATTGGCTTTGGTGTCCATGGGCAGGTAAACGATTACATCGGCGACCGTACTGTTCTTTTTCACCTCATATCCGGAAGGGGAAAAGAAGGTGACTACAATTTTTTGGGACGGAAAAGCGGTCTTTAGCCGTTCGATTACCGGGAGCCCTTGCTCGTATTCCCCCAGGGATGCGGCATGCATCCATAGGGTGCGATCGTTCCCCGAAAGAAGCTCGTTCAGTTGCCCCCAGGTTTTTTTTCTACCAGCTACAAAAAGGCGGATTTTTGGTTTGAAAAGCGCAACAAACCGAAGCCCGGCCCAAGCCAAATGAACAATGCTATTATAAATGGAAAACACGGAAAATCAATTTGCCAGCTAAATTACATTTCTTTCCAGAGTTCATTGATGCCTGTTTCGTATTTTTGTGTGAAATCTTGAAAAAACAAAGGGCATGAAGAAAATCCAAATGGTAGATCTTGGAGGGCAATACAAGGGCATCAAAGCGCAGGTGAATGCCGCGATCGCCAACATTATGGAAACTTCGGCCTTTATCAACGGTCCGGAGGTACATGCCTTTCAAAAGGATCTGGAAACGTATTTAGGGGTCAAACATGTTATTCCCTGTGCCAACGGAACCGATGCCCTGCAAATTGCCATGATGGGCTTGGGATTGCAGCCCGGCGACGAGGTCATTACGGCCGACTTTACGTTTGCCGCTACGGTGGAGGTCATTGCGCTGTTGCAACTGACCCCCGTACTGGTGGATGTAGATCCCGATACCTTTAATATCGACATTGCGGCAATAGAAAGGGCGATCACCCCAAAAACAAAGGCGATCGTACCGGTTCACCTTTTTGGCCAATGTGCCGACATGGATGCCATTATGGATTTGGCGGAAAAGCACAAGCTTTTTGTAATAGAGGACAATGCACAGGCCATTGGAGCCAACCATACTTCAAAAAATGGAACAAAAAGAAAAGCCGGTACCATCGGGCATGTTGGGGCGACCTCCTTTTTTCCTTCCAAGAATTTAGGGGCCTATGGTGATGGGGGAGCCATTTTCACAAATGACGATGCCTTGGCGCATACGTTGCGGGGAATCGTAAACCACGGAATGTACCAGCGGTACCATCATGATGTGGTCGGGGTAAACTCTCGATTGGATTCCATGCAGGCCGCGGTACTGCGCGCAAAGCTTCCCAAACTCGACATGTATTGCGATAACAGAAGGGCGGCCGCCCGAAAATATAGTGCCGCTTTTTCGGGCCATCCCGATATTGTGGTTCCAAAGACCGTAAACGGTTGCGAGGGCATTTGCGATGTTTGCGACTGTCATGTTTTTCATCAGTATACCTTAAAGATAACCAACGGAAAGCGCGATGCACTGGTAAAGCATTTGGGTGAGAAGGGTATACCTTGTGGGGTCTATTATCCCATACCCTTGCACCGGCAAAAAGCATATGCCGATGCCCGATATAACGAATCTGATTTCGAAATAACCAATCTGCTTTCCGAACAAGTAGTTTCCCTGCCGATGCATACGGAGCTGGACGATGAGCAAATCGACTATATTACCGCTACGGTCATCGGTTTTTTAAATGGATAGCCGGGCAAGTCGTTAGTTTTGGGTGCAAAAACCAACCATTAAAATAAATATATGAAATGAGCATAAACTTTTTTAAGCATACTCTACCGAGATGATTAAAATAAGTTTATGCGAATTACTGAATGTGCGGAAATTTTTAGTTTTTTCATTTTCAGTGAACTACAAAATTTTAAACAGATGAAAATTTTAGTCACGGGCGGTTTGGGTTTTATAGGGTCCCATACTGTCGTTGAGCTGCAAAACGAAGGATATCAGGTCGTTATCGTCGATGATTGTTCCAATGCCGATGAAAAAGTACTAGCGGGAATTACCGCCATTACAGGAAAGGAGCCGGTATTCGAGAAAATCGATTTACGGGAAAAAGAGGCGGTAGGTGCCCTGTTCGAACGCCATTCCGATATCGCCGGGGTCATCCACTTTGCAGCTTCAAAAGCGGTAGGGGAGAGCGTTGAGAAACCTCTGCTGTATTACGAAAACAATATCGGGTCGCTGGTATATGTGTTAAAGGCTTTGGTCAAAAAGGAAAAGGCAAGCTTTATCTTTAGTTCTTCCTGTACCGTTTACGGCCAGGCAGATGCGATGCCGATTACCGAAAATGCCCCGATCAAACCTGCTGAATCGCCTTATGGGAAAACAAAGCAAATGGGCGAAGAGGTCATTTCGGACATCTGTAAGGTAAGCCCTAACCTTCAAGCGATCGCGCTACGTTATTTTAATCCCATGGGAGCGCACCCCAGTGTTGAAATAGGGGAATTGCCGGTAGGGGTGCCACAAAATTTGGTGCCGTTCATTACACAGACCGGTATCGGAATTCGAGAAGGGTTGTCCGTTTTCGGTAACGATTATCCAACAGAGGACGGTACGTGCGTGCGCGACTACATTCATGTGGTAGATTTGGCCAAGGCACATGTGGTAGCGCTCCAACGTTTGCTGCACGGTAAAAACGAAAAGAACTATGAAGTGTTCAATGTGGGTACGGGAAAAGGCAGTTCGGTCATGGAGGTTATCCGCAGTTTTGAACGGGTATCCGGAAAAAACCTGAACTACAAAATAGTGGACCGTAGGCCCGGCGATGTTATAGAGGCTTTTGCCGATACCACCAAGGCCAATGAGGTGTTGGGTTGGAAAGCGCAATCGAGTTTGGACGAAGCCATGCGATCGGCTTGGGAATGGGAACAAAAGGTCAGGAGTTAGTCCGGAGCTTGTTGCAATAGGTGCACCGTATCGCTATTTTAGAAAAGAACATTACAACAACCAATCATAGTGGTAGGAAGCGGTCATCCTTAGTACTGGCGTTCTTGGGCATTTTGCTCTGTACCTCCTGTTATTCCTATAAGCTATATCCTAAAAAGTATCGGCACTATACCAATCAGCGGGTAAGGCAGAACGCTTACGTGCGTAACGATAGCTTGAAGAAAGCGCTTAAAATACTGGAGGCTTCCGAACTATTCGCAATAGTGACGGACAGCAGTTCCGCCGATTTGCACATTACCCTATATCCCTTGGAGCAAAATGTTGCCTGCGCTACTCCGATGCTGCCGACAATGCTCACCTTGGGCCAAATGCCGGTAGTTGTTCCGGAAAAGTATTACTTTCGGTTCGATGAGACCGTTAACGACAGTACGGTAAAACGAAATTTTTCGTTTAATATTTCGCGAAGGGTATGGTTTTGGGACTTGTTTACATTTTCCAAGCGCTTCAACAAAAAGGCAGGGAAAGCGGTCTTGGGAGCATACCGATCCAGTAGCGCAACGCCCTAAGGTTCATTAATGGACCGGTACATATGATAAAATCAAAACACAAATGAAAAATCTTTTTACACTTTTGGTGCTCGGTATTTCCATTGTTTCCAATGCACAGGATAGCTATCTGCAATGTGGTACCCTGTTCGATACCGAAACGGGAACGTCTCTTTCCAAGAAAACGGTCGTAGTATCCGGTAATAGGATAAAAGAGATCAAGGACGGTTTTGTGGCAGGGGGCGCCGAAGATCTGTTGGTCGATTTAAAGGATAAGGTAGTATTGCCCGGATTGATCGATATGCACGTGCATTTGGAGTCGGAGTTCGACCCTAAAACCTACATTAAAAAGTTTACCGGTAATGACGTGGATGTGGCCTTTGAGGCCACGGTATATGCGGAGCGAACATTGATGGCCGGTTTTACTACCGTGCGCGACCTCGGAGGCTCCGGAGTCAACATTGCCCTACGAAATGCGATAAACAAAGGGTTGGTGCGAGGCCCGAGGATCCTTACCGCCGGCAAGGCACTTGCGAGTACCGGTGGGCATGCCGATCCTACCAATGGTATGCGGAAAAGCCTTATGGGAGATCCCGGACCGAAGGAAGGGGTGGTCAACTCACCGGAAGATGCCCGAAAAGCTGTTCGGCAACGTTATAAAAATGGCGCCGATGTGATAAAAATAACCGCTACCGGAGGGGTATTGAGCGTGGCGAAAAGTGGTCAGAACCCACAGTTTACTCTTGAGGAAATAAAGGCCATTACGGATACGGCCAAAGATTATGGATTTTCCGTGGCGGCACATGCCCATGGTGACGAAGGAATGCGCTTGGCCATTTTAGGAGGGGTGAGTACCATAGAGCACGGAACGTTGATGAGCGAAGAGACCATGGAACTCATGATACAGAAAAAGTGTTATCTGATTCCGACGATCAGTGCAGGAAAACAAGTTGCCGAAAAAGCAAAAATACCAGGTTTCTTTCCCGATGTGGTCGCGAAAAAAGCACTAGATATCGGTCCCAAACATCAGGCGGCAATGGCAAGGGCATACAAAAAAGGGGTCCCGATGGGCTTCGGTACGGATGCCGGTGTGTTTCCCCATGGCTTGAACGCGATAGAATTCGGGTATCTCAAAGAAGCGGGAATCCCGGTGGGCGAGTCGTTAAAGGCAGCTACCGTGGTCAATGCCAAACTTTTGGGAATGGAAGACCAGATCGGGCGCTTGGAGCCCGGTTTCTTCGCCGATATCATCGCTGTTGCGGAAGATCCCATTAAAAATGTAAAAACGTTGGAACAAACCGTTTTTGTGATGAAAAACGGGGTGGTGTATAAAGAGTAACATGCTAAATAAAGCAGCCTGTTACCTGTTAATATGGGTTTAGGGATTTTGTTTTTAGAACGAAATTAGCTGGATTGCCGGGGATTGTTCTTAATTTTTCATTTGTCGCGAGAGCAAAGCCTTTTTAGCTTGTCGTTAACAACCAAATAGCGAAGTTGTTCCGTATCTTCTAATATGCAAGCTACTTTTACGAACAGTACCGCATTGTTACAAAATGCCATTTCGGTAGGGTTATACCAACCGTTGATCGCCCAATTGGAGAAGGACTTTTTATTGTCGAACCTTCAGATCGATATCGGTTTGGGCATGTTTCCCGAAGATTTAGGGTCCACCTTACACGAAAAAGTATACCATTTGATTATGGAAAAGTTTTCGGCCTATCTTAATTTACTCTATGTAATCGACGTGCCGGAAAGTGCCTTCAAGGAAATACAGGTTACCGATGTAGTTGCCGTAGCGGAACAGGTTTCGTTCTTGATATTAAAAAGGGAGTTTCAAAAAGTGAAATTAAAGGAACTGTATAGCAATTGAATTTTGTTGCGGCTTGGTACCCGAACTGGATGCTCCTATTTTGACGGGAGCTGCGGACCATAACGGCCAAAGTAAACGATCACTAAAAATAAAAACGGATAAAGGGCGCCCAGGCATTTAGATAGATGCTGTCGTCATTATCAAAAAGGACGTTGTAGCGAATGCCAACGGTGGTAAAACGGTTGGTATAGCCCACACCCAGAAAAAGTGCGGGAGACCAAAAGTTATCGTTTAAATCGCCCAGGCTTTGGTTGACCCGTAACTGTTCCAATTCTGCAGAAAGTTGTAAAAAGTCCACCGGGTTGTAAAGGTTGATGATACTACCGCCATAGGCCGTTAGTTTGCTGTCGTTCACTTTCGAATAGATAATGCTCAACCCGATCCCGGTAGCAAATTTGTCCGATACTTGATAAATGGCACTTGGCGCCAGTGAGCCGTTGAAGCCGGCGTTGTTGAACCCAACGCCCACACCGCCGCCAAAACGTACCCTTTCCCAAAAGGTGTTCACCGGAGGCGCATTTTGGGCCAGGGCAGCGGATGAGACGGTCAGTAAGAAAAATAGGAGCTGGATTTTTTTCAGGTAGGGAGAAGGTCGCATTGGTCAGGTAGCTTTTGCATTACATTAATACCCCTAAGATACCCCGATAAAAGGGAAATATTGTATTTTTGATAAAATAATATAGAGAAGGTTCCGTTCGGGAAAAAGAGGTCAAATGACCTTTATGAACATTTCAACGGTATCAATAACTAGAGCAAGCCTTGCATGGATAAGTACTCCTTTTTAAACGCAGCACACACTTCTTTTTTTGCCGAAACATACGACAAATATTTAGCCAATCCGGATAGCATAGAGCCCAGTTGGCGGGCCTTTTTTCAGGGGTTCGACTTTGGAGCCGAAAGTGCCCTGGACGATTTGGATCTTGTGGATGGTGTTGCCTCGGTCACCACCGCGAACGGAAAAAAAGCGGAGGTGCCCCAATCGTTACAAAAGGAGTTCCAGGTCATACGGCTGATCGATGGGTATCGCAGTAGGGGACACCTTTTCACGGAAACCAATCCCGTTCGGGAGCGTAGAAAGTATGTTCCCACCTTGGATATCGAAAATTTTGGGCTTACGGAGGCCGATTTGGATAGTACCTTCAGTGCCGGTGAGATCATCGGTATCGGAACGTCCAGCCTCCGAAATATCATTGGCCATTTAAAACGGATCTATTGCGATTCCATTGGTGTGGAATATATGTACATCCGTAAGCCAGAACGTTTACAATGGATACAGGAATGGTTGAACGTAAACGACAACCACCCCGACTTTTCCAACGACCGCAAAAAGCATATTCTAAAAAAACTGAACCAGGCCGTTTCGTTCGAAACGTTTTTACACACCAAGTACGTCGGTCAAAAGCGGTTCTCCTTGGAAGGGAACGAATCGTTGATCCCGGCATTGGACGCCATAGTGGAACAGGCCGCGGAAATGGGCGTGAAGCAATTTGTAATGGGCATGGCCCACCGGGGGCGCTTGAACGTGCTCACCAATATTTTTGGCAAAGCGGCAAAAGATATTTTTAGTGAGTTCGATGGCAAGGATTATGAGCAGGAAATATTCGATGGCGATGTAAAGTATCACCTCGGGTGGACCAGCGATCGCATGTCGGACAACGGCAATAAGATAAAAATGAATATCGCCCCCAACCCGTCCCACCTTGAAACGGTCGGTGCCGTAGTAGAGGGGATCACGAGGGCAAAACAAGATGCCCACTTTTCGGACGATTTTTCAAAAGTGCTCCCGATCGTAGTACATGGCGATGCCGCCATTGCCGGACAGGGATTGGTGTACGAGGTGGTGCAAATGGCAAATTTGGACGGATACAAGACCGGGGGTACCATTCATATCGTGGTCAATAATCAGATCGGTTTTACCACCAATTATTTAGATGCCCGTTCGTCTACCTATTGTACCGATGTCGGTAAGGTTACCCTAAGTCCCGTATTGCATGTCAATGCCGACGATCCCGAGGCCGTGGTACATGCGGCACTGTTTGCTTTGGAATATCGCATGCGTTTCAAAAGGGATGTTTTTATCGATTTGTTGGGATATCGGAAATATGGGCATAATGAAGGGGACGAACCCCGGTTCACCCAGCCAAAACTCTACAAGGCCATTGCCAAACATAAGAATCCGCGCGATATTTATGCCGAGAAGTTGCTTTCCCAAGGCATTATCGATGAAGGACATGTGAAAAAATTGGAGGCGGAGTATAAGGCCTCCTTGGAAGAAGAACTGGAAGATTCCCGAAAAGAGGACAAAACCGTAATTACCCCGTTCATGGCCGATGAATGGAAAGGTTTTCAGAACGTAAGGGAATGGGAAATGATGGAAGGTGTGAACACCAAGTACCCCAAAAAGAAGTTGACCCAAGTGGCCAAGGTATTGACGGAACTTCCCGAAAACAAAAAGTTTTTAAGAAAGGTAGAAAAACTGGTGCGCGATCGTAAAAAGATGTTTTTTGAAACGGACAAGCTTGATTGGGCCATGGGCGAACTGCTCGCCTATGGGTCTCTTTTGGAAGAAGGTTTCGGAGTACGCATGTCTGGGCAAGATGTAGAGCGGGGTACCTTTTCACATCGGCATGCAGTCATGAAGGTAGAGGAAAGTGAGGAAGAGGTGCTGCTGCTGAACCATGTCTCGGGAAAACAGGGCGATTTTCAGATATACAATTCCCTGCTCTCCGAGTATGGTGTGGTCGGCTTCGATTATGGCTATGCCATGGCGAGTCCGAATACCCTGACCATTTGGGAGGCGCAGTTCGGTGACTTTAGTAACGGTGCCCAGATCATGATCGATCAGTATATTTCTGCCGCCGAGGACAAATGGAAGCTTCAGAACGGACTCGTAATGTTGTTGCCCCACGGTTACGAAGGCCAGGGTGCCGAACATTCCTCGGCCCGCATGGAGCGCTACCTACAACTTTGCGCGCGGGACAATATGTACATTGCCGACGTTACCACCCCGGCACAAATGTTCCATATTTTGCGCAGGCAAATGAAGGCCGGTTTCAGAAAACCTTTGATTATCTTTACTCCAAAGAGCCTATTGCGGCACCCAAGGGCCGTTTCCTCTTCGGACGATTTGGCCAACGGGGCATTTAAGGAAGTGATCGACGATGATGCGGCTACGGTAAAAGAGGTCAAAAGTTTGGTCTTTTGTACAGGAAAGTTTTACTATGATCTGTTGGCTGCGAAAGAGGCCAATGATCGAAAGGACGTGGCACTGGTACGCGTAGAGCAATTGTTTCCATTGCCATCCGAGCAAATGAACGCATTGATTTCCAAATATAAAAATGCAAAGGACCTGGTCTGGGCGCAGGAGGAACCCCGTAATATGGGAGCCTGGAGCCATATGATGATGCATTTTGAGGGCGCACATCGGTTTAGGGTGGCTTCAAGACGCTTTTATGCCTCTCCGGCGGCGGGAAGTGCGGTGCGATCTAAAAACAGGCACCAACAGGTGATCGAATACGTTTTTGATGCCGAAAAAGACAATTCAAATAGAAAAATAACAAAGCAAACAGTACAAGAATGATTTTAGAAATGAAAGTCCCTTCACCGGGTGAATCGATTACCGAGGTAGAAATTGCGGAATGGTTGGTAGAAGATGGTGACTACGTAGAAAAAGATCAGGCCATAGCCGAAGTAGATTCCGATAAGGCGACCTTGGAGCTGCCTGCGGAAGCTAGCGGTACCATTACCCTTAAGGCCGAGGTGGGCGATGCCGTGGAAGTGGGTGCGATTGTCTGTTTGATCGATACCAGTGCCGAAAAGCCCGGGGGTGCGAGTGCCGGGGCGTCCAGTACCATGGGCGGTGGCGATGAAGGTTCCGGCAGTAATGCCGAGAAGGATCTGCAACAGCAGAAAGATGATACCAAAACCAAGGCAGATAGCGAAAAGGCACCGCAACCCGCACAGGCAAAAGACACCTATGCCTCTGGGACGGCTTCCCCGGCGGCCAAAAAGATATTGGACGAAAAAGGGATTTCCGCCAGTGCCGTAAAAGGTTCCGGTCGTGATGGCCGCATCACCAAGGACGATGCCGTAAAAGCGGTACCTTCCATGGGCACCCCAAGTGGAGGTTCTCGAGGCGAGTCCCGTTCGAAGCTGTCCATGTTGCGTAGGAAAGTGGCCGAACGCCTGGTATCCGTTAAAAATGAAACGGCCATGCTGACGACCTTTAACGAGGTGGATATGTCGCCAATTTTTGAATTGCGAAAACAATATAAGGAAGCGTTCAAGGCAAAACACGGAGTGGGCCTAGGGTTTATGAGCTTTTTTACAAAAGCGGTGGTCCGGGCACTTCAGATGTATCCTTCCGTGAACGCCATGATCGATGGAAAGGAAATGATCAGCTATGACTTTTGCGACATCAGTATTGCCGTATCGGGTCCGAAAGGGCTTATGGTTCCCGTCATCCGAAATGCGGAAAACTTGACCTTTAGGGGCGTGGAGTCCGAGGTGAAGCGTTTGGCGATTCGGGCCAGGGAAGGGGAGATTACCGTTGATGAAATGACCGGAGGTACCTTTACGATTACCAATGGCGGCGTTTTCGGTTCCATGCTGAGTACGCCGATCATTAATCCTCCGCAGAGCGCGATCTTAGGAATGCATAATATTGTGGAGCGTCCGATTGCCAGGGATGGTGCCATCGCCATTGCCCCGATCATGTACGTGGCCCTGTCCTACGATCATCGTATCATTGATGGCAAGGAATCCGTTGGCTTTTTGGTCGCGGTCAAGGAAGCGCTGGAAAATCCGGAGGAGCTGCTTATGGATAACGATGTTAAAAAGGCATTGGAAATGTAGCAGTGTCCTTACAAAAATAAATTCAAAAAAATCCCGACACGCTTTGATTGTTGGGATTTTTTTGTTTGGCCGATCGATGCCGCGATAGTTTTAGGTGGAGACCGAACTTTTTTACGTCTTGAACCAAATAGGTCAACGTTTAAGGTCGCGCTTTTTCTTTTTTAATTTTAAGTAAACGTCTTTGGTATCATAATCGATGACCGCCTTTCCTTTTTTTAGAAGATCGGCGCCTATAATTCCGTCAACGGGCATGGCGTTGTGGGCGGTTAGGGCCTCGTTGACGTGAACGAGATCGAATAGCACGATTTTAAGTTTCTTTTGACGCCAATCGCCCACTGCTATCTTGTTTTTTTTGGAAATCAGGGTTTCCATATCCGTAGCACCGGCACCCGCCGCCTTTATTTCGGAAGCTTGGGAGCTGAGTTGAAAAAAATCCATCTTATCAAAACCGACACAGGTGTTGGATGCTCCGGTGTCCAAAATAAACCGTCCGCGAATTCCATTGATGCTCGCAACCACTTCAAAATGGTTGGTGGCGGTCAATTTCAACGGAATTTTTACGTAGTTCTTTTTCCTTAAAAAACGTTTCAATTTTGTCATAATACCATTTCTCCGAACAGTTTTGTTATCGCAAAGATAACTCTATTTTTGCGTCATGATATTGACCGATACCCATACCCATTTATACGGCGAAGCCTTCGACGAAGACCGCCATGAAGTAGTGGAAAGAGCCCTCAAATGCGGGGTGTCCCGTTTTTTTATACCCGCCATAGACGCTACGTACACCGAAGCCATGTTGGCACTGGAAAAGGCCTATCCAGCGCATATGTTCCTAATGATGGGTTTGCATCCTACACATGTAAAGGAAGGTTATAAGGCCGAATTACGGCATGTGCAGGATATGTTGGCCGAACGAAAGTTTTATGCCGTTGGGGAAATCGGAATCGACCTGTATTGGGACAAAACGACACTGCTGCAACAGCAAGAGGCCTTTCGAACACAGATCGACTGGGCAAAAGCGTATGGCTTGCCCATAGTCATCCATTGTCGCGATGCTTTTGATGAGGTATTCGCCATTCTGGAAGAGAAGAACGACGACGCCCTTTTTGGGATATTCCATTGCTTTACGGGGACCTTGGAGCAGGCAGAACAGGCCATATCCCTTGGACTGAAACTGGGTATCGGTGGCGTAGCGACATTTAAGAACGGCAAGATCGATACTTTTTTGGATACCATCGACCTCCGGCATATAGTATTGGAAACCGACGCCCCTTACCTGGCCCCGGTGCCTTATCGTGGAAAACGGAACGAAAGCTCCTATTTGCTCCAGGTCGCCGAGAAAGTCGCTACCATATATGGGAAGGACATCTCCGAAATCGCGGCGGTGACCACCGCAAATTCAAAACAGGTATTTGGGATATAAAAACCGATAAAAAGGAAAAGCACATATGGCCAAAAGCAATATTCTACTTATATATACCGGCGGTACCATTGGTATGGTAAAAGATTATGCGTCGGATTCCCTAAAAGCGTTTAATTTTAAAAAGTTGCTTCAACGCATTCCCGAGCTGAACCAGTTGGATTGTGCTATCGATTCCGTTTCTTTTAAGGAGCCTATCGACTCCTCCAATATGAATACGGTCCATTGGGTGCAGATCGCCGAAATCATAGCGGAAAATTATGACCGTTATGACGGCTTCGTGGTATTGCATGGTAGCGATACCATGAGCTACACCGCTTCGGCCCTTAGTTTTATGTTGGAAAACCTTTCCAAGCCGGTCATTTTTACCGGGAGCCAGTTGCCGATCGGCGATTTGCGGACCGATGCGAAGGAAAACTTGATAACCAGTGTCCAGATCGCGGCATTAACGGAAAAAGGCAAGGCGGTAGTGCAGGAGGTAGGTTTGTATTTTGAGTATAAGTTGCTTCGTGCCAATCGCACCACAAAGATCAATGCCGAGCATTTCGAGGCCTTTCAGTCCATGAACTACACGCCTCTGGTGTCGTCCGGGGTGCATTTAAAAGTGCACAAGGAGGCATTATTGCCCCGAAAAAGACAAAAGAAACTAAAGGTCCATAAAAGCTTGGATTCCAACGTGGGGATTTTAAAATTGTTCCCGGGACTCGGTCAAAACCTGTTGCAAAGCATCTTAAGTACACCCGGACTCAAGGGCTTGGTGCTGGAAACCTACGGATCGGGAAATGCGCCTACGGAAACCTGGTGGACCGAAATGTTGAAAAAGGCGACGGCCAGCGGGCTGAAGATCGTAAACGTGACGCAATGCGCCGGTGGAGGGGTAATTCCAGGGCAATATGAAACCAGTGTCCACCTTAAAAAAATGAAGATCATCAATGGGGGCGACATCACTACCGAGGCCGCTATAACCAAACTCATGTACCTCCTAGGGGTGGGAACGTCGGATAAAACGTTCAAAAGCGTGTTCGAAACCTCCCTAAGGGGAGAGATGTCATAAAATTTACCTGTTTAATTTCCTCAACTAATATTTTTTTCGTTATTTGGCCAACCTTTAAAATTATAGACTAGAGAGGTGGCCGAGTGGTCGAAGGCGCACGCCTGGAAAGTGTGTATACACCAAAAGTGTATCGAGGGTTCGAATCCCTTCCTCTCTGCAAAGGTTTTGCTTTTATTATTGCGAAATTTTTTTATCTTTAGCATTATTAACTAACTAATTTAAGTTTGAAAAAATGAAAAAATTATTCTCTACTCTGGCCGTTAGCGGCTTGTTTATCATGGGAACGAATACGATGAGTGCCATGACAACGACAGCAGCAATGTTTCAGGAAGGAACGGAAGAAGCTTCAGCAGGATTTACTCAAGTTTTAAAAGAGCAATTTATTCAGGGTGGTGCCGGTTTTATGGGTATCGTTTTGCTTTGTTTGATCTTGGGCCTTGCGGTTGCCATCGAAAGGATCATATACTTAAATATGGCCAGTACCAATACTTCCAAATTGAAACAACAAGTAGAGGATGCATTGGCTTCCGGTGGTGTAGAAGCGGCCAAGGAAGTGTGCAGAAATACAAAAGGCCCTGTTGCCTCTATATACTATCAGGGATTGGACAGAGCTGGTGAGAGCATCGAATCGGCAGAAAAAGCGGTCGTTTCCTATGGTGGTGTACAAATGGGACAGTTGGAGAAAAACGTTTCTTGGTTGTCCTTATTTATCGCTATTGCACCCATGCTAGGATTTATGGGAACGGTAATCGGTATGATCCAGGCCTTCCAGAAAATTGCTGCGGTAGGTAACTTGAGTGCCTCGTTGATCGCAGGAGATATCCAGGTGGCGTTATTGACCACGGTATTCGGTCTGATTACGGCAATTATCCTCCAGATTTTCTACAACTATATCATTGCTAAAATTGATGGTATCGTAAACGACATGGAAGATTCTTCCATCTCCTTGATCGATATGTTGGTAGACCACAAAAAATAAATCGTACACCCTAAACATATAGCAATGAATAAAATTGTAAAAATAGCTTTGATAGCGATAGGGTTGATCGGTGCCATATTATGGTTCATGCTGCCCTCAAGGGCGGAGTCCGAAGCTGATCCTGCAGGGGCTGCGCAAAACGGGGCAATGGCCGCAATGTTCATGATAACGTATTTGTTATTGGCGGTCGCCATCATCTTTAGTCTGGGATTTGCACTCAAGAATATGTTTTCCAATCCTCAGGGGTTGAAGAAAACCTTGTTTGCCGTAGGCGGTTTCGCCTTGATAGCGATAATCTCTTATGTGATTTCAAGTGGTACCGATGTAGGGCCGCAATATATGGAGATGTCGGACGAGGCCACTGTCAAAAAAATTGGAATGGGCTTGAACGTGTTTTTTATTCTCGCTGCGGTAGCTGTCATTTTGATGATAGTGCCTTCCGTTAAAAAACTAGTTGGTAAATAAAAAATAAATTATGGCTAGAAGAGCAGGAGCACCAGAAGTGAACGCAGGTTCCATGGCCGACATCGCCTTCCTACTGCTTATCTTTTTCTTGGTAACTACTACCATTGAAACAGATGCGGGACTGGATCGTATGTTGCCACCGATCGAACCACCGGAAACGGATGTTGTGATCAAACAGAAAAACATCTTTCAGGTCAATATCAACAAAAACGGACAGTTGTTGGCCGATGGGGAGTTGATCAATTTGACGGACCTCAGGGCGAAGGCAATGGGCTTTTTGGAAAATAACGGAGACGGATCTTGTAACTACTGTAGTGGTGGCAAAAAAGATGCGAGCTCTTCGGATAATCCTACCAAGGCCATTATTTCCTTGAAAAACGATAGGGAAACCAAATACGGAACCTATATCACGGTTCAGAACGAATTGGTAGGAGCTTATAACGATTTGCGAAACCGTGAGGCAAAACGACTCTATAAAAGAGCGTTTACCGAAATGGAAGCGGAATATATCAAACAAGAGACCCCTGCAAGTGTTAAGGAGGAGTTGAAAGAGAAGATTACCGCAATCCAGGAAATGTTTCCACAGAAACTTTCCGAAGCGGAGACCTCTACGTCGGGTAGCTAAAAGAACACAAATTTTTAATTCGTATTATGTCTAAATTTGCAAAGAAAAAAAGTGGTGATTTACCTGCGGTATCTACTGCTTCCCTTCCGGATATCGTTTTCATGCTACTGTTCTTTTTCATGACCGTAACGGTAATGAAGGACAATAGCCTAAAGGTCGAGAACGTGCTTCCGAACGCAAGCGAAATTAAAAAGCTTGAAAAGAAGGATAGGGTCATCACCATTTATGTTGGGCCACCGACCCAGGAATATCAAAAGTTGTTCGGTACGGAATCTAAAATACAGCTGAACGACAAGTTCGCAGGACCAACAGAGGTTGGCGATTACATTTTGATGGAACGGGCAAAAAAGCCACAGGAACTTCAAAACGTTTTGACCACTAGTTTAAAGGTGGATAAAAACGCGAACATGGGATTGGTGAGTGATATCAAACAAGAGTTGCGAAAAGTAAATGCCCTAAAGGTCAATTATACGACCTATGATGGCGATGCTTTCAACAACGTCAAATAATAGTTTTCAAACTTAGTTAGAACGCTCCAAATGAAAGTTTGGGGCGTTTTTTGTAATGTGTACCTTTGAGACCATACTAGTGGCCCACATTTGGTTTCGAGGTGTACGGTGGAGTGCAGTACATAGGGCGATAGTATTTCCATGCCATACCATTTTTGTTCGATGAGATCAATTTTCCTGCTTTTGGGTTTTCTTGGTTCCGTTTCGGTTTTTGGGCAGATGGCCACCGACACGGTCAACTTTGATGAGCGGTATTTTGAAGACCAATTCTACCTTGGGGTTACCTATAATTTCATATTTCAACGACCGTCGGAATTAAGTCAACGAAGTCTTTCGTATGGCTTACAAGGGGGCATCATCAAGGATATTCCATTGAACAGGGACCGAACAGTGGGCCTGGGTATAGGGTTGGGCTATGGGGTCAATTCCTATTATTCGGATTTGATCGCGACCAACACCCCTGACGGACCGGTGTACGAAATCGATGGTTCCCGGGAAGGTTTTGATCGTAGCAAGGTAGAGACCCATACGGTAGAAATGCCATTGGAATTTCGGTGGCGTAACTCAACCAAGGACGAATACCGGTTTTATCGCATTTATACCGGGTTAAAATTAGCCTATGTCTTTTCTGCGCGGTCTAAGTTTGTTTCCGATATCGGAAAAGAAGCTTTTTCCAATGACGATATCCAAAGGCTCCAATACGGACTTACCTTAAATGTAGGGTACGACAGCTTTAACATACATGCCTATTACATGCTCAACACGCTTTTTAATGAAGGCGTTCAAGTAAATGACAACGATATAGGCCTTAGACCGCTCCGTATCGGTTTTATCTTCTATATTTTATAACCACCGTTAATTTTTCAAGCTGTTTTACGGTGTTTTTCCTTTCGGTTGGCACGAATTTTGATATTTCTTTAACACCAACATTTTCCATACCGTTACACTCTTTAAGCGGTATTGATAAGGCCGAAGCAACGGCCAGGTTTATAAGTATACTCCCAAAAATAACGACGGTACCGCATGCGTACCGTAAACGTTATACCATTTTAACTTTGAAATGGCGCCTATAGAAATTGAATTATTTTTTAGTTGTTCGAGGCAAAAAATATTAGCATAGCCTCAGCTACGGTTATATTTTTTAACGAAGAACAGCCGAAAAAGGAACGATTTATTAGTGCTATTTCATAGTTAAAATGGTATTACCATTGTCTAATTTAAATTTTTTAAAATGGGAAGACGACTACCTGTGCCCGAAGTAAATGCCGGTTCCATGGCCGACATTGCGTTTTTACTACTTATTTTTTTCCTAGTGACCACTACTATCGAAACCGATTCGGGAATCGATAGAAAACTGCCTCCTCCGGACGATGTAACGGAGGTGACCCGTAAAAAGAAGAACGTTCTTTCCGTGCTGTTGGACGGTAAGGGGCAGCTTTTGGTACAGGACCAGATTACGGCGCTAACCGATTTACGAGAGACTGTAATGGCTTTTTTGGATAATGGCGGCGCTCCAAGCGATAGCCCCGATCATTGTGCGTATTGTTCGGGTAAGGAGCTGTCCTCATCTTCGGACAATCCGCTAATGGCTACGATTACCATGCGTTCGGGAAGGGAAACCGAATACGGTTTTTACATTACCGTGCAGAACGAGGTGGTGGCCGCTTACAATACGCTTCGGAATCGTGAAGGACAACGGCTTTATGGTTTGGATTATACCGATATGGAAATTGCTTACGAAGCTTCGGAAACAACAGAAGCGGAAAAGACACTTTTGCGAAAACAGATTATGCACCTTCGGGAAATGTACCCTTTGAATATTATTGAACCCTTACAATAAAACACGCTGAGATATGTCAAAATTTAATAAACACCTAGAAAAGAAACCACAGATATCCACGGCCTCCTTGCCCGATATCGTATTCATGCTGTTGTTCTTCTTTATGACCGTTACCGTCATGAAAGACGATTCGTTAAAAGTCGAAAACGAATTGCCCAATGCTACCGAAGTAAAGAAACTGGAGAAAAAGG
The DNA here is from genome assembly GCF_050589625.1 of Maribacter sp. 2-571. NCBI lineage: Bacteria > Pseudomonadati > Bacteroidota > Flavobacteriia > Flavobacteriales > Flavobacteriaceae > Maribacter > Maribacter sp. 2-571. The sequence goes on along the minus strand of NZ_JBNGOP010000006.1, from coordinate 150,447 downwards.
ACCGGGTGATTACCATACATGTGGGACGGCCTACAAACGAATACTCCAAAGTACTGGGAACGGAGTCCCGAATACAGTTGGGCGATAAATTCGCCGGGCTGTCCGATGTAGCCCCGTATGTACTGGGAAGGTTGACCCACATACCGGAGCAACTGCATCCCTATGTTACCGTGGCCTTAAAGGTAGACCGTAAGGCCAACATGGGATTGGTAAACGATATCAAACGGGAATTGCGGCAGGTAGGAATGCTAAAAATAAACCATACCACCTATGAGGGCGATGCGTTTACGAATTTGAAATGAATTTATACCATTTCAAAGTTAAAATGGTACTATCCTCAAAATGAACTATAGCATACCGAAGTTGCCTTTTACCGGTGACAACAAAAGCTTGGAGCGGTCAATGTCCCGTACCCCATCATCTCAGCTGCAAAGCTGAAAAAGATAAAAATGGGCGCTAATTTCGCTTTTCGTATGCTGGTCTTTTTGGTTTTTTAAAGTTGTTGGGACTGTCCAATAGTTTGATGACCTCTTTGATGCCAACTTCTAGTTGCATATCAATTCCATTGGCAAGCTTTTGAAAGTCCTCTACCACTTCGATATCGGCATCGACGCCGTGCCCCTCTTTGAACCATTCCCCATTGGGGTCGTACATTCTAAAGGTAGGCATGGTAATGCCCCCGTTATCGATCAATGGTGGTGCTCCGGTAATTCCGATAAGTCCGCCCCATGTTCGTGTACCTATTAACGGCCCGATTTTTTTCTTTTTAAAATAGTCGGGAAAAGCATCGCCTCCGGAGCCGCTAAAGCCGTTGATCAGCATTACTTTTGGTCCAAAGTTACCGGATGGTGGCCATGCCCAATCCTTTCCGTCCCGTACTGCCCAAAACGCCAAAGGATCACGGTCCAATAGCTCGATAAACCTATCCGGTATCTGCCCTCCACTGTTGAAGCGCTCATCGATGATAAGACCCTCCTTGTTCATTTGTCCATAAAACTGTCGTACCAATTCGTTTTGGCCATCCAATCCGGTACTGCGAACATAGATGTAGCCAATCCTCCCATTTGACATTTTTTCGACCCTCTTCCGATTGTTTTCGATCCAGGCCAGATGACGCAACCTGTTTTCCGAGCGCATTGGTTTTACAATCACCTTTTGGCCAGTGTCGGTAGGCTCCTTACCGATCGTAAGTTGCACCGGTGTATCGGCCAAGCCCTGGAAAGAAGCGGATATGGGCTTACTGGTGTCGACCTTTAGGCCATTTACGGCAAGAATATAATCCCCTTCCCTTACTCCTATACCGGCGGCAGATAGGGGCGAACGACTTTTCACGTCCCAAGGGGCTCCGGATATGATTTTTTTGATACGGTACCCACCGTTTTCCAAAACGATGTCCGCACCCAAATAACCTACATCGATGGTTTTGGCGCGTGTGATATCCCCACCACCGGTATAGGTGTGCGATGCGTTCAGTTCGGCGATCAAATCGCCGATAATAATGTTTACGTCGCTTCTTGAATTGGCTTGGTCGATCAGACTTCCATATCGCGATTTCATCAGGTTCCAATCTACGCCATGCATTCCCGGATCATAAAAATAATCGCGTTCAAACCTCCAAACATCATTGAACAGTTGTTTCCACTCTTCAATGGGAATTACCGTCAACATCATTTTTTCGGTAGGAACGGTCTTCTCGATTTTCTGATCGGCGTCGATTTTAATAACGGCCAACTTTTCGTCTTTCCAAACAAGAATTTTTTCTCCTTTCGGAGCAACACTAAAGCTTTCGACATCCTTGATGATCGTTTTCACTTTTCGCTCTTCAATATCGTAATAATCGACCGTAGGGCCGGCTTCTTCCGATGAACCCGAGTTTGGATAGCGCGAGAACAACAGTTTGCCCGTTACGGCGGATAAGTTGCCCAGGTTTCCGGCAGCGACATCCAACATTTCAACGCGATTCTCAAAACCAACGATATCGATCTTCGTTTCTGCTACCTTGGCTTTTTCGGGCTTGTCTTTTCCTTTATTCTTCTTCTTGGATTTGGTATCTGTTTCATCGCCCTCCTCCTCGTTTTTTACCGCATCGTTTTTTACCGACAACAATGATTCCCCGGAAGTGTTTAGGGTGCCGACCGCAATGGATGTGGTGTTGGGGTAGACAAAGGTATTGTCTACATCGGAATACACTGGTAGGAATGTTCTATTGGTTGCAAAGAAAAGGTGTTTTCCGTCCGCACTAAAAGCGGGAGCGCTGTCGGAATAGTAGCCCGAAGTAAGTTGGGAAGCTTTTCTTTTTTCCGTATCGTAAACAAAAATGGCGCTTGTCGCTGGATTGTCGGTGTCCCGGTCATAGGCGAACCATTTGCTGTCGGGGGACCATGAAACACTAAAACCTCGGAGACCGCCCTCGAACATGTATTTGCCCTTATCGGCCTTGATGATTTCGCCGGTGCTAACGTTCACATAGTTGATGTTCATAGCCTGATCTACATAAGCGAGTTTTTTACTGTTCGGCGACCAATAGATGCTATAGTTAAACCCACTCGTAAACGAGGTAATCGTTTTTGGTTTACGTTTGCCGGTCATATCGTGCAATACCAGCTGGTATTCCCCACTGGCATCGCTCCAATATGCCAGGGTTTTGCCATCGGGCGACCAAGCGGGACTGCGTTCGGCCACACCTGCCGTACCCGGTATGTTTGCTACAAACCCTTCCGTTGCGGGCAGATCGAACAATTCTCCTCTTGCCTGAACGACTACTCTATTGCCATTCGGCGATATAGTGGCATTTTGAATATAGGCAGAAACGTTCTTTTGTTGCGGAATGCGCCCGATCTGATCTGAGATCAATTGAACGGCCACTTCATCTGTGGTGCCCGAAGCGATATCATACAGGTATAATTTGCCCCCTGCCTCGAAAACAATATCGGAAGGTCCGCTCTCAGGAAAGGTGATGTCATAATCCTTAAAAGAGGTCAGTTGCGAATTGCGTTTCGTGTCAACATCATATTTCCACAAATTGTTTCGTTTGTTCGGCCCTTGGTCCGACATGTAGTAAACCGCATTCCCGACCCACATGGGCAATTCGTCGTTCGCGTTGTTGTTGGTGATATTCTCGCTGGTGTAGGAGGTGAGGTCAAAAATGGTGATGTCGGGAGCCGTACCGCCGCGATACCTTTTCCAGTTTCTGTTTACCCGTGATCGATCGGTATAGGCCAATTTTAAGCCGTCCGGCGAAAACGAGCCGTACTCGCCATAGGGAACGGGGAGTTTGGTGGGGGCTCCCCCTTTGGCAGGAACCGTGTAAAACTGACTATAACGCTGGCGTCCGCTCTCCCTTGAAGAAGCGAACAGTACCGATGTACCGTCTGGGCTCCATCCCAAGACCCTATCATACATGCCGTGGTAGGTTAATCGCAATGGAATGCCACCGTTTACCGAAACGACATAAACATCGCTATTTCCCTGATAATTGGCCGTAAAAGCGAGCATACTTCCATCCGGCGAAAACCTGGGGTACCCTTCCGCTCCCTCCGGGGAACTCAACCGATTGGCGACGCCCCCCGCCTTTGGGGCGATCCAAATATCATCACCATGCACAAATGCGATCTGCGATTCCGATACATCGGGATGCTGCATCAAATGGGCGCTCAATTGGGCATTTGCCGATAGACAGGTAAGTATAAAGACGAAAAGTAAAGAAGCTTTTTTCACAACGTTCATTTTTGATGATTTTTTATACCATTTTATGTATTTCCTACGGGGGATGATGGGAAAAAATAGTTGTTGGGGGATGCAAAAACGATAACATATCGATTCCGAATACAAGCACGGACCGTGCAATCGGTTTCACGCGGGAAGATACTAAATGAATTTTAAAATAGCTCAAAGTAAAACCCACTTTCACGGCAATAAAACCGGATTTAAAAACTATAATTTCTTAGGGAATGGTTGCGTTAGTCGAGCGAACGGAAAACAGCGAAAAAAAAGAACTATTGAGGAACATGGGGTGTTACTGGCACGTGGGTATTATACCATTTTTGCTTTGAAATGGTATTAAAGCCAGAACTTTACGGTGAGCAACTGGGAAAGCACACCAATACCAAAACCGATAACCACTTCGGCCCTGCTGTGTCGCTCAAGGTATAACCTGGCCGTGGCGACCAGTCCCGTGGCCAAAATAAAAAAGCCCAATGCCAGTGTGATGTTGATCTCAAAATGTACGCTCAAGCTAAGAAGGTACATGCAAAGGCTGGCCATGCCGGTCACATGAAGGCTACTTTTAAAATTTAAGTATAACAACAGCAACGAAGCTGCGGCCGCACTAATGAGGCCTATAAAAAAGTAATACAGCTCCGGGGTATAATTGTTCGGTATAACCTTGTAAAGCACCATTAACAGAAGGGCGATGACCACGTATAACGGGTAGCGCCGTTCTTTAGTGGTCGGAAACCATATCGAGCGCACTATTCCCACATTGGCCAGGATTAAAAAGGAAATGATGGGTATGACGACGGTAAGGATAAAAATAGGGAGGACATTCCCACTTTGTACCGCCAAAGGGCTGTATTTCGGGGTAATCATAAAATAGGCGATGGTGCCGCCTACCGGTATAAGAATGGGATGTAAAATGTAAGAGATCGTTTTGGAAAACAAGGTCATTATATCTGCTTTCGTAAACGGGCTACCGGTATTCCAAGCTGTTCCCGGTATTTGGCAACGGTTCTTCTGGCGATCGGATATCCCTTTTCTTTTAGTATGGCCGCCAAACGATCGTCCGTCAGGGGTTTTTTCTTGACTTCTTCCGAAATAACGGTTTCCAATATCTTTTTGATTTCCCTTGTGGAAACATCCTCGCCCTGTTCGTTTTTCATGGATTCGGAAAAGTACTCCTTGATCAATTTGGTGCCGTAGGGAGTGTCTACATATTTACTGTTCGCCACCCGAGATACGGTGGAAACGTCCATGTCGATCTCATCGGCGATATCTTTCAATATCATGGGGCGCAGGTTGCGTTCGTCCCCCGTCATGAAATATTCTTTTTGATAGTTCATGATGGCGTTCATGGTGATGAAAAGGGTCTGCTGTCGTTGCCGTATGGCATCGATAAACCATTTTGCGGCATCCAATTTTTGTTTTATGAACAGTACCGCATCTTTTTGGGACTTGGATTTGTCTTTGGCATCCTTATACCCTTTTAGCATATTGTTGTATTCCCGAGATACATGCAGTTCGGGGGCGTTCCTTCCGTTTAGGGAAAGTTCGAGTTCGCCCTCTACGATCCGTATGGAAAAATCGGGTACCACATGCTCGATCATTTTGTTGTTTCCGGCATAGGAGCCTCCCGGTTTTGGATTCAGTTTTTCAATTTCCGAAATGGCGGCCTTTAACTCCTCCTCGGAGATATGATGTTTTTGGAGCAGCTTTTTGTAGTGCTTTTTGGTAAACTGATCAAATGACTTTTCTAAAATGGCTATCGCCATGGTCACACTAGGTGTTGGTTCTTTACGTCCAAGTTGCAGTAACAGGCACTCTTCCAATGATCGTGCCGCTACCCCTGGTGGATCGAGCGATTGCACAATTTTTAATACCTGCAGTATGGTCGCCTCTTCGGTATAAATATTTTGGGTAAAGGCCAAATCGTCCAGAATATCGCCCAAAGGCCTTCGAATGTAACCGCTCTCGTCAACGCTGCCCACAAGGAACTCCGCAATGCTCCACTCCTCATCGCTCAGGTATACCGTATTGAGTTGATTTAGCAGAAATTGATTAAAAGAAATGCCTGCCGCATAGGGAACGCTTTTTTCGTCATCATCGGCACTGTAATTGTTGGCCTTGGTACGGTAATCCGGAATTTCATCGTCGCTCAGGTAATCGTCGATGTTGATGTCGTCGGTGTTGATGCTTTCATTGTCCGCCCCATCTTCGTAGGTGTCCCCAAAATCTTCATCCAAGCGTTCGTTGTCCTCTTTTCCGGTTTCCAGAGCGGGATTTTCTTCCAGCTCTTGTTTCAGCCGTTGCTCAAAGGCTTGCGTCGGCAGCTGGATCAACTTCATCAGCTGTATCTGCTGCGGCGATAGCTTTTGGGATAACTTAAACTGTAGATGTTGTTTTAGCATTGGGGTTTGTTGTTCCTACTCTTTTGGTGCCTTAAGTTTTTTGTAAATAACAAATGTTGGACACTTCTTTATAAAGTTACCAAATTCGATTTAAAACTCCGCATTCTGAGGGCTTCTAGGGAACGGTATAACATCTCGGATGTTGCCCATGCCCGTGGCAAAAAGGACCAATCTTTCAAATCCGAGTCCGAAACCGCTATGTACGGCGGTGCCGAATTTGCGCAGGTCCAGGTACCACCAAAGCTCTTCCTCTGGAATGTCCAGTGCCGCCATCTTTTCCTTGAGCACGTCCAAACGCTCCTCTCTTTGCGATCCACCGACGATTTCCCCGATTCCGGGAAAAAGAATGTCCATGGCCCGAACGGTTTTTCCGTCCTCGTTCAAACGCATATAGAACGCCTTTATTTTTGCGGGATAGTCAAACAGGATGACCGGGCATTTGAAATGCTTTTCCACCAAAAAACGCTCGTGTTCGCTTTGAAGGTCGGCACCCCATTCGTTAATAGGATACTTGAATTTTTTCTTTTTGTTCGGTTTACTGTTCCTTAGAATATCGATGGCCTCGGTATAGGTAACTCGTTTAAACCCATTGTCCACCACAAAACGAAGTTTTTCGATCAAGGGCATTTCACTGCGCTCGGCCTGTGGTTTGGTTTTTTCCTCATCGAGCAGTCGTTTTTGCAAAAATTCCAAATCCTCCATGCAGTGTTCCAAGATATAACGGAGCACACTTTTGATGAAATCCTCGGCAAGGTCCATATTGGCGTCCAAGTCATAAAACGCCATTTCGGGCTCGATCATCCAAAACTCGGCCAAGTGTCGCGAGGTGTTGGAGTTTTCGGCCCTAAAGGTAGGTCCGAACGTATATACTTTTCCAAGCCCCATGGCATAGGATTCCGCTTCCAATTGACCGGATACGGTCAAATTGGTCTCCTTTCCAAAAAAGTCCTGACTATGGTCGATGGCCCCGTCTTCGGTAAGTGGCGGTCGTTTTTGATCCAAGGTGGTCACCCGAAACATTTCGCCCGCACCTTCGGCGTCCGACCCCGTAATAATAGGGGCATGAAAATAATAAAAGCCGTTCTGGTTAAAATACTGATGTACGGCAAAGGCCAATGACGATCGCAACCGCATTACCGCGGAAAAGGTATTGGTGCGTACCCGAAGGTGTGCCTGCTCCCGCAAAAACTCCATAGAGTGTTTTTTGGGTTGGATAGGGTAGGTTTCCGGGTCGGAAGCACCATGAACGAAAATCGAGTTTACCTGAACTTCTACTTTTTGGCCACGCCCTTGACTCTCAACAAGTACCCCGGTAATGCGCAGCGCGGCGCCCGTGGTTATCTGTTTTAACAGGGCTTCATCAAAATTTTCAAAATCGACGACGCATTGGATGCTCCCTAGGGAAGACCCGTCATTCAGGGCGATAAACCGGTTGCTCCTAAACGTTTTTACCCATCCGTTGAGCTGTACTTCTTGGGATAATGGTTCGGTAACTAGCAAGTCTTTAATACGGGTCGATTGCATGATAAATGGCTTCAAAATTAAAAGGGCAAAGATAGATCATTGCACCTATTTATGATTTGTATCTTGATAATTTTAGTATAATCCGTATTACCGGTCTTCGGAATTTTGGCGTATTTCCTCTTTGGGTAGAATATCGATCTGGGGCTTTTTCAAGGTTTCCTTGTTGGCGATGTTGCGTTCCAACGAAAGCAGGAGGGAAGGAAGCAGAATAAGATTGGCCAACATGGCAAACAGCAGTGTTGCCGATACCAATGCCCCTAAGGCTACCGTACCACCAAAATTGGATATGATAAATACCGAAAAACCAAAAAAGAGCACTATCGATGTATAGAACATGCTCACACCGGTCTCCCGCAACGCGGCATATACCGAAGTTTTGATACGCCATTTGTTCGCGGTAAGCTCTTGACGGTATTTTGCCAAAAAATGAATGGTGTCGTCCACCGATATACCAAAGGCGATACTGAATACCAAAATGGTGGAGGGTTTTATGGGAACCCCGGCAAAACCCATGACCCCTGCGGTAACCACCAATGGCAGCAAATTGGGAATCAGGGAAATGATGATCATTCGGAACGAGCGGAACAAATAAGCCATAAAAAGGGCGATAAGGCCGATGGCCAATGCCAACGACAAAATCAAGTTCTTTACCAAATACTTGGTTCCCTTTAAAAAGATCAGGGCGCCCCCGGTCATGTACACCCGATAGCGTTCCGATGGAAAGATTTTTTGGATATTATCTTTGAGTTCGGCCTCTATGGCCTCCATACGTTCCGTTTCCACATCGCGCATAAACGTGGTAATGCGCGCGGTTTGGCCGGTACTGTCGACAAACGATTGCAGCATGTTGCCATTCTCGGAAGATTTACGGGCGACATCCATAATAAAGGTATTCTCCTGGGAAGTGGGCAATTGGTAGTATTTGGGAATGCCGTTGTAAAAGGCCTGCTTGGAATATTTTACCAAGTTCACCACGGAAACGGGTTTGGAAAGTTCCGGGATCTCTTCGATTACGGTACCCAGCCGATCCATTCGTTTTAAGTTGGCGGAGCGCAGTACACCCTTTGGTTTTTTGGTGTCGACCACGATCTCTACGGGCATGATGCCGTCGAATTCTTTTTCGAAAAAACGGATGTCCTTAAAAAAAGCGGCCTTTTTGGGCATGTCCTCGATGATACTCCCCGAAATGCGGATCTGATAAATTCCGATGATACTGGTGATCAATAAGATCAGGGAGACCACATATACGGAAATACGTCTTTCCCGAACAATACGTTCCATCCAGTTGACAAAGGTGTCGATCCACCGTTTGTTCAAATGTTTTAGGTGTTTGGTCTTCGGCAGCGACATAAAACTATAAACGATGGGTATGATCAGCAACGAAAGCACAAATATTCCGATGATATTAATGGAAGCGACGATACCGAATTCCTTTAGCAATTTGCTATCGGTAATGATAAAAGTGGCGAACCCGGAAGCCGTGGTGACATTGGTCATTAGCGTGGCGTTCCCGATTTTGGTGATCACCCGTTGCAGGGATAGCGCCTGATTGCCATGTTTTTTAACCTCCTGTTGGTATTTGTTGATCAAAAAGATACAGTTTGGAATCCCGATTACGATAATCAAAGGTGGGATCAAGGCCGTCAATACCGTAATCTCATATTGCAATAGGCCTAAAATACCAAAGGCCCACATCACTCCTACGATGACCACGCACATGGAGATAAAGGTGGCCCTGAAACTCCTGAAAAAGAAGAAAAAAATCAAGGAGGTAACGCCAAGGGCGGCCAGAATGAACGTTCCGATCTCGTCGATAATGTTCTGTGAATTCATCGTCCGGATGTACGGCATGCCCGAAACATGCACCTCCATGCCCGTTTCCTCTTCAAAACGTAGTACGGCGTTCTGGAGTTCCTTAAGGATAAAATCTTTCCGTACCGAAGTGTTTACAATATCCTTGTCCAAATTGGCAACGGTACGAATGGTTCCGCTTTCCTTGTTGAACAGTAGGTTATCATAGAATGGAAGCTCGTTGAACAAATGGTTTTTGATGCTGTCCACCTCGCTTTTGGTCCGAACCGCGGAGGTGATCAAAGGGCGTAGTACAAACTCCTGCCGTTCCTGGTCCTTGACCAGTTCCTTTAAATTGTCGGTCGAAATGACAAAATCGATTTCCGGGAAGGCCAATAACTGTTTGCTGAACTTGTTCCAACGGTTGAAATTATCAGGGGTGAACAAAGCGCTGTCCCGGATGCCAAAAACGATGGCGTTCCCTTCTTCGCCAAATTGTTTTAAAAACGATTGGTATTCGACGTTTATGGGGTGGTCATCGGGCAATAGGTTTGCCTGGGAGTTGGAAAAGCGCATGTTCTCCCATTGAAAACCAAGAAATACCGTAAATGCAATGACCAATAACAAGATCAGTATTCTGTTGCGAAGGATGATCCTTGCCGTTTTTGCCCAAAAGCCTTTTGTGATTTTCGCTACCATGTTAACGTGACTTCCTGATTACAACTATTTGGATAGCTGTTGAAAAGAGACGGGTGATAGTATCGCTTCACCGCGTTCCGCTTCATTACTTTCAAAATGCGGCAAAGGTAGAAAATGATGGGTTGTGTTCCTAAGGGGAACTCATAAATAAATGCGTTTTTAAGTCGATTTCAAACGCTTTAATTCTAAAGTTACCGGGTCCTGTTATCATGGTTTTGTCATCAGATCGATCCCACGACCAAAAGCGTAATGGCTCACGAATCATTTACCGTGAAAATAATATGTCCATCGGCGTTTACGAGAGTTCTAATCTCACGGGTCCAAGCCTTAAAACAGGGCGATTTGACTGTACTGGCCTGATATGTCCGGCATGGTAAAAGCCTTTCGATTTGATATCTTTCAAAACGGACATTCCAGATTTTAGGCCTTGTTAGGACGAAATAATTTGCTCAAAGTTCGGTGGTCTAAGCTGTCGTTCCCAAAAAAGTCTGTGGCGTAATACATTCAAACAAACTAAAAAAGTACTGAAACCTATGTTAATCAAAAGAATGATACTATGAAATATATTTTACCTACCATCGCCATATTTTACTTGATGCTCCCATCGATATATGGGCAAACGGTAACACCGGGCCAAAATTTGGAGTCGACAATTAAGAGTGCTTCCGGTGGAGACGTGATACTGGTCGAATCTGGCACATATAGCCCTTTGGAATTGAATGGTCTTCTGTTTTCTGAGACAAGACCATTGGTCATTAAGGCGAAACCTGGGGCCAACGTGGTTGTGGATGGCACCAATGCGAACCGAGCGCTCTACCTGACCAACAGCAAGTACGTGGTTTTTGAGGGAATCCATTTTAGAAAATCACGATATGAAGGGGTCTTGATCGAGCGAAGCGAACACGTTATAGTTCGTAATTGCGAGGTCTCGCAATCCGGGCAGGCCGGCATAAAAGTGGCATTAGGATCTAGTTATGTCGATATACTTAAAACCAAGATTCATGATACCGGTTCCAACGGACCCGGTAATCGGCGTTATGGGGAAGGGATTTATATTGGGCGAGGAGGGAGCCATACGAATGCCAATTGGCCCGATCTGACGAAAAATGTTTGGATAGAAGGCTGTGAGATATACCGTTGCGGTGCCGCAGAAGGAATAGACGTGAAAGGTGGGGCATTTGCGAATACCATACGAAACAATACAGTGCACGATATTACACTGGGCGATCCCAATTTTGGACAAACAAACGAGGCTGCCGTATCGCTTGGTCATTACGCGGTCTATAACGGAAATATCTATCAAAAAAATAAACGCCGCGAGAATTGGGTGGAAAACAATACTATTTATAAGGTGAGGGCAGGTGCAAATAATAGAATTTCAGGAATTTACAGCGCTGGGTTGGGCAATAACATCAAGAACAACTCGGTACGGGACGTAAAAACTACTTCGATAAATAGGAATCAGAATGTTTATGGACTGCAGTTGAACAACTGGGGCGAAGCCTTTCTCCCAGTGTACGTGCACAATAATACCATTTCAAACGTTGGTAAAAATACCAATTATAGGGGGCTGGCCATAACGCAAAACCCGGGTGGCAATCCCAATAAAAAACAAGATTGGTATCCCAATGGTCAAAATACATTTGATGATGATATTATTGCCGTATCCGCCCCAAATCAGGTGCGTCAAGGACAAGAGGTTTCCGTGCGGATAGATTATAGCGCATCAGGGGACAGGGATGTTATAGTAACCTTTCAAAAAGATAGTGGCGATTACAAATATTATACGGGTGCAGTGCGCAAAGTAGTTAAGGGAAGCGGTACCTTATGGGTAAAATTGACCATACCCAACAATGTGCCGGTGGCCGATAACGCATATCAATTTCAAACATACATTACCGATCGAAACGGGGATTGGAGGGGAGCCAAGGACAATATTGAAAAACAGAACAGGGATGTGCTGCCCAAAAGTACCGACAATGATCGCATTGATCGTATCAGCGCGGCCAGTTCGGTTCGCGCCGGCACCAGTTTTGCCGTTACCATTGGCTACCAAACGTCTGCCAATCGAGATCTGCACCTCAGTTTCAAAAAAGGGAGTACCGTTTATGACACTCAAAAGGTACGCTTGACCAAAGGATCCGGGAGTCATACGTTTACTATAAATGTTCCCTCCAATGCCAGCCCTCAAAATGGCTATTACTTGTTTTCCTATTTGGTAAAACCCAATGAAGGATGGTCGAAAGATCGATACGACGCCAAGACGAAGAACAATATATCCGTTCAAAACAACCCCAATAGCTGTAAGATTACCATTAGGGCCAAGGGAAGTGTGGGAAGCGAAGAGATGGTTTTGGCAATCAATTATGATTGGGTCAAACGCTGGACAGGTATTGGTACCTCCTGGAATAATTTTTCATTTGAAGTAAATCCAAACATCGACTTGAACAATATCAAAGTCAGATTTGTTAATGCTAAATCTCAAGAAGCGCTTTCGGTCGACAAAATTGTTTTAGGGGGGAATACCCTCAATACGGAAGTGAAAGCTACCCGGTCAGGAAATGGGTCTGGCGAAAGGCTCGTAGGTGGTGGGTACTTTGATTTTGGGTCCGGAACTTGTAGTTCAAGTGCACGATTAATGGCAGGTTTGACCGAAGAAATGGTTTCAGTGGATTCCAAGGTCTTTTCGGTATTGCATAACCCGTTACGTTCAAAACAATTGCATCTTTTGGGTCCGGATAGCTATCGTGTTGTCATATTCGATTTTTCGGGCAGGCAAGTTTTTATGGCTCGTTCACTGCAGGGAGAGCACAAGCTAAATCTAAAATCCTTGAACAGCGGAATTTACATTGTGCAGATGACAGATGTAGATACCGGCCGTTCGAAAATCCAAAAAGTGATTGTTCCTTAATAAGAGAGCGTGAGCGGTATCCGTAGTGCTTTGTCGCATGAAGTGGTGTGTTCAAAACGAGCGGTGTCCCAGAAGCAATGAGAAACTGTTCGTTTCGGTCATTTATGCTAAAAGTTCGAAGCCAATTTTCCTTGGGGAAATTTAGAGGAAAGCGATTGGCACATCAGCGTTTTGCGAAAGATGGGATAGCAACTTTTTAGGGTTCTTATTGTCCAGAAAAATCCCGTTATTCCGACTACGCCAATCCTCGATACCGCAGGTTTTCACAACAGACCTGTTGCCTCATTATAATCAGGGAAAACAATCTGCCGGGAAGGCGGAAGTCAAGCGAAACTAGGTGTGTAACCTCCCCTAATATACGGTCCGGGAATGGAATGAATGGGGAGAATTATAAAATGTTGGTCGTAAAGCATGCTACGGGATTTCCGATTTTTAAGACGGTGTACACCCGTTTCCTCAAACTTATACCTTCATGATCTCGGCCTCTTTGGCAACCAAGAAATCGTCTATTTTTTTGCTATACGTATCGGTGAGTGCCTGAACGTCGGTTTCCGTATTTTTTTTAAGGTCTTCCGAAGCATCTTCGAGGTTGCGAACCTCCTTATTGGCTTCTTGACGGGCGTTGCGCACCCCTACTTTGGCATGCTCGGCCTCGGCCTTGGCCTGTTTGGCCAGATCGCGCCTGCGTTCTTCCGTTAAAGGGGGCACGTTTATAATTATCGTTTCACCGTTGTTCATGGGGTTAAAACCGAGATTCGCGTTCATTATCGCTTTTTCTATTTCGGTCAACATGCTTTTTTCCCAAGGCTGTACGGTAATGGTCCGTCCGTCCGGAGTATTGACATTGGCCACCTGTGATAGCGGTGTTTGCGATCCGTAGTATTCTACCAGAACGGAAGACAACATGGCCGGGCTAGCCTTGCCGGCACGAATTTTCATGAATTCCTTTTCCAAATGTACGATTGCGGCATCCATTGCTTCCTTGGTCGAATCAAGTATAAAATCAATTTCTTCGTTCATTTTACATAAGTGTTTTAAAAGGTATTGGTGTGTTCTTGCTGCTGTTTCTTTTAGGTGATGCGAACATCAGGTGTTCACAACGGTACCGATGTTCTGCCCGTCTACGATCTTGAGCAGGTTTCCCTTTTTGTTCATATCGAACACCACGATCGGCAAGTCGTTTTCTTGGCTCAGGGTAAAGGCGGTGGTATCCATTACTTTCAACCCCTTGTTGAGCACATCTTGAAAGGAAATGGAATCGAATTTTGTGGCGGTCTTGTCTTTTTCGGGATCGGAGGTATAAATTCCGTCGACCCGGGTTCCTTTTAAGATAACATCGGCCTCTATTTCGATGGCCCGCAATACGGCGGCCGAATCAGTGGTGAAATAGGGGTTTCCCGTTCCGCCCCCGAATATAACTACCCTGCCTTTTTCCAAATGGCGCATGGCCCTGCGTCGTATAAATGGTTCCGCAACTTCGTTTATTTTAATGGCCGATTGTAAACGGGTCTGTATTCCTTTCAATTCCAGGGCACTTTGCAAGGCCAGTCCGTTGATCACGGTGGCCAGCATGCCCATATGGTCTCCTTGAACGCGATCCATGCCCGTAGCGGCACCGGTAAGGCCGCGAAAGATGTTTCCTCCACCTATAACGATGGCTACTTCAATTCCCTTCTCGACGACCTGTTGGATTTCCTCCGCATACTCCGAAAGCCTATTGGAGTCTATTCCATATTGTTTTTCACCCATTAGGGCTTCGCCGCTAAGTTTAAGAAGTATTCGTTTATAGTGCATGTATCGTTTTTAATTCCAACAAAAATAATCAAAAAAAGTTATGCCAAAACGGGCGATTTTTTTGTGCGTTCTTTCTTAATTTATTGTAAAATAATGGTGTTCAAACGATTAATTTTAGCCATCTTGCGGCCTATTAAATTGATTTTTAGCCTCATGAGAAAAGTATGTAAAGCATTCCTTTGTATTTTAATGGTGGGATGTACCGCGAGCAAAACGGCGATTCCCGCCAGTAAATCCCCCGTAGTCGCAACCTTGGACTTGGTGAACGTGACCGATGATAAAGTGATGGTCAGTGTCGATCCGGGAGCATTTTTAAAGGACGAAGTGTCCTTTTTTATACCCAAAACAGTGCCGGGCACGTATAGCTCGGACAACTACGGAAAATACATTGAGGGCTTCAAGGCCATCGATTATGACGGGAAAGAACTGTCCGTCGCAAAAAAGGACGATAATACCTGGACCATTACTGAAGCCAAAAAATTGGATAAGGTATCTTATTGGGTAAACGATACTTACGATACTGAAAAAGAGGTTAAAGATGCCGTGTTTTCCCCTTCCGGAACAAACATTGATAAGGGCAATAATTATATGCTGAACCTCCACGGGTTTGTAGGTTATTTTGATGACCTGCAAGAAGTACCCTATGAAATAAAGATAACAAGACCCGAAAACTTGGTCGCCACCACTTCGCTCAGCGAAAAGGCGGTGGCCGATGCCAAAGCTTCCGAGCAGGTGTTTTTGGCCAGCCGGTACTTTGAGGTGATCGATAGTCCGATCATGTATGCGGAACCCAATATCGAAACATTTCAGATAAACGATATTACGGTGACGTTAAGTGTGTACTCGCCAAATGGAACGTACACGGCCGCAAGTATAAAAGAATCTATGGAAAAGATGATGACCGCGCAAAAAGCCTTTTTGGGCGACATCAATAGTACAAAGGAATATAACATTTTGTTGTACCTCTCTACCCTTGAAAACGATGCCGGAGGTTTCGGTGCCTTGGAACACCATACCTCTACGGTGGTGGTGCTCCCCGAAGTAATGCAAAAAGAGGCATTGGAGCAGGCCATGATTGATGTAGTGTCGCACGAGTTTTTCCATATTGTGACACCCCTGAGCGTGCATTCCGAGGAAATCCAGTATTTCGATTTTAACGACCCCAAAATGTCGCAACACCTTTGGATGTACGAAGGCACCACCGAGTATTTTGCCAACTTGTTCCAAATACAACAGGGATTGATCGATGAAACGGAATTTTATAAAAGGATCATGACCAAAATTTCAAATTCGAAGTCGTACGACGACGCCATGTCCTTTACCGAAATGAGCAAGAATATTTTGGACGACCCCTATAAGGACAATTATGCCAATGTATATGAAAAGGGCACGTTGATCAATATGGGACTCGACATTATGTTGCGGGAATGGAGCAATGGGGAGAAAGGGGTATTATGGCTTATGAAAGAACTTTCCGGTAAATATGGCGACATGACCCCTTTTAAAGACGATGTGCTGATTGATGAAATCGTAGCGATGACCTTTCCTGAAGTACGTACTTTTTTCGATACGCACGTCATCGGGAATACGCCTATCGATTATGACGCGATTTTCGCAAAGGTAGGTTTGGAGAAAAGCACAAACCAAGAACAGTCGGGGTATTTTTTGAAGGGGGATATTCCTTTTATCGATGTTGACCAAGAGAACGAAAACGCGATCTTCATCCGAAAAGGCATCGAATTGAACAGCTTTTTACAGACGCTCGGAACACAAGGGGGCGACGTTATCAAAAAAATAAACGGTACACCGATAAACCTTGATGCCATACGTCCGATAATCGGGCAGAGTTTTGGTTGGACACCCGAAACCGAGATAGAAATGGTGGTCGAACGTGATGGGGAAGAATTGACGCTGACCGGTCCGGTAGGGACCCCTACCGTAAACGTGGTTTCGTTGCTTCCAACGCCCACGGCTAGCGAAGCGCAGCAAGAGCTGCGTCAAGCTTGGTTGAAAAACTAAAATGGCGAAAAAGGGGGTTCAGGGTGTCGTTGTGATACCGATCTGGCCTTACGACCTTTTCGGATCAGATACAAAAAAGCGGTGCATGTTATGGCCGCTTTTTTGTTGGATTTTTCTCAAATGTTGATAAGAGTGTCCCCTATCATTGCAGTTCCAAAATGCATACAAGGGATAAAAAATTTGGACTTGGTGCAACCTTTTGCATGACCATAGTGTCTTTAAGGGTAACCTATCCGTTGAAAACCCAGTAGGTGCCCGGTAGCATTCGATAGCATTTTTATAATTTGATCAAAAAAATAAAATGGTATAACTTCAATCAAAAAATGAACATGTCGGGAACAACGTATTCGCTTTTTATCTTTTTCGTTTTTTGCTTTGCGCTGTGTCAAGCCCAAACCCTTACCCAAACGGTCAAGGGCACCGTGCTGGATTCGGAAACGGGGGCACCTTTGTTGGGTGCGAATGTGATACTCCTAAATGCGGAACCCGCCAAAGGGGCGATTACCGACGAAGCGGGTTATTTCAGATTGGAGGGCGTTCCCGTTGGTAGGGCCTCGTTCCAGTTTACTTATCTCGGGTACGAGGATTTTGTAGTCTCCGAAATTTTGATTGGCTCCGCAAAGGAAGTAGCTTTAAAAGTTTCCCTTACCGAAGCCTTAAACGCGCTTGATGAAGTGGTATTGGTCGCACCTACCGGCACGGGCAAACCCAACAACAAACTGGCAACGGTAAGCGCACGATCCTTTAGCGTTGAGGAAACCAAACGTTTTCCTGCCAGCGTTAGCGATCCCGGCCGTATGGCGCTTTCCTTTGCTGGGGTCACCAATGGTGACGATACCAGTAATGAAATCATTATAAGGGGAAATGCACCGAATCAGTTGTTATGGAGGGTGGAAGGTATTGAAGTGCCCGAACCAAATCATTTTTCCGAGGAAGGATACGCTCCGGGTAACGTGAGTTTGATCAGTAGCAACCTCTTGGGAAAATCCGATTTTTTTACCGGGGCCTTTCCGGCCACCTATGGAAATGCGCTTTCAGGGGTATTCGATATCAATTTAAGAAACGGGAATAACGAGAAAGGGGAGTACGCATTTCAATTTGGCGTATTGGGAACAGACCTTACCGCAGAAGGACCGTTTAAAAAAGGGTACAAGGGCTCCTATTTGATCAACTATCGGTATTCTACGATCGCCATTTTAAACCAGATCGTAGATGTTACCCCAGGGAGTACCCCTACCTATCAGGATGTGTCGATAAAATTGCACCTCCCATTGGGTGATCGGACCAAATTGTCCCTATGGGGAATCGGGGGCATTAGTGATGAAGACGAGGACCCGGAGGTAAACGGTAATTTCAGCAGCGAGGAGGTATTCGAATCCAAAACCTATTTGAGCGGACTGACACTATCACATTTTTTTGAAGGTGGAAGCAAGCTAGAAGGCCGGATATCGTATTCGGGAAACGCCAGCGATTATATTTTTGAGGGCCGCAACACCGCATCGAACGATGTTTTTGGAGATAGCGATATTTTAAGAAATAGCGCTTTTAGGGTCAGTACCGATTATACCAAAAAAATAAGTGCGAGAACGACCATCAATGCCGGCGGAGTACTCAGTTTGTTGAACTATAACGTACGTACCGCCACCTTCGAAAACGACCGGTCGCGAGAGGTGGTCAATGAAAAGGGCAATGGCACCATGGGACAGGCCTATGTGCAGGGCAAGTACCGTTTTAACAGCGATTTTTCCACCACCTTAGGGGTGCACGGCACCTATTTTTCAGTGAATGATGATTTCGTAGTGGAACCGCGCTTTGGTATGGAGTGGAAGGTAAACGCGAACCACACGCTTTCTGCGGGTTTTGGCGTACATTCCCGTCGAATGCCCTTGAACCAGTACTTTATTAAAATTCCCGATGGCACAGGTTTTACCACACCGAATACGGAGGTGGACCTGATGCAGGCAGTACACTACATCATCGGGCACGATTGGCGCATTATTAGGGATGGACACATAAAGGTAGAGGCGTATTATCAAGATCTGAACAAGGTTGCGGTAACAAGCAACCCCGATTTTACGGCTTCTTATTTAAATGGACGTTTTATTCCCGCAGCATTTACCGATACCGGGGTAGGGCGCAACTATGGTCTGGAGTTTACGTTTGAAAAGTTCTTTTCACGGCAGTATTACTTTTTGGCAACGGCATCCTTATATGATACGCAATACCGCGCTGCCGATGGGAACTGGTACGATAGTGCTTATAACTATAGTTATACCTTTAACCTTGTTGGGGGCAAAGAGTTTACCGTGGGGAAGACCCAGAACAATATTATTGGTGTAAATGCCAAAACCTTATTTAACGGTGGTAAACGTGCCAGTCCGCTAGATCAGGAATTTTTTGATGCGACCGGGGAAACACGTATCGATGAACAGTTGCGCAATACCATTGAACTCGATTCCTATTTTAGATTGGATGCCAGTGTGTACTACCGCCTGAACCGGCCAAAGGCGTCGCATCGTATTTCTTTGGATATTCAGAACCTTACCAATAGGGAGAATATCGATGAGGTGTTTTTTAATGACGAGGGGGAAATACGGACCAGCCTACAGTTGGAGTTGATTCCTTTTTTAAACTATCGCATCGAGTTTTAGAAGCCTTTTACAAATTCGGGCAAAGTGTTGATGCTACCTTATACCACTTCAAAGCTAATACCGGAAATGGTATAAAATAGTATTCGCCTCTGGTATAGGTGTTTTGTAGGATTCGGAAAGGTGTACAGGTCGCATAAAAAAACCGCCAAGATGGAACATCAAGGCGGTTTAAAATGAGTTTATTATATAAGTTTACCCTACGGTAACCCTTTTGAAGCCGGTTACTTCTACCGCTCCGTGGGACTCAACATATGTGGCAACGTTGATTTTTTCATTTTTGATGAAATTTTGGTCCAACAGACACTGTTCTTGATCCAAAGTTGTATTATCGGAAATAAAACGCTCCATTTTACCAGGAAGAATTTTATCCCAGATTTTCTCGGGCTTTCCTTCAGCGGCCAATTCCGCTTTCGCATCGGCTTCTGCCTTTTCCAAAACAGCATCGCTCAATTGGCCCATTGAAATATACTGTGGTACGTTTTTAAGTGTTTTTCCCAAACGGCCCAATTCTTCATTGTCCTTTTCAATCGCGGCAATACGGGCTTCGGTTTCCGAAGTTACATAAGCTGGATCGAAATCTTTATAGGATAACGTAGTGGCTCCCATGGAAGCTACTTGCATAGCAACATCTTTACCAAGTTCCTCTGCAGTGTCTACCTTCGCCGAAAAACCGACCAATGCAGCAATCTTATTGATGTGTACATAGGAACTAACGTAAGGGGCCTCCACTTTTTCAAAAGCGTTGATTTCCAACTTTTCCCCGATGACACCGGTTTGCTCGATCAACTTCTCAGCAACGGTAATCCCACCGAAATCGGCGGCCAATAAGGCGTCTTTACTGTCTACTGTCAATGCGATGTCCGCGATGCTATTGGCCAAGGCCACAAAGTTCTCGTTTTTACCGACAAAATCGGTTTCACAACCTAAAACGATTGCGACACCGGAAGTGTTATCGGCATTTACCTTGGCGATTGCGGCACCTTCCGAAGAATCTCGATCGGCCCTTTTTGCTGCTACCTTTTGTCCTTTTTTACGAAGAACAGCAATGGCCTTGTCAAAATCGCCTTCGGCTTCTACCAAAGCATTTTTACAATCCATCATCCCGGCCCCAGTGGCCTTTCTCAATTTATTTACTTCTGCGGCTGATATTTTTGCCATATCCTTTATTATTTGTGATTTCCCGTTTTCATGGGAAACCGGTATGTATTTAATTGTTGTGTTCCAGTACTTTATTCTACGCCTCCTTTAACGCTGTCCTGCCATTCTTTAAGCTCGTCCCATTTGCCTTCAGCGGCCATTTTGGACTGTTTTGCCCAAGAAGTAGGATCTAAATGCGCCATTCTAGAGCTGGCTTCGGTAAGGATTTCTTTGATTTTCTCTGCATCGGCTTCCGCAAGTTTTGCAAAAGTGTCAAGGCCCGCGTTTACCAAAGCTTCGGCAGCTTTTGGTCCAACACCTTCTACCTTGGTCAGATCATCGGCTTTCGCCTTTTCCTCTTTGGCCGGCGCCGCTTCTTTTACTTCTTCCTTTACTTCGGCAACCGCTGGAGCTTCTTCTTTCTTTTCTTCTACCGGTGCCGGGGCAGGAGCCTTTTCAGCTGCGGGAGCGGGGGCTTTTTCTTTCTTAGGGGCGGCATCCGCACCTTCTTTCTCAGCTTGCTTTTCCGATTTTCTTTCGGCAAGACCTTCCGCTACCGCGTTGGTTACTTGTTGCATGATGATTTCAATGGATTTGGAAGCATCATCGTTCGAAGGTATCAGATAATCGATATCCCTAGGGTCGGAATTGGTATCTACCATAGCAAAAATTGGAATGTTCAATTTTTGGGCCTCTTTAACTGCAATGTGCTCGCGCATGGTATCTACGATGAATATTGCACCTGGCAGACGGGTCATTTCAGAAATGGAACCAAGGTTTTTTTCCAACTTCGCCCGAAGACGGTCTACCTGTAAGCGTTCTTTTTTAGATAGGGTAAGAAAGGTTCCGTCCTTTTTCATACGGTCGATAGAGGCCATTTTCTTTACCGCTTTACGGATGGTAACAAAGTTGGTCAACATACCGCCCGGCCATCGTTCCGTGATATAGGGCATGTTTACGTTGGCCACCTTTTCGGCAACGATATCCTTTGCCTGTTTTTTGGTAGCTACGAAAAGAATTTTTCTTCCGGATGCCGCAATTTTTTTCAAGGCCTCGTTGGCCTCGTCCATTTTTGCAACAGTTTTGTAAAGGTTGATAACGTGGATTCCGTTGCGCTCCATGTAGATGTAGGGCGCCATGTTGGGGTTCCACTTTCTTGTAAGGTGTCCGAAATGCACACCTGCTTCCAATAAATCTTTTACTTCGACTTTTTGAGCCATTTTTAAATGTAGTTTACGTTCTTTTGAAATAGCAATGGTAAAGTGGTACCGTTATGCAACGGAGCCTTCACCATTTAGATGCTAAACTAATTTACCCGAACTATTTTGAACCGGAGGACCCAAAACGTATGTTGCTCTTTTGGAAAAGCAAAACGGGATTTGTAAGTGTTCTCGACAATGCGAAAACTTTCAATGAACTAATTAATGAATATAAAACGAAGGTGCCTCTTTCGAAGCACCTGAAAATTCTTTTAACGTTTGGAGAACTGGAATTTCTTCCGAGCTTTTTTCTGTCCAAATTTCTTTCTCTCGACCATTCTCGGGTCTCTGGTCAACAAACCTTCCGGTTTAAGCGCCAATCGGTTTTCCGCATCGATCTCGCACATTACCCTTGAAAGGGCCAAACGGATGGCTTCTGCCTGTCCTGTAATCCCACCACCGTAAACATTTACCTTTACGTCGTAGTTGTCGGTACTTTCGGTCAATGCAAAAGGTTGCTTTACCTTGTACTGAAGGGTAGCCGTTGGAAAATAATCGTTTAAATCTCTCTGGTTGATCGTAATGTTTCCTTTTCCTTCGGAAACGTAAACACGTGCTACAGCCGTTTTTCTTCTACCGATTTTGTGTATGACCTCCATTACTTAAATTCTTTTAAATTGAATACAACTGGCTTTTGCGCTTCTTGCTGGTGTTCCGATCCCTCGTACACCTTAACGTTCCTGAAAAGTTCCGCTCCCAACTTGTTTTTGGGAAGCATTCCTTTTATGGCACGCTCTACAACGCTTGTCGGTCTTTTTTCCAAAACCTCTTTAGCGGTAGCGGCGCGTTGTCCTCCGGGAAAACCCGTGTAACGCAAATAGGTTTTGTCCTCCCATTTGTTACCGCTCAAATGTATTTTTTCGGCATTGATTACAACAACGTTGTCTCCACAGTCCACATGTGGCGTAAAGTCAGGTTTGTGTTTTCCCCTTAACAACTTGGCAACTTTTGAGGCAAGACGGCCTAATGTTTCTCCTTCGGCATCCACCAATAACCACTGTTTGGTCACTGTTTTGCGATTTGCCGAAATAGTCTTGTAGCTTAATGTATCCACTACTATAATTTTATTGATTAAACACTTCAATCCCTCAAAGAGGGCTGCAAATGTACAACTATTAAGTTGAAATACAAATGCATATTTCCGATTATTTTCCGAAAAAACAAAGCTACCGCTTTAAGTCCGAAAAAGAAGGGTGAATTTGATAAAGGATGCGCGCTTAAATGTTAAAATCCAAAGAAAGTCGGACGGAAGTGTAACAGTTTTAGAAAGGGGATGTCTTTACCACATCAATCAAATCACAATCAAGAAACGAACAGTATGAAAACCATCTTTATTGGGGTGTGTGCACTTTTATTACTACCGATACTCGGTAATGCACAGGATTCTACAACAACGGTCCCGAAAAGAATTTATGAAACCAAACCATTACTTGCCCAAAAACCACCCAGTATCGACGGCATGTTGGACGATACCGCATGGAACACTGTAGCTTGGTCCGGAGATTACATCGAAAATCAGCCCGATGAAAATACCGCGCCAAGCGTTCAAACAAAGTTTAAACTGGTCTATGACAAAAAGTTTCTCTATATAGGGGTGCGCTGCTACGACCCCGAACCGGATAAAATAGAAAAGCGGCTTTCGCGTCGCGATGGGTTTTCCGGCGACTGGGTAGAATTCAATATTGACAGTTACCACGATTATCGGACGGCTTTCTCTTTTACGGTGACAGCGGCGGGTGTAAAGGGCGATGAGTTCGTTTCCAACAATGGGAACGATTGGGACAGTAGCTGGAATCCCATTTGGTATACCAAAACCAATATTGATGGTGAGGGATGGACCGCCGAACTGAAAATTCCGTTGAGCCAGTTGAAATTCAGAAGGGACAAAAATCAGGTTTGGGGGTTACAGTCCACACGAAGGTTCTTTAGGGCAGAGGAACGCTCGTTATGGCAGCGCAAACCCTTGGACACCCCGGGTTGGGTAAGCGAGTTCGGCGAAATTCATGGGCTGGTCGATCTAGAACCGCAACACCAGTTGGAAATACAGCCCTACACCGTAGCCAAGTTGGAGACCTATGAAGCGGAAGAAGGCAACCCTTTTCGAGAGGGTAGGGACAGCGATCTGACCGGTGGCCTGGATGCCAAAATCGGAATTACCAACGATCTTACCTTGGATTTGACCATTAATCCCGATTTCGGACAGGTAGAGGCCGATCCATCTGCCATTGCATTGGACGGTTTTCAGATTTTCTTCCGGGAACAACGCCCTTTCTTTGTGGAGAACAAAAACATTTTCGATTACGGCGTTTCCAGATCGGAAGCGGGGAATACCTTTGGATTTGATAACGTTTTTTACTCCCGTAGGATCGGAAGAAGTCCGCAGGGTTTTCCGTCGACCGCCGATGGTGAGTTTGTAGATCAACCCGAGAATACCACTATTTTGGGTGCTGCAAAATTCAGCGGTAAAACTAAGGATGGTTGGTCTATTGGGGCGTTGGAAAGTGTTACGGCAAAAAAGTATGCCATCATCGATAACAACGGAAATCGCCGCGAGGAAGTGGTGGAGCCGTTGACCAACTATTTCGTCGGACGGCTCCAAAAGGATTTTAATGACGGGAACACCTTTGTAGGGGGTATATTGACAGCGGTAAACCGGGACGCCCTTACCCCAGAGCTGGATTTTTTGCATCGATCGGCATATTCAGGGGGTTTCGATTTTAAACATCAGTGGAACGATCGGGATTGGTATTTTGGGGGCAACATGATCTGGAGCCATGTGGAGGGCGATACGAGCGCCATTCAAAACACACAGGAAACCATAACCCACTTGTTCCAAAGGGTGGATGCCGACCACGTATCGGTAGACCCCGATGCTACTTCCCTAACCGGAACGGGGGGCAATGTGCAACTGGGGAAGATCGGAAACGGAAATTGGAAATTTGAAACCGGTGGTACCTGGCGTTCCCCGGAGTTGGAACTGAACGATATCGGTTTTCAACGCCAGGCCGATGATATACGCCACTATACCTGGATAGGGTACCAGACCATAAAGCCCGATAGTACCTTCAGAAGGGTCGGTATCAATTACAACCATTGGAGTGTTTGGGATTTTGGGGGCAACCACAATAGCCTCCGTTTTAATACCAACAGCTGGCAAAATTGGAAAGGAAATTGGTTTACGAACCTGGGGTTGAACTATGAACCCATCCAATATTCCAATTTTGCCTTGCGTGGCGGTCCCAGGTTGCGCTTATCACCGGAAATCGGTTTTTGGAACAGCATCAATACCGACAACCGAAAGAAGGTGCGTTTCAATGTGTTCCATAATGGAAGAAAAGGTGTGGACAATTCCTACCGGACCTATAGTCTAGGTTTTGGAGTCACCTATCAACCACTGAACGCCCTCAGTATTTCGGCGAGGCCGAATTATAGTATCAACAAGGACCAACTTCAATTTATCGACAATATAGCGGTAGACGGGGATACGCGCTACCTTAACGGGACCATCGATCAAGAGACCCTAAGCATGTCGCTTCGCTTGAATTATACCATAAACCCAAACTTTACCATTCAATATTGGGGGCAACCTTTTATTTCCAGAGGGCGTTATTCCAATTTCAAACACGTAACCTCGGCTACTGCCAAAAGTTTTGAAAATCGTTTTACGTTGTACGATACCGACCAAATCAGTTTGGAAGAAGAGGAATACCGGGTGGACGAAGACCTTGATGGCGTTACCGATTTTACGTTCGACGATCCCGATTTTTCCTTTGTGCAGTTTCGGTCCAACCTGGTCGTCCGTTGGGAGTACATTCCGGGATCGGAGATTTTCTTGGTATGGTCACAGGACATTTCACGATCGGGAAATCCGCAAGAACAATTGTTCCAAAGTTTGGGAGACAATATTTTTGGACAGGAAGCGCAAAACATTTTTCTGATAAAGGCTACCTACCGTTTTGTATTGTAATACCATTTCAAAGTTAAAATGATATGGCCTGCTTAGAAGTTGATTTTTGATCAGGAATGGTGAAAGGGGCCTACATTTAAAATATTGCCATGCTTTTTACGTTCTAAAGGATAACTAAAAATATTCGAATTATGAAACGCATAGCTTATATGTTCGGCATGCTATCGCTACTAGCGGTATCCTGCTCCGATGATGATGGAAATGATGGGGAAGAAACACCGCAGGAAGCCTCTTTGGTCGGTACCTGGGATTTTGTGGCCTTGGACGCCACAGGTGTCGATGAACAACAAATTTTATTGGCCGAGGATGTCATTGAAGTGTTGATTCAGCAAAATTGCGACATTCTGACGTTTACCTTTGCCGATGACCAAACGGTTACGGCCGATTATAGGGACTTTACAGAGACCGGTAGGGACGTTAATCCTGATGGAAGCGGTTTGCTTATCGAATGCCCTGAAGAAGTGATATCATCTACCTCTGTTTGGTCTTTGGAAGGTGATCAGTTGACCTTTGTTAACGGAGATCTTACCGAAGAAACGGTCACTATCGAATTAACGGCGACCCAGATGATCGTACCTGCCGAAATTGTGGATGAGGATAACCTTGCAGGTGCTAAAGCGATTTTTGAAAGACAATAACGAAACCTACATATAGCACGAAACTCGAAAATCCCTTTGATGCGTCAAGGGGATTTTTTGTTTGCGCTATTGTTTGTAAAACCGGGTTTGGAGCTGTTGTTCTTTTGAGCGGATAGCAATAGTATAAATTCCCGGGTTTAAATCGGAAACCGGAATGTTGACGGCCTTGTTCGTTATCGACCATTGGTATTGCAGCAATACATTGCCGTAACTGTCCGAAATGGAAATGGCGGCGCTTGCGCTATTTTTGAGCCCCAACACCGTGATTACGCTGGTAGCGGGATTCGGGAATACCCTTACCTTAACGGTTTCCCTTCCAGTAGGTTCCTGCTGCCCTTGTCCCAGTGCGTTACCGGAGAAAGCCAGGCAGGCAAAAACGATAAACAGTGTTTTTTTCATCTGTTTATATTTATTGTTTTTAATGGTCAGATGTAACTCGCCAATAATCATTTCGGTTGGTGTCAATAATTGTTATGGCTCATTTCATAACAAGCAAGACTGCAATAAGTATGCTAAACTAGTCGGTAGCTGTTCCAAATTCAAAAAAATGTTGTGAAACCGCAATTCCTGTGGGTCAATGCGCTTCCAGCCAATCACTTCCCAGGCCGATTTCTACATCCAGTGGCACGGAAAGGGTATAGGCGTTTTCCATTTCAGATTTCACCATGTTCTTTAAGGCCTCCAGTTCGGGTTTATATGTATCGAAAACCAATTCATCATGAACCTGTAATAACATTTTACTCTTAAAATTGCCCTCGCTAAGCTTTCGATGGATATTGATCATGGCGAGTTTTATAATATCGGCGGCACTTCCCTGAATGGGTGCGTTTACGGCATTACGCTCCGCGGCGCCCCGCACTATGGCATTACTGCCGTTAATGGCCTTTAAATACCTGCGCCTTCCCAATACGGTCTGTACATATCCGTTGTCCCGGGCAAAATCGACCTGTTCGCCCATATAGTTCCTGAGTTTCGGATACGTGGCATAATATGTTTCGATCAGTTCCTTGGCTTCCGATCGGGATAGATCGGTCTGATTGCTCAGCCCAAAGGCAGATACGCCGTAAATAATTCCAAAATTGACCGTTTTGGCATTGCTTCGTTGTTCCCGGGTCACTTCCGATAGGGGAACGTCAAATACCTTTGCAGCGGTAGATGCATGAATGTCCTCACCATTTTTGAAGGCTTCGATCATGGTGGTCTCCTCGCTCAATGCCGCAATGATCCGGAGTTCGATCTGTGAGTAATCCGCGGCAAGCAGGGTGTAGTCCTCGTTTTTTGGAACAAAGGCCTTACGTACTTGCCGGCCTCGCTCCGTTCGTATGGGAATGTTCTGAAGGTTGGGATTGTTACTGCTTAGTCTTCCCGTAGCGGCCACCGTTTGCATATAATCGGTGTGTACCCGTCCCGTGCTGGCCTCTACCTGCAGCGGTAGGGCGTCCACATAGGTGCTCTTTAACTTGGAGAGCCCGCGGTAATCCAACACGTTTTGAATAATTTCATGGTCCTTTGCCAAATAGGAAAGCACGTCCTCCGCAGTGGAATATTGACCGGTCTTGGTCTTTTTAGGTTTGTCCACCAATTTCATTTTATCAAAAAGGATTTCTCCCAGTTGCTTGGGCGATCCAATATTGAACGTTGTTTCCGCGGCCTCGTATATTTTTTGTTCCAACGTGGCAATGTCCTTGTTGAGGTCCTCCGAAAGGGATTTTAAAAATGCCTCGTCCAGGTTGATGCCCTCCAATTCCATATCGGCCAAAACGTGCAAGAGCGGAATCTCGATATCGTTGAACAGGGCCTGGGTATTGGCCGCTTTGAGTTCCGGTCTAAAATGTGCGGCAAGCTGAAGGGTGATGTCGGCATCTTCTACGGCATACTCCGTTTGTTTGTCCAAAGGAACATCGCGCATGCTCAGTTGGTTCTTGCCTTTTTTTCCGATCAGTTGTGTTATGGAGACCGGGGTGTAGTTCAAATAGGTTTCCGCCAATACATCCATATTATGGCGCATGTCGGGGTTGATCAGGTAATGCGCGAGCATGGTATCGAAAAATTTACCCTTTACCTTGAGCCCGTATTTGTGAAGTACCTTAATATCGTACTTTAAGTTCTGACCGATTTTTTCAATGTTTTCCGATTCAAAAAATGGGCGTAATGCTTCAATAAGTTCCTGTGCCCCGGCTTTGTCCTCTGGAAAGGGAATATAATAACCTTTGGTCGCTTCCCAAGAAAAGGCGATGCCCACCAATTCGGCGGTCAACGGGTTTAGCCCGGTAGTTTCGGTATCAAAACATACGGAGGACTGTTTCATCAGGTTTTGTAAAAACAACTTCATGGCCATACCTGGTGCGATACTCTGGTATACGTGAGGTACATCTGCAATGGTCTTACGGCTGTTGTGGTCTTTGAGCGTACCCGGACTTTCCGTTGCGGCACCGCCGAACAATGAAAATTGTCCACTGCCCGCTTCTTCGGATGCTTTTGCCTTAGGGGATGCTTTTCCTGCCGGAACGGTGGGCGTTTCTTCGGTATCCGAAAAAATCTTAATGAACTGTTCCTTGAGCCGCCGGAACTCCAGCTCTTCAAAAATGACCTGTACTTTTTCGTTATCGGGTTCGCACATTTCATAGTCTTTCGCATCAAAGGTGACATCAACATCCAAACTAATGGTGGCCAACTTTTTTGAAAGCAGCCCCAACTCACCGTTTGCCTCCACCTTCTCCTTCATTTTGCCCTTCAACTTATCCGTGTTGGCCAAAAGATTTTCTAGGGAACCGAATTCTTCCAGAAACTTTTTTGCCGTTTTGTCCCCTACGCCCGGAAGACCGGGAATATTGTCACTGGCATCTCCCATCATTCCCAAATAGTCGATCACTTGTTCCGGTTTTTCTACGCCAAATCGTTTTTGGATTTCCGGGATGCCCCAAATTTCGATTCCATTGCCCATGCGCGCCGGGCGGTACATAAAAATGTTTTCGGAAACCAACTGTCCAAAATCCTTGTCGGGGGTTACCATAAACACTTTATAGTCTTCCTTTTCGGCCTGTTTGGCCAAGGTGCCGATAATATCGTCGGCTTCCCAGCCTTCTTTTACCACAACGGGTATGTGCATTGCGTTCAGTATATTTTGAATATAGGGTATCGCAATTCTTATGGCATCCGGGGTCTCGTTTCTATTTGCTTTGTATTCCGGAAAAAGTTCGGTACGTTCGGTACTTCCGCCTTTATCGAAACAGACTGCCAAATGGTCCGGTCGCTCCCTTTTGATGACGTCAAAAAGGGAATTCATAAAACCCATGATCGCGGAGGTGTCCATTCCTTTGGAGTTGATTCTAGGGTTTTTGATCAGTGCATAATACCCGCGAAAAATAAGGGCATAGGCGTCTAGTAAAAAAAGTCGTTTTTGGTCTGCCATTTTCATAAATTCTTGAAGGGTTCCAAAACTACAAAGATTATCTACTACTGCTAAATTTTTAGACTTTAATATAGGAATCCGAAGGGGTATTTCGATGTCCTTCCTTGGTGTACGAACGGTACGAAAACCCTGGATGGATGCAATAGCTGCCAGTCTCCCCTTTTTTGTTGATTGCGATAAAGCCTATTTGGAAGTCGGCTTTATCGTCATTTTTTTTCAAAATACGGCGCACCCCTTCTTCGCAGGCTTCTTGGGGCGATTTGCCTTGGCGCATCAGCTCAACGATCAAAAAACTACCTACCGTACGCACCACTTCCTCTCCTACGCCGGTGGCCGTGGCAGCACCTACTTCGTTATCTACAAAGAGTCCTGCCCCGATAATGGGGGAGTCCCCCACACGGCCGGCCATTTTATAGGCCATTCCACTGGTGGTACATGCTCCGGAAATATCACCCTTTGCGTCTATGGCGAGCATGCCGATAGTGTCATGATTTTCAATATTGATAAGGGGTTTATATTGGGCCGTTTTTTGCCATTCCACCCACTCTGTTTTTGATTTTTCGGTCAGCAGATCGGTTTTTTTAAAGCCTTGTTCATATCCGAAGCGTTCCGCTCCCTTTCCGGACAACATCACATGTGGCGTTCGTTCCATTACGGCTCTAGCCACCGAAATGGGATGAACGATATTTTCCATGGCCAATACGGCACCGCAGTTGCCCTTGGCATCCATTATGCAGGCGTCTAGGCTTACCCTTCCGTCCCTGTCGGGCCTGCCGCCCATGCCTACGGTCTGGTTGTTCTCATCGGCCTCTTCGATCATAACACCTTGTTCCACGGCATCCAATGCGTTCCCGTCATTGGCCAAAACTTCCCAGGCCTTGGCCGTGGCATTTCCAAAATCCCAAGTGCATATGACAATGGGGCGTACCGGATCGTCACCACTGGGCAAGGAGTTCGGTAGGCTTTGCGATGAAAGCGGCATGGCGGCCAAAGGTACTGTTGCCAAACCGGTGGTTAGGGCACCGGATCTTTTAAGGAACTTTCTTCGTTTCATGACACGGGGATGTTTATTTTTAGTGCTTTAAAGATATGTAAATGTTGGTTGAAGTATGTGCCAATTCATTGGAATCCGCGCTGATCGCCGAAAGGGCGGGCGCCGATCGTCTTGAACTTTGTGTTGCCTTGGAACTTGGGGGGCTTACCCCCTCGTATGGGCTTTTGCAGGCGGTAAAAAAACAGGTTTCCATTCCCGTTCGGGTATTGATCCGGCCACGGGCGGGCGATTTTACGTATTCCCATCAGGAGTTCGAAATAATGAAACAAAATATTGCGCGCTGCGCCGAGCTCCATTTTGATGGGGTGGTCGCCGGGGTATTACAAAAGGATCTTACCCTGGATGAAGGGCGATTGATTTCCTTGTTGTCGGTCGCCGGTCCCTTGGCGTTTACCTTTCACCGTGCATTTGATTGGGTTTCCGACCCTTTGGGCACTTTTGATCGTTTGGGCGCACTTGGGGTCGATACCGTATTGACTTCCGGGCAGGCGCGCACCGCAGAAGAAGGGATGCCACTCTTGAAAACTTTGGAGAGCAGATCGGGTAGTTGTACGGTAATGCCGGGATGCGGAATCCGATCTTCGAATGCCGTGTTGTTCAAACAAAATGGTTTTGAGGCCCTACATCTTTCCGGGACCGCTATTGTAGATACCTTGGCCGAAGTGCCTCAAGTGCCCATGCGTTCGGATGTTACACTTTCTGATGGACAACTCCTGCGAACCGACGGGGACATTATCCGTAAAGTGGTCGCCAGCGTTAAATAATCCAAAAAAGCACCGGCCGGCATCGGCAAAAAAATACCTTTGCAAAAAAATGACCATGCGTTGGATCTTCTTTATTTTATTGTACCTGTTTTTGGGTTTCTATGCCTTGCAGGCCATTAAAACGGCAACCAAGGCCAGTTGGGCGTATTACCTTTTTATTGCCTTGTCATTTTTGGTTTTGGCCAATTTTATATATCAATTTACAACGGGTGACGAACAGTCTCGGGTTTTGGGAAGGGCAAAAAGTTATGCTTTCGGTTTTTTATTGACCGTAATCGCTTTTAATCTGGTAACCATACTGTTTTTGTTGTCAGAAGATATCTTTCGTTTGGTGGAAGGGGCATATCGAAAATTCTCCGGAGACCAGGGGACGTTTACCATCCCCCAAAGACGACGTTTTTTGAGTTTATTGGCGACCGGGGTTGCGGCAATTCCTTTTGGCGCCTTGCTGTACGGGATGTATAAAGGCAAATACAACTACAAAGTATTGACCTACGAAATGGGGTTCGACGACCTTCCCGAAGCATTCGATGGGTACCGGATAACCCAGCTTTCCGATATTCATAGCGGTAGTTTTGACAATAGAAAAGCGGTGGAGTACGCAGTGGATCTGGTGAACAAACAAGGGAGCGATGCCATCTTGTTTACCGGGGATATGGTGAACAACAAAGCATCGGAAATGCACCCTTGGAAGGATCTTTTTGCTACGCTAACGGCCAAGGACGGTGTCTTTTCGGTGTTGGGCAACCATGACTACGGGGATTATGTGGATTGGGAAAACGCAGCGGCCAAAAAAGAAAACCTGTCCGAGCTAAAACGCTTACAACAGGACATGGGTTTTGATCTGTTGTTGAACGAAAGTCGGTTTTTAAAAAGGGGTGACGACCGTATTGCTTTGGTAGGTGTCGAAAACTGGGGTAAAGGCGGCTTTAAAAAGGCGGGAGATCTGAACAGGGCATCCGCAAATGTTTCGAAAGACGATTTTAAAATATTGATGAGCCATGACCCTTCGCACTGGGAGGAAGAAGTACTGCCGCATCCATATCATTACCATTTGACCCTTAGCGGTCATACGCACGGAATGCAGTTCGGGATCGAAATACCGGGATGGTTCAAGTGGAGCCCCGTAAAATGGCGTTATAAGCAATGGGCGGGTATTTATGAGCAGATGGGACATTACATCAACGTAAACCGTGGTTTTGGTTTTTTGGGATACCCGGGCCGTGTTGGAATATGGCCGGAAATAACCGTGATTACCCTTCGAAAAAAATCCTTAACATGATTTTAACTCGCTTGTAATCCCGTAAAACAGTGGGTATAACTATAAATTTAACATTTTTTACTACTTTTGAGGGGTAACCCAATGTTAGTCATATGTCAAAGTTTGGTGAGCTTATAGATGCCAAAGTACCGGTACTTTTGGATTTTTATGCAGAATGGAACGAGCAGTCTACGGCAATGCACCCCGTATTGAGAGATGTTGCGGCGGCCTTGGGCGACAAGGGCAAGATTATTAAGATCGATGTCGATAAAAATAAAGAGCTTTCCCAGGCGCTCCGCGTAAAAGGCCTGCCTACCCTTATGATCTACAAAAAAGGGGAGATGGTATGGCGCCAGAGCGGAGAGCAAGATGCCAACACCTTGATCGGTATTTTGAACGAGTACCTGTAAAGGCTCTCACAATTCCTTGAAAACTTCCTTGACGTAATTCCGATAAAACGTATCTCATTTTCAATATACCTGGAAATAAGAGAATCCTGTTTTCGAATAGGTGCGCTCGCTGGTTATCTATACGGGAATACCAAAAATCTTTTTATCCCAATTACGATTTTAAATAGAATAATTTTAGCAAGACAAAAAGGGGTATAGCGCAATTTGGATGTTGATAGCATACCGTAGCTATGGTCCCAATCGTATAGCCATAGCGCTTCACATAAACAAAAAGAGCTCCTTAATCGGAATTCCCCGTTTTCACTTTGGGGTTAGGCCTTAATGATGTTTACCAGCTTCTTGGTAATTCAATTCCGTTTCAATTGCTTGCGGAATCCAAAATAGCAGATTCCACTTCGTTTATATCCGTTTCCACGCCATCCGTGGTAGCACTGTCCGAAACGGGTACGGTATCCTTTAAATCAGGATTGCGACCACGCAAAGGTGGTTCTTCCTCGATGAGGTCGTCTTTGTAAAAATGGCTGAACTTATCAATGTATTCGTTAAAGATCAAGGTCTCTTTTTCGGCCAGATCGCGATCGTTATTATTGATGAGAATATCGATATTTCTCCGATAGGCCTCCATGTCGGCAATGATCTCGTCTATTTTGGCATACTGGGCATCCAGGCTATTGCCGGCGTGGTAGGCAAGCCGTTGTTGATAGACCGTTTTTAACTTATTAAAAAGTGCCTTGGCCTTTTCGGTTTCCCCTACTTTATAATAGCCGTCTACAAAGGGCTCTACAAAAGTATAATAGCCAAAATATTCCACGGGCATTTTGGCCATGGCAAGATCGATGATTTCCTTGGCCTTGTCCGTTTTGTTTTCGCTGAGCAATTGCTCCATAAGACGGGCAAGGTTGCCTCGATACGAGAGTCCCTGGATACGGGTTTGGGGATCGTGATAAATATCCGGACTTCCAGAGTTGCCCCAATCCCATTTGGTAACGATATCGTACATGAGTTCCGAATCGATACGTCCCATTTCAAAACCGTTTTTGCGTTCGGTCTTAATAGGGACCAACTTATAGGTCATGCCATCCAATTGCAGGTAATCTTTCATCCAAATGAACTCGGCATCGTCAAAACTTCCACCGGAAAAATAGATGGGCCGCTTCCAATCGTTGTTGGCGATAATGTCCAACATCATCATGCTTTTCTTGGTAATGGCACTTTTCGGTAGTTCGATGTCGATGTAATCTACAATAAGGTCGGCATCCTCCTGCTTCACAATGTTATAATCCAGTACATTCTTCTTATTTACAGGTATGCGAATTAGGTTCGTAGGATAATAAACAATATTTTGAGTGCTTTCCGAATAGGCATCCGTATCGGAATTTTGTTTTTGAAAAATGTACTTTAATTTGGTTTGTAGGTTATCACTATCGACCCAATTGATAAAATCGTTGATCATCCAACGACTTTTGGACAGCTCTTTATTGAAGAGGGGGTCTACATTTTGGTAGTACAGTACGTCCCTAGATCCCCAGCGGTATTTGTCATGTGCTATTTGCGAGGGAATGGGGTCGCTCTCATAGGCCTGCCTTTTCATTTGGTCGATATACCAATCCGTTTCAAATAGGCTGGTACATACGATACGCACGTCGGTGCGGTGGCCTTCGATTTCCTGGGCATACCATAGGGGAAAGGTGTCGTTGTCTCCAATGGTGAATAAAATGGAGCCGGCGTCTTTTTGGCACGAGTCCAAATAAGCCTTGGCAGAGGAGTTTGCCGTGTAACGGTTGGAGCGGTCATGATCGTCCCAGTTTTGATAGGCCATTACCGACGGTACGGCCAACAAACAGATAGCAGTTATGGCAGGGGCCAATAGTTTTGGGGTCAAATAAGGTTTGAGCCCATCGAACAGGCCGTAAACGCCCAATCCGATCCACAGCGCAAAAACATAGAAAGAGCCCACTAGGGAATAATCCCTTTCCCGAGGCTGAAAAATATAGGGATTGGTGTAAAACTGTATGGCAAGCCCCGTAAACAGAAAGAACACAAAAAGCACCCAAAACTGTTTCGGATTTTTAGTGATCTGAAAAACAAGACCGATCAAGCCCAGTAAAAAGGGTAAAAAGTAATAGGTGTTCCTGGCCTTGTTCAACCGTACTTCATCCGGAAGGTTGTCCTGGTTGCCCAAACGAATGCTATCGATAAAACCGATGCCGCTCAACCAGTTGCCATCGCCATTATACCGACCTTGCACATCGTTCTGTTTTCCGGTAAAGTTCCACATAAAATACCGCCAGTACATATACCCAAATTGAAACTCGAGCATGTATTGGATGTTGTCCCAAACGGAAGGAGGTTCTACCTCCAAGTATTCTCCGAAGCGCCGTACAAAGCTGATGTACTGTTCCGCGTCGATCTCTCCATTGTCAAAACCACTCTTTACCTGGTTTACGGCTTTTCGGAGTTCTTCGTTATTCTGGGTCATTTTAAAATCAAGTCGCCCAAAATATTTCATGTAGTTCTCTGCATGCTGACCGCTCCACATTCGGGGCAATAAACCCACATGTTTTTCGCTAGGTCCGGGAAGGGCATCCTTGTAATAATTTACAATAACATATTTACCCGCTTTTTCGTCTTTTTCGTATTTGGGTTTTTCATCCCTGTCCTCTCCGGATCCTGCGAACATATCGGAGTAATAGGTGCCATATACCGGACTGTCTACCCCGGGGTATTGCTCCCTATTATAGTAGGCCAACAAGGCTCTGGCATCCTCCGGATTGTTCTCATTGATTACCACCTGTGCGTTTGCCCGTATCGGTAGCATGAGCCATGATGAAAAGCCCAGGAAAAGGAACATTAAACAGAGAATAATGGTGTTTGCCGTTCTGAACTCGTTTTTTCTTGTGTACCGTAATCCAAAATAGAAAGCGCCGATAAAAATTAGGCCCATAATTATGGTACCCGAGTTGAACGGCAGCCCTATGTTGTTGATGAAAAATACCTCGCTCCAACCAAATAGTTTTAGTACATAGGTCAACGAGAACTTATATACGAGCATCAAAATACCGATTACGGCAATATTGGCAATCAGAAAATTGGGTACGGTCGTGTGCTTGTAGCGTTTGAAATAATACAACAGCCCAATGGAAGGTATGGCCAAAAAGCCCATAAATTGGATACCGAAAGTAAGACCGACGACAAAGGAGATCAAAATGATCCATCGGTTTCCTCGTGGGTCGTCCAAAGTGTCCGTCCATTTAAGGCCCAGCCATAACAAGAGGGCCATAATAAAACTTGCCATGGAATAGACTTCGGTCTCTACGGCATTGAACCAAAAACTATCGGAAAAGGTAAAGGCCATACTGCCTACCAATGCGCTGCCCAATATGGCGATAGCCTTACTGTTGGTAATGGCTTCCGATTTTGCGATCAATTTTCGGGTAAGGTTGGTAATCGTCCAGAACATGAACAAAATGGTAAATGCACTGGAAACTCCGGAAACGTAATTGACCATTCGTGCGACCAATTGCTCATCGCCAAAAGCGAACATGGCAAAAAAGGCGCCTATCATTTGCAAAAGGGGTGCCCCTGGTGGGTGACCTACCTGCAACTTGGCCGAGGTGGCGATGTACTCCCCCGCATCCCAAAAACTATTGGTGGGCTCTACCGTAATCATATAAACGATAAGTGCCAAAAGAAAGGCGGACCAGCCGAGAATACGGTCCCATTTTTCGAAGTCTTTTGCAAACATGAAGTATCTTATTTTACCAATAGGGCGAATTTACTAATTATATAAGATACCCGACATGATTTTTGATAAAGCTTTAACAGCTTTTATTCTATACTTTTTCAAGGAATCTATCATAAAATATTTGTCCAAACCAAACTTTGTTTTAAATTTGCACGCTCTTAGGCTGACTTGCAGTTTAGGATAATCATGGTGGCCCATGGTGTAATTGGCAACACAGCTGGTTTTGGTCCAGTCGTTCTAGGTTCGAGTCCTAGTGGGCCAACGAAAAGTTTTGGAAAGTCCCGATGTTGGTAAAACATCGGGACTTTTGTTTTGAATCCCTTATGGGGCGAGTCCCGAAGCGTCGGGGTATCCTGAGCTCAGCCGAAGAGAGTCCTGGTAGCACGGCACAGTGGCCTTGAAAAGGTGCTGTTGTCATGGAGGGCGATGAAACAAGCCGTATTGGCCCGTTTAGCATAAAAAAACCACCGATTAAAAGTATCCGTAGGGGAGCGGCTCAATTATATCCTGGGCATAGCGGAACTTCAAAATTGCCATTGATCCGTAAGTCGTCTCCGGAAACCGCTACTATTTTTCCGTACATGATTTGTTTTTCCCGGTCCATTTCGATCAGTACCTTGCCCTCGGTGATGGTGTTGAGGCTTACCTCCGCCGTTCCTGCTTTCTGTTTCGGCCGAATGGTGAGGATGCAATCCGAAAAGGCCAAATCAAAAGCTCCGGGTTTTTTGATTTGTAATTGAAAAAAAGCGGCTTCGGTACCGGTTATTTCGCAAGTGTCTTCAGTGTCGAACGCCATGTCGGTCAATTGGATCAAGTACGAATAGTCTTCTACAAACGTTCCTGTATAGGCTACGCCGTCGACCAATCTCCAGTCCCTGCCCTCTAAACGTCCTTCCGCCGTATTGTTTGCATATTCCAAGGAGGTAGGTTTTACGGTATCGATGTACAACTGTCGCAACGCCTTTTTTTGTTCGGTAGTGTCCAATATTTTGGTGATGCCGGGCAGTCCCTTGATAATTTGGGCAGTGTAAAGGAGTGATCGGTCCTTTGGTATGCCCACGGGCCAAAAACGCCACCCTTCCTCGGATTCCTTGAATTCCAGTTCAAAAGGTGCCACGGAAAGACCGTTGTCCTGCTCCGGATAGCTAAAGCGCATGACGTGCTCCTCTTTCATATACGTTCCCGAGGTGGCGAAATCGGCAAAAGACGGTAAGGAGAAGAGGCTGAACAGAATGCCGTTGCTTTTGGTGGGGAACTCTAGTTGTAGCCTTTTCCAGAGCGGCTCATGGGCTTCCATGAAGGCCGTATATGCTCCTGACTTTATTTTGACAAGGAGTGCTGCCAAGGCAGACGCCATTTCGGGCGTGGTTTCCCTGTCCACATGCAGAAGTCTTGTCAATTTTTGAACATCACCGCTTATAATTGCTGCATTTGCAGCGGTTACCGCAGCTTTTGGGGATTCCTGTTTCGGCGTACTGTTTTGGTTGAAATTACAGGCCGTTGCTAGCCAAAGCAAGCAGAGCAATGGTAAACAGTTTCCAAATCTTGATGGTTGCGCCATGAGGTCCGTATTGTTGTTATGGGGGCCGATACCGCAGGTTTAGGAGGGTTTGGGAAAGGTTTCGTCCAAAGTAGTGTCGTCTTCCCCGTTTTCTTCTGGACCTTCTTTCGTTTCCGCGCCCTTTTCCGTTATGTCCGCCCTACTTTCAAGACTGGTTTCTTCTGCGGCATCTTCCTCCGACCGGTCCGCTTCATTGTTTTCGCGCAATGCATCCTCAGCCTGGTTTCGGGCCACGAGTTCCTCATCGATTTCGTCCAGCATCGTACCCATTTTTCGTTTATCCTTAATCATTGCCCAGGTCATTACCAAACTGGTGGCGATGATTACGAACAATAGGATCCCCGATTCGAAACCGGCAACTTGAGCTTCTTTTGGTATCGCATAGAACAATAGCACGGTGATCAATCCCCTTGGCGCTATAAAAAGTTGGGGTAGGATATCCTTCCCGATAAAAAGGCGGAGTACCACCCAGCGAATAAGATAGATCGATGCAATGATCAATAAGCTGATCAGGGCCACACTCGTACTAAAGAGCGACGAGATTACGATGGTCATCCCAAAAATGACGAAGAAAAAGGTCCGGACGATAAAGGCGGTTTCCAATGTAATGATATGCAGTTCGTGATAGATTTGCTTGATTTTGTCGTTTTCCAGAAAAATGGCCGTCTTCCCCGGGAAAAATAGTTTTACATTGGCGATTACCAATCCGAATATCAGTATGATGATGAGGGAAGAGAGGTGCATTTTCTTTCCTATCGCGTAGAGCAAGAGCAATACGGCAATCAGTAAAAATTGTTTTGCCTGGCTCTTTATCCGCTGAAAAATAAGGATGATGGCGTAGCTCGCAACCAGGGCTATGACCACGGTCAATACCAGGTTGCCGGCAAATCCCGCCACTCCCGCATCTTCTACGGGGTTGAGCCTTCCCACCAGAAAGTAGAACATCATAATTCCCATAATGTCGGAAAAAGTACTTTCGTAAATGTGAAATTCCTTTTTGTGCGCTGCGAGCGAACTAACACTGGGAATAATAATGGCCGACGACAATATGGATAAGGGCGTTGCGTACAGCAAGGCCGATTGCATGTCCATACCAGGAACGAACTGGTTTAGGATGAGGGCCGCCACCCATGCCGATGCTACCAGACCGATCAGGGCAATGGCCGTCGCCTTGAGGATGGGGACGAGCTTTTCCCGTTTAAGCTCCAGTTCCAGGGCGGCTTCGAGTACTATCATGATCAATCCTACGATACCGAGAATTTCCAATCCTCCCGAAAGGTCCAGTTTTTCGGGAACGAAATAGCCCAGAACGAACTGTAAAATGATTCCCAATGCGATGAGCATCAGTACCGATGGGATATTGGTCTTTTTTGAAAGCCCGTTGAACCAAAAGGATAGAATGACGATGACCGAGGCCTCGATGATCAAATTATAAGATGAAAGGATTTCCATAGAAGTAGTTAGCGATTGGTTGTAGGACTAAATTACCACTAAATAATGTTAGTTCGACTTAAAATATCCATGTTTTACGTTAACGGAAGTTTTTATTTTTCCAAAAGATAGTCACTATAAAGCTCCGCAATTCAGGCCGGGGGCTGTGGAGTTTGCAACTCGGTTTTCGGCCGAAGACTGAAAAACCCCTCCGAAAAAGTGTTTTTTTTCTTCCGTTCATTTCTTTTGGACAGGCAAAAGAAATGAACGGAATACCAAATGAAAAGATAGAGGGCTGATCAACCACCGTCTTTTTATGATGGAGACCCTTTTTTAGGTCGAACTCACATTAAAAACTGAATTGAAAGCGAAGCGGTACCGTTAATAATCCAGAAGGTGTTAGCCTACCGCCCTATGCCGGCCGATAAGGGATATCGACACTGTACTTTCTATGGGGTTAAAATCCGAGTGGCAAATACGGTTGAAATCCAAAAAATATGTATATTTGCACCACCGAAAAGGATATCTAAAGTATTCAAGAGGGGACATTAAGTCCTCTTTTTTATTTTAAGGTTTCCTTGGAGAACCATCGATCTGTTGTGATGGGAGTCGATTTTTCTCGACAAAAAAATGGGCTGAAGTCGTTTCCATAATGCGAATACCCAATACCGAATGACAATGTTCAAGAAGAAGGTTACGGAACTTTTAGAAGCGGCCTTACAAGAGGATCCCTCATTGTTTTTGGTCGATTTTACCATCGGCCTCGACAACAAGATCAATGTGGTTTTGGATGGGGATCAGGGTGTTACCCTGCAAGATTGTATAAAGGTAAGTAGGGCCATTGAGCACAATTTAGATCGCGAGGAAGAAGATTTTTCCTTGGAAGTGGCCTCTGCAGGGGCTACTACGCCTATGGTGTTGCCAAGGCAATATGCCAAAAACGTGGGGCGTAAACTTGCGGTGCGTACCACGGCCGGGGAAAGTGTAGAGGGAAACCTTACCGCCGTTACTGATGCCGGCATTGTGTTGGAGTGGAAAGCAAGGGAGCCAAAACCCATCGGTAAGGGAAAAGTGACCGTAAAGAAAAAGAAGGAAATTGATTTTTCCGATATTAAAGAAGCAAAAGTAATATTGAAATTTTAATAGAAGTACCATGGAAAATATTGCGTTGATCGAGTCTTTCTCGGAATTTAAAGACGACAAGTTTATTGATAGGGTAACCTTAATGGCCATTTTGGAGGACGTTTTTAGAAGCGCTCTTAAAAAGAAATTTGGTTCCGACGATAACTTCGATATCATTATCAATCCCGACAAAGGAGATTTGGAAATTTGGCGTAATCGTATCGTGGTGGAAAATGGGGAGGTAGAAGATCCCAATGAGGAAATTTCGTTATCGGAGGCCCGGAAAATAGAACCCGATTTTGAAGTTGGTGAAGATGTTTCTGAAGAAGTGAAATTGATCGATTTGGGGAGACGGGCCATTTTGGCCTTGCGCCAAAACCTGATTTCGAAAATACACGAGCACGACAATACTACCATTTACAAGCAGTTTAAAGACCTTGAAGGGGAAATTTATACGGCTGAAGTGCATCATATAAGACACAAGGCCATTATTTTGCTGGACGATGAGGGTAATGAAATTATCTTGCCCAAAGATCGCCAGATTCCGTCGGACTTTTTCAGAAAGGGCGATAACGTAAGAGGTATTATCGAAAGTGTAGAGTTGAAGGGCAGCAAGCCGGCGATCATTATGTCGCGTAGCTCGCCCAAATTCTTGGAGCAATTGTTTTTTCAGGAAATCCCCGAGGTTTTTGATGGCTTGATTACTGTCAAAAAAGTGGTACGCATACCGGGGGAAAAAGCCAAAGTTGCGGTAGATTCCTATGACGATCGTATCGATCCCGTGGGCGCCTGTGTGGGAATGAAAGGTTCCCGTATCCATGGTATCGTAAGGGAGTTGGGCAATGAGAACATCGATGTGATCAATTGGACTGGAAATCCCCAATTGATGGTCACTAGGGCGTTGAGCCCGGCGCGCGTGTCGTCGGTGAAGCTGAACGACGAAAAAATGACGGCGCAAGTATATTTGAAACCGGAGGAGGTTTCCAAGGCCATCGGTCGTGGCGGTCATAATATCCGTTTGGCCGGTCAACTTACCGGTTACGAGATCGATGTGTTCCGTGAAGGTGTTGAAGAAGATGTGGAGCTGACCGAATTTTCAGATGAAATCGATGCATGGATCATTGAGGAATTCAAGAAAATCGGTATGGATACCGCAAGAAGTATTCTAGAGCAAGATGTCAATGAATTGGTCAAACGTACCGATTTGGAAGAGGAAACCATCATTGAAGTTGTGCGCATACTTAAGGAAGAATTGGAAGATTAGCTATATTAGCGGCAATAAAAGAATTTTAGGGATTACAGTTTATGGCAGAAAATGCAAAAATAAGGCTTAACAAGGTCCTCAGGGAACTGAATATTTCGTTGGATCGGGCTGTGGATTACCTTGCCTCCAAAGGTCATACGATCGAGGCCAGGCCGACCACCAAGATATCCGATGAGGTATATCAGGTACTCCAAGACGAGTTCCAGACCGACATGAGCAAAAAAGTTGCATCGAAAGAGGTGGGCGAGGAAAAACGTAAGGAGAAGGAGGCCATACGTATTCGATTGGAGCAAGAGCAAGAGGACAAGCGCATACTGCGTGAAAAGAGAGCTGCCGCTTCCGAGAAGGTCATCAAGGCAAAAGCCGAGCTTGCGGGGCCCAAAACGGTCGGTAAGATCGATCTTGACAATACCCAAAAGCCAAAAGAGGAAACGGTTGCCGAAACCGAACCTGTGACAGAAGAGGAAACGCCGAAAGCGGAAGTTCCGGTAACGGAGCAGAAAGAAGCGCCGACCGAGGAGAAAAAGCCGGAGGCCGAAGCGGAAGCCAAGACAGAAGCCGAAGCCGAGACGGAAACACCTGCGACTACAGGGGCTCCCGAAAAGTTGACGACACAATATCAAAAGCTTTCTGGGCCAAAAATAATGGGTGCCAAAATCGATTTGGCAAAGTTCGAGCGTCCCAAAAAGAAAAAAGAAGACGCCAAATCGGATGGTAAAACCGGTCCGGACAGGAAAAAGAGAAGAAAACGTATCGTTAGCAATACCGGAAGTTCCGGAAACGATAGGGCCCGTGGAGGTAACCGAAAGGGAGGGCAGCGTTTTGGTGCTCCCAAGGTAGAGCCTACGGAGGAAGACGTACAAAAACAAGTACGCGAAACCTTGGAGAAACTCCAAGGGAAATCCAAAAAAGGAAAAGGGGCCAAGTACCGGCGCGATAAGCGGGACCAACACCGTCAGCAGACCGAGAAAGACCTTGAGAAACAAGAACTTGAAAACAAAATATTAAAGGTTACCGAGTTCGTTACGGCAAGTGAAGTAGCGACGATGATGAACGTTTCCACAACCGAAATCATATCGGCATGTATGTCCTTGGGGATGATGGTAACCATGAACCAGCGATTGGACGCGGAGACCCTTTCCATTGTAGCCGACGAATTTGGATACGAAGTGGAATTCGTAACGGCGGAAATCGATGAGTCTATCGTGGAAGTGGAAGACGCTCCCGAAGATTTGAAGGCAAGAGCGCCCATTGTAACGGTAATGGGACACGTCGATCATGGTAAAACCTCCTTCTTGGATTATGTAAGGGAGGCAAACGTTATTGCCGGAGAGAGCGGGGGAATTACCCAGCACATCGGCGCGTATGGCGTTACCTTGGATGATGGTCAGAAGATTACCTTTTTGGATACACCCGGTCACGAAGCGTTTACCGCAATGCGGGCCAGGGGTGCACAGGTGACCGATATTGCGGTCATCGTAATCGCTGCCGATGACGATATCATGCCACAGACCAAGGAGGCCATCAGCCATGCCCAAGCGGCAGGGGTGCCCATGGTATTTGCGATCAATAAGATCGATAGACCTACGGCAAACCCGGATAAAATTAAGGAAGGCCTTGCGCAAATGAACCTTTTGGTAGAGGATTGGGGCGGTAAGATACAGTCGCACGATATTTCTGCAAAAACTGGTGAAGGGATCAAGGAATTGCTCGAGAAGGTGCTTTTGGAGGCGGAATTGTTGGAGTTGAAATCGAATCCGGACAAATTGGCCCTCGGTACCGTTGTAGAAGCATTTTTAGATAAAGGTAGGGGGTATGTATCCACTATTCTGGTGCAGGGCGGAACCCTTGAAATTGGGGACTACGTACTTGCGGGTACCCATAGTGGAAAGGTAAAGGCCATGCAGGACGAGCGTGGAAAAGATATTAAAAAAGCAGGTCCGGCCACTCCGGTGTCCATTTTAGGTTTGGACGGCGCGCCACAAGCAGGTGATAAATTCAACGTATTGGCCGATGAACGCGAAGCGAAACAGATTGCCTCCAAACGGGCGCAGTTGTTCCGGGAGCAGTCCGTGCGTACACAGCGACATATTACGCTTGATGAAATTGGCAGACGTATCGCCCTGGGCGACTTTAAAGAGCTCAATATTATCTTGAAAGGGGATGTGGATGGTTCCGTGGAGGCATTGACCGACTCGTTCCAAAAACTTTCTACCGAAGAGATACAAGTGAACATCATCCACAAAGGAGTGGGTGCTATTACCGAATCGGACGTGTTGTTGGCTTCGGCCTCCGA
The DNA here is from genome assembly GCF_050589625.1 of Maribacter sp. 2-571. NCBI lineage: Bacteria > Pseudomonadati > Bacteroidota > Flavobacteriia > Flavobacteriales > Flavobacteriaceae > Maribacter > Maribacter sp. 2-571. The sequence continues at coordinate 105,615 of NZ_JBNGOP010000006.1, read as the reverse complement.
TGCGATTATTATCGGGTTTAACGTACGTCCTATGGGCAATGCCAGGGATATTGCCGATAAAGAGGAAATCGATATCCGTATGTACTCGATCATCTATGATGCCATCAACGACCTGAAAGATGCAATGGAAGGAATGCTCTCCCCAGAGATCAAGGAAGAGATTACCGGAAATGCCGAAATCAGGGAAACGTTCAAGATATCGAAGATCGGTACCATTGCGGGATGTATGGTCACCAGTGGTAAAATATTCCGGAACTCCAGCATTCGCTTAATTCGCGATGGCGTAGTGGTCTATACGGGAACATTAACCTCCCTGAAGCGATTTAAGGACGATGTGAAGGAAGTTTCGAAAGGATATGACTGTGGTCTGCAGATCAAGAATTACAACGACATACACGAGGGGGATATCGTAGAGGCCTTCCAGGAAGTCGCTGTGAAGAAGACCTTGTAAGTTTTACGGATAACGTCGCTTTTAAAATCCGACGGAAGAACAGATATAATAAAAAAAATCGACCTTAACGGGTCGATTTTTTTGGTTTCAATAACATGGCGTCCGGATACTTTTGGCGCACTTCCTTAAACTTCCGTTCCGCTTCCAAACGTGTTTTGAACCGTCCCAGCCGCACCCTGTAGGTGGGGGAGTCAAAATCGATTTTGGAGGGCATAAGGGGGAAGTCCGTCTCCACCTTTGTTTTAAGCCGGCTTGCCTTGGCGTACGAGCCAAATCCCACCTGTATTCGATAATACTCCGCGTTCGAATTAAAGGATTTGTATACTTTGAGCAACGCTTCTATCTTTTGGTCCTGTTGAATGTTTACCTGGCCCTTCTGTGCGGACAAGGTGAGGGTGGCAAATGCTGCAATGCTAAGGGATATCAGGCTTTTCATGGGATTGCTATGAAGATGTAAAACTAGTGGTAACAAAAGTAAATTTTTAAAGATCAAACAGAAACAAAAACACTTATTTAGAACAGTTATAAATTATGGATTATAGAACCGTTAACATTTTCCAAATAAAGTCTATGTCGTATTTTTGCAAGCAATTTGGGTGTTGATAAAACCAAGTTACAAGAACAACGTAATTACTGGGAAAATCGTGCCAAAAGTAGGTTGAAATATGCAATTTATGAGAAAGGTTCAGTACCTCCACAAAGTAGTAAAGCCATTCGGTCTTAGTGTTATCGTTTCTTTGTTTTTCTCTTTGGCCGTCAACGGTCAGGAAGAGGGTGCGGAGACTGCGGAAGCGGTTGTAGAAGAAGCTGCAGCGGCGCCGGAAGCCTATGCTGGTGGTGGCGATGCCGCAAAAGGCAAAACGTTGTTTAATCAAAATTGTGCCGCCTGTCACGCCCTCAACCGGAAAATGACCGGTCCTGCATTGGCGAACGTGGAAGCGCGATTGGCGGAAAATGAAGGCTTGGATCGAGAGTGGCTGTATGCGTGGATCAAGAACAGTCCGGGCATGATCAAGTCCGGCGACGCCTATGCCGTAAAAATTTACAACGAATACAACCAAGCGGCAATGACCGCTTTTCCAACCCTTTCCAACGCGGATATCGACAATATTTTGGCGTATACCGCCGAGGGGGATAAGAAGCCAGAAGGTGGCGGCGAGGTCGCTAATGTAGGGCCTGTGGTTTCTGCGGATCAAGGTGGGGGCGTTTCCAACAACTTGATTCTTGGTGCGCTTGCGTTAGTGTTCGCCATGTTGATCGTAATGTTGTACTCCGTTAACAAAACCCTTCGGAGGGTGATGGAGGCCAATGGCGTGGAGGTTGCCAAGGAGGAGACCAAGAAGCGTACTCCTATTTGGAAGGCCTTCGCGCAAAATCAGTTTTTGGTTTTGGTGTCGGTCATCTTTTTGTTGTTAGGTAGTGCGTATTTTGCCTACGGATGGATGATGCAGGTGGGTGTGGATCAAGGGTATGCCCCAATTCAACCAATACATTATTCCCATAAAATACATGCGGGTACCAATAAGATAGAGTGTAAATACTGTCACTCTTCCGCGCGGGTATCCAAACATTCCGGAATACCTTCCTTGAACGTTTGTATGAACTGTCACAAGTCCATCTACGAATACAAGGGTACCGCAGAGGGGCCGAGCCAGGAAGATTTGGCCAACGGGTATACCAACGAGTTTTACACCGGCGAGATCAAAAAATTGTACAAGGCCGTTGGTTGGGACGAGGAAAATCAAAAATATACCGGTAAGAGCCAGCCGGTAGAGTGGGTGCGTATCCATAACCTTCCCGACTTTGCCTATTTCAATCACTCGCAGCACGTGTCCGTTGCCGGTATCGAATGTCAGACCTGTCATGGTCCGGTGGAGGAAATGGAAATCATGTACCAATATTCCCCTTTGACCATGGGATGGTGTATCAATTGTCACCGCGAGACCAATGTTAAGGTCGAGGGCAATGAGTACTACACGAAAATACACGCGGAGCTCTCCAAGAAATATGGTGTGGAGAATTTGACGGCGGCCCAAATGGGTGGTCTGGAATGTGGAAAGTGTCACTATTAATCAGAACAAGTAGCTAAATACAGAACTAAACGTATGGCATCAAACAAAGTATATTGGAAAAACGAAGCGGAGCTCAATCCGAACGATTCCATTGTTGAGACGCTAAAGCAGAACGAATTTGTGGAGGAGATTCCCGTGGATGAATTCTTGGGTGATAAAGAAAATTTATCGGCTACGAATACCAATCGGAGGGATTTTTTGAAGTATGTAGGCTTTAGTACCGCGGCGGCTACGCTTGCGGCCTGTGAGGGACCTGTGGTAAAGTCCATTCCCTACGTGGTGCAACCGGATCGTATCGTTCCCGGTGTTGCGGATTATTACGCCACAACGATCGCCAATGGTTTCGACTTTGCCAGTATTCTGATAAAGACCAGGGAAGGTCGTCCGATCAAAGTAGAGAACAATGCCGATGCCAAGATCGGCGGAGGTGCCAATGCACGTGTTCAGGCGTCCGTTCTAGGCTTGTACGATAGTACGCGATTGCAAGGGCCGTTGGCCAATGGTGAGCCGGTGGAATGGGATGTGTTGGATGCTTCCGTACGTTCCAAACTAGGGTCGTTACAGGGCGGTGGAAAACAGATCGTGTTGTTGACACAGACCTATGCCAGTCCCTCAACGGAACGTTTGGTTGCCGAGTTTCGTGCCAAATATGGAAACGTAAGGCATGTTGTTTATGATGCAATATCCGAGGATGCGGCACTTACCGCATTTGAATCACGATATGGGGAACGCGCTTTGGCCGATTACGATTTTGAAAAAGCGGAATTGATCGTTTCTTTTAGTGCCGATTTTCTCAGTGATTGGCAAGGGGGCGGTTATGATAGTAGCTATGCCAAGGGAAGGGTTCCAAAAAATGGAAAAATGTCGCGCCACGTGCAGTTCGAGGCGAATATGTCATTGACCGGTGCCAACGCCGATAAGCGTGTGCCATTGTCCCCATCCATGCAGAAAATCGCCTTGGCAAAATTGTATGCCAAGCTGAACGGAACAAATGTAGGGGGCGAATTGAGTGCCGATGTAGAAAAAGCGTTGGACTCCGTAGTCGCTCAAATACGAAAAAATAAAAGCGGCGCCGTTGTCGTCAGTGGTATTGACGATGATAATGTGCAAGCCGTGGTTTTGGCCATTAACGAAATGTTGGGCAGTAAGGCATTTGATGCCGCCGCACCACGTTATGTGCGCCAGGGAAATGTCAAGCAGGTAAATACGCTTGTCGCCGATATGAAGGCGGGCAAAGTAGGAGCTTTGATTATGGACGGGGTCAACCCGATGTTCACCCTTCCGAACAGTGCCGATTTTGCCGAGGGCATTAAAAATGTTGGGCTATCCGTACTGTGTACGACCAATTATAACGAAACGGCCGAAGTAGTGCAATATGCCGCCGCTGGAAACCATTTCTTGGAATCATGGGGCGATGTCCAGATTAAAAAAGGACATTATAGCTTAGTACAGCCTACCATTCGGGAGCTTTTCGATACCCGTCAATTTCAAGGTTGCCTATTAAAATGGATGGGTAGTGAAGCTACTTATTACGACTACGTAAAACAGACCTGGACGACCTTTTTATTGAACGGTACCGATTGGAACGTAGCGTTGCACGATGGTGTGTTTGTTCCCGGGGAACAAGTGAATATAGTGGAGCAAAACATTGTAATCGTTCCTATTGAGGAAACGGAGATCGATGCTGCGGAAGTGTCCGATATCGAAACGGAATCAGTGGTCGAGGAAGTTGTTGCGGCTCCTAGGGTAAGTGCCGATAGTGCCGCAAGGGCATTGGCGAACACCAGTCCGGCGGATATGGAGCTTACTTTGTATTCCAAGGTGGGCATGGGAGATGGTCAACAGGCCGGTAATCCCTGGTTGCAAGAATTCCCTGATCCTATTACAAGGGTTTCTTGGGACAACTATATTACCGTTTCAAAAGCGGATGCCGTTGCAAAAGGTTTTGAGAACGAGAATGTGGCCAATGGCGGTTTGGACGGTAGTTATGCCAACGTTACCGTTAATGGTGTTACCGTAAACAATGTACCGGTAATCATACAGCCGGGTCAGGCAAAGGGAACCGTGGGGCTCTCTTTGGGATATGGCCGAAAAGTAGGGATGAAAACGGAAATGCAGACCGGTGTGAATGCATACCCTTTGTATCAGGATTTCAAATCCGTTCAGTCGGTAAGTATCGAAAAGGCTGCAGGAATGCATGAGTTTGCGTGCATCCAATTGCATAAAACGCTTATGGGGCGTGGCGATATCATCAAGGAAACGACCTTGGAGATATTCAATACCAAAGACCATGCAGAATGGAACGTTCAACCAGTGGTTTCACTGGATCATCAAGAAGTACCCGCTACGTCGGTAGACCTTTGGGACAGCTTCGACCGTTCCATAGGGCATCATTTTAACATGTCCATCGATTTAAATGCCTGTACAGGTTGTGGGGCATGCGTCATTGCCTGTCATGCAGAAAACAACGTACCCGTTGTCGGAAAGGCGGAAGTCCGTAAGTCGAGGGATATGCACTGGTTGCGCATCGATAGGTATTATTCGTCCGAGGAAAGTTTTGAGGCGGATAATATCAAAAAGGACGAGTTTAGCGGTCTGTCCGGAGATAACGGTTCCTTAGGCGGTTTTGGAGAGTTGGAGAATCCTTCCGCGAATCCTCAAGTGGCCTTTCAGCCGGTTATGTGCCAGCACTGTAACCACGCGCCTTGCGAAACCGTATGTCCCGTAGCGGCAACATCGCATAGCCGACAGGGACAGAACCATATGGCGTACAACCGTTGTGTCGGTACCCGATACTGCGCGAATAACTGCCCATACAAAGTGCGACGTTTTAACTGGTTCCTTTACAATAACAATGAGGAATTCGATTATCATATGAACAACGACCTTGGAAAGATGGTCGTCAATCCCGATGTCAACGTACGATCCAGAGGGGTCATCGAAAAATGTTCGATGTGTATCCAAAAAACACAGAAAACCATTTTGGATGCTAAAAGGGACGGGCGTGTTATTGAAGATGGGGAGTTCCAAACGGCCTGTTCATCGGCTTGTAGTACCGGGGCGATCATCTTTGGTGATGTGAACGATAAGGAAAGCAAGGTGTCCGAACTGGCCCAAAGCGACCGGATGTACCATTTGTTGGAGCATGTCGGTACGCAGCCGAACATATTCTATCATGTAAAGGTGAGGAATACCAACGAAGCTTAAAAGACAACCAATACAATAAAGTAAGTAACGTAATTATAATATACATCTATGGCGTCGCATTACGAAGCACCTATTAGAAGACCCTTAGTAGTCGGAGACAAAGGCTATCACGACGTAACGGTCGATATTGCCGCTCCGGTAGAAGGGAAGGCCAATAAGCACTGGTGGATAGTTTTTTCCATTGCCTTGGTGGCATTTCTTTGGGGTGTAGGCTGTATTATCTATACCATTTCAACAGGTATCGGTACCTGGGGACTGAATAAAACGGTCAACTGGGCTTGGGATATTACCAACTTTGTTTGGTGGGTAGGAATCGGGCACGCCGGTACGTTGATATCCGCGGTACTATTATTGTTCCGTCAGAAATGGAGAATGGCCATCAACAGATCGGCCGAGGCAATGACCATATTTTCGGTCGTACAGGCAGGACTGTTCCCTATCATCCACATGGGTCGGCCATGGTTGGCCTACTGGGTACTTCCGATACCCAACCAGTTCGGATCGTTATGGGTGAACTTTAACTCTCCCTTGTTATGGGACGTATTTGCGATATCGACCTATCTATCCGTATCCTTGGTGTTTTGGTGGACCGGTTTGCTCCCCGATTTTGCCATGATCCGGGATCGAGCGGTATTGCCTTTTCAGAAAAAAATCTACAGTCTTTTGAGCTTTGGATGGAGTGGGCGAGCCAAAGATTGGCAACGTTTTGAGGAAGTGTCCTTGGTATTGGCCGGTTTGGCGACACCCTTGGTGCTTTCGGTACATACCATCGTATCTTTTGACTTTGCTACCTCGGTAATACCGGGTTGGCATACGACCATTTTCCCACCGTACTTTGTTGCGGGTGCAATTTTCTCCGGATTTGCCATGGTGAACACGCTTTTGATCATCATGCGTAAAGTGTGCAGCTTGGAAGCCTATATTACGGTTCAGCATATAGAGTTGATGAATATCGTAATCATGATTACGGGATCTATAGTCGGTTGTGCCTACATTACGGAATTGTTCGTGGCTTGGTACTCCGGTGTCGAATACGAACAGTATGCGTTCCTAAACCGGGCTACCGGGCCTTACTGGTGGGCGTATTGGGCGATGATGACCTGTAACGTGTTCTCGCCACAGTTCATGTGGTTCAAAAAACTGCGTACGAGCATTATGTTCTCCTTCTTTATTTCGATTGTGGTAAACATTGGAATGTGGTTCGAACGTTTTGTGATCATCGTTACCTCGTTACACCGCGATTACTTGCCGTCTTCTTGGACAATGTTCTCGCCGACATTTGTGGATATCGGTATTTTCATCGGTACCATTGGTTTCTTCTTCGTATTGTTCCTCTTATATTCCAGAACGTTCCCTGTGATCGCTCAGGCGGAGGTGAAATCGATATTGAAATCATCCGGTGAACGTTATAAGAAATTAAGGGATTCCGGGAAACCGTTGTATACCATAGAAAAACAAAAACCGATCGCCAAAGAGGATTTGATTACCGATGATGTGCTGATGGGAGAGGTCGTGCCTACCGTAGGTGATAAGGTAGGGGTAAACGAACTGCTCGGAACGCTCGGTACCTTTGATGCGACCAAAGAGACGCCGGACGATTTGAAAAAAATCAAAGGGGTAGGTCCAAAGATGGAGGAAACCCTGAACGAAATTGGGATATATACCTATGTGCAAGTGGGCCGAATGACTTCAAAGGAGTACGATTTGTTGGATTCCTTGACCGGAGCTTTCCCCGGGCGCGCACAAAGGGACGATTGGGCCGGTCAGGCGAAACTATTAAATGCTAAAAAATAAGTATGTCAGCGAATAAAGTATTACACGCTTATTATACCGACGATGATGTATTGATGTTGGCCGTTAAAAAGGTCAAGGCGGCGAAACATCATATTGAGGAGGTATACTGTCCATTTCCGGTTCACGGACTCGACAAGGCAATGGGATTGGCCCCGACGCGGATAGCCATAACTGCTTTTCTATATGGTTGTGTAGGGTTAACGGTGGCCATCGTAATGATGAATTACATCATGATCCAGGATTGGCCACAGGATATCGGTGGAAAACCAAGCTTCAGTTATTTGGAGAACATGCCTGCCTTTGTACCGATCATGTTCGAGCTTACCGTGTTTTTTGCAGCGCATTTAATGGTAATCACATTTTACCTAAGAAGTAGGTTATGGCCATTTAAGGAAGCCGAAAACCCGGATGTAAGAACTACGGACGACCATTTTGTAATGGAAATAGAAGTTCACGATAATGAGCAAGAGCTACAGGATTTGTTGGCCGACACGGGAGCGGTAGAAATCAATATATCAGAAAAAAACAGTCATTGATTATGAACAGTTTTAAAAAAATAGGGGTCGTGACCATTTTGGTTGCCTTGTTCGCGTCTTGTAACGACAAAAGCAAGCCCAACTACCAATACATGCCGAATATGTATGAGGCGGTAGGCTATGAAACCTATCAAGAGGTTGATTTCCTTCCAAACGGACAGGAGGCAATGTTACCGGTCGAAGGAACGATTTCCAGGGGCTGGATGCCCTATGGTTTTGAGAATACCCCTGAAGGTAAGGAATTGGCACGGTTGAATGTCAGTCCGTTGGATTCGTTGCAGAGTGACGGGAATTTGGCCGCCGGAGGACAGCTATATACCATTTATTGTGCCATCTGTCACGGCGACAAAGGAAACGGTCAAGGTTGGTTGGTTAAACAAGAGAAGATTTTGGGAGTTCCCAGTTACGACGATGTTGCACGGAACATAACGGTAGGAACTACTTATCATACACTTCAGTATGGATTGAACTCCATGGGCTCTTACGCTTCCCAAATGAACAACCACGAAATGTGGCAGGTTTCGGAGTATGTGATGAAATTGAAACAAGACCTAACAAAATAAGATCTAGAACAACGATATGTACACGATTTCAAATAGATTAAAAATTGGTTCCTTTATTCTAATGGCCGTAGGGGCATTATGTATGGGAATAGGATTTATCGGTGCACCTAGTACGGAAGCCGAGGCCTTGGAGATGGTCGCCTCACATCATGACGGTCATGGAGATGGTCACGGAGCAGCTGCGGACCATGCTGCTGCTGCAGACCATGAAGCGGTAGGCCATGGTGAGGAACATGCGGCCGGCGGACATCAAATGTCGCACGGTGAACACGTATTGCACCAATTGCAAAATCGTCCTTGGGCCGCGTTGTATGTGGCCGCCTTCTTTTTCTTTATGATCGCGCTCGGGGTACTGGCCTTTTATGCCATACAGCGGGCCGCTCAGGCAGGATGGTCACCATTGCTCTTTAGGGTAATGGAGGGCATTACTTCCTATTTGGTTCCCGGAGGGATTATCATGTTCGTGATACTGGTAATGTCCGTATTGCACTGGAATCACCTGTTCGTATGGATGGATCCAGAGGTGGTGGAGCACGATGCGTTGATAAAAGGAAAATCCGGATATTTGAACGGATGGTTCTTTTTGCTTCGGGCCGCCATATTTTTAGGTGGTTGGATCTTGTACCGGGAGTACTCCAGAAAGTTATCGTTACGACAGGATGAAGCTTCCGATAATGCCAACTTTAAATTGAACTTTAGGATTTCCGCAGCCTTTTTGGTCTTTTATCTGATATCCGAATCCATGATGTCGTGGGATTGGATTATGAGTGTCGACCCACACTGGTTCAGTACGTTGTTCGGCTGGTATATTTTTGCCAGTATGTTCGTGTCCGGAATAACGGTAATCGCTATGGTGACTATCTATCTAAAGTCCAAAGGGCATTTGGAACACGTTAACGATAGTCATATCCACGATTTGGCAAAGTTCATGTTCGGGATCAGTATCTTTTGGACCTACCTATGGTTTTCCCAATTTATGTTGATATGGTATTCCAATATTCCGGAAGAGGTTACCTATTATGTAACCCGTATCGCGGATTATAAACTACCGTTCTTCGGAATGATCGCTATGAATTTCCTCTTCCCGATATTATTGCTGATGAACAGCGATTACAAACGTATCAACTGGTTCGTAATCATGGCCGGTATCGTAATTTTGGCCGGACATTATTTGGATATATTCAATGCCATCATGCCCGCTACGGTAGGTGACCAATGGTTTATTGGAATACCGGAAATCGGAGGGATATTGTTTTTTGCCGGGTTGTTCATTTTTTGGATTTTCAGGGCATTGGCAACGCAACCGTTGGAACCGAAACGGAATCCGTTTATTGAGGAAAGTAAGCATTTTCATTACTAATAAGATTAACGTACAATAGTTTAACATACGATGACGACATTAATGATATTTATTGTTCTGGTATTAGTGGGCATCGCCATTTGGCAAATGACCAAGATATTTGAGTTGACACAACTCAAAACAGAGAGCGGGGAGATTGCGAACGATACCGATAACAAGAACAACGGTTACATGTTGTTTGCCTTTTTGATATTCATTTACGGTATCACCATTTTTAGTTTTTGGAAGTATTCTAAGTTTTTACTTCCCGAAGCATCATCGGAGCACGGTGGGGAATATGATTACCTCATGTTGGTATCCTTTGTGATTATTTTTATCGTACAGACCATAACACAGGCACTACTGCATTATTTTGGATATAAATATCGTGGTAAGGAAGGGAACAAAGCGCTTTTTTATGCCGATAATGATCGTTTGGAATTTATCTGGACAATCATTCCCGTAATCGTTTTGGCGGGCTTGATCCTTTGGGGATTATACACCTGGACCAACATTATGGACGTGAACGATGAGGACGATCCGTTAATGGTGGAACTCTACGCACAACAGTTTAATTGGACCGCCCGTTACGGAGGTGAGGACAATGTACTGGGTAAGGCCAATGTTCGGATGATCGATATCGATCGGGCAAACGTAATGGGACTTGATGAGGGCGATAGCTACGCTACGGACGATGTCATTGTAAAAGAGCTGCACTTGCCCGTAGGCAGAAAGGTGAACTTTAAAATGCGATCGCAAGACGTTTTGCATTCTGCGTACATGCCGCATTTTAGGGCGCAGATGAACTGTGTGCCCGGAATGACAACCGAGTTTTCATTTACACCCATAAAAACAACAGAGGAAATCCGTAGGGATTCCGATGTTATTGAAAAGGTAAAGCGTACAAATGCCATTAGGGCGCAGCGAGCAGCCAAAGGGGAAGACAATTCGGACCCTTGGGAGTATGATTATATTTTGCTTTGCAATAAAATATGTGGTAAATCACATTACAACATGCAAATGCGCATTATTGTGGAAACGCAAGAGGAGTACGATGCCTGGATGGCATCACAAAAAACCTTCGGGGAAACCATGGCGGGAACCGCCCCTTCCTCCGAAGAAGAGACCGTGGCGGTGGCAGACTGAGTTCGCCAACCTACGGTATCAATTAAATAAGGCTATAAAGAGAAAATTATAAATTAAAAATCAAAGTTATGTCGGTAACAGCACATGCCCATGTAGACGATCACGCCCATGATGAACACCATCATCATAAGGAAACTTTTGTAACCAAGTACATCTTCAGCCAAGATCATAAGATGATCGCGAAGCAGTATTTGATTACAGGGTTGATTATGGGCTTTATCGGTATCGCAATGTCGTTATTGTTCCGAATGCAATTGGCTTGGCCTGGAGAGTCCTTTCCATTGTTCGAGGCGGTACTCGGCAAATGGGCACCCGAAGGTGTCATGGATGCCGATATTTATTTGGCACTGGTAACCATTCATGGTACCATAATGGTATTCTTTGTATTGACGGCTGGGTTGAGCGGTACGTTCAGTAACCTTTTGATTCCGTTACAAATCGGGGCACGGGATATGGCGTCCGGTTTCTTGAATATGCTTTCGTATTGGATGTTCTTCGTATCGTCCGTCATCATGGTACTCTCTCTTTTTGTAGAGGCGGGCCCTGCCGCTGCAGGTTGGACGATCTACCCACCTTTGAGCGCATTGCCCATGGCACAGCCCGGTTCCGGAATGGGAATGACCTTGTGGTTGGTGTCTATGGCCATCTTTATCGCTTCCTCACTTTTGGGATCGCTAAACTATATCGTAACGGTAATCAACCTTAGAACGAAAGGAATGTCGATGACGCGACTTCCTTTGACCATTTGGGCGTTTTTTGTTACGGCTATTATTGGTGTAATATCATTCCCGGTACTACTGTCAGCAGCATTGTTGTTGATTATGGACCGTAGTTTTGGAACGTCGTTCTTCCTTTCCGATATTTTTATACAGGGAGAAGTGTTGCATTACCAGGGAGGATCACCGGTTTTATATGAGCATTTGTTCTGGTTTTTGGGTCACCCCGAGGTATATATCGTATTGTTGCCCGCATTGGGTATTACTTCCGAAGTAATGTCTACCAATGCGCGTAAACCAATATTTGGGTACCGCGCAATGGTCGCCTCTATTTTGGCAATTGCATTTTTATCCACTATTGTTTGGGGGCACCATATGTTTATTTCCGGAATGAACCCGTTTTTGGGATCGGTGTTTACGTTTACCACCTTGTTGATAGCGATACCTTCGGCGGTAAAGGCATTTAACTATATTACTACCCTATGGAAAGGGAACTTGCAGCTGAATCCCGCGATGCTGTTTTCCATTGGTCTGGTGTCCACTTTCATTACGGGAGGACTTACCGGTATCATCCTTGGGGACAGTACGCTCGATATTAATGTACACGACACCTATTTTGTTGTTGCGCATTTTCACCTGGTAATGGGGATATCCGCACTATATGGATTGTTCGCCGGAGTATACCACTGGTTCCCTAAAATGTTCGAGGGTAAAATGTTGAATAAAAATTTGGGTTATGTACACTTCTGGGTAACCGCAATCTGTGCCTACGGGGTATTCTTCCCGATGCACTTTGTAGGTATGGCCGGCGTACCTAGGCGGTATTATCAGAACACTGCCTTCCCAATGTTTGACGAACTTACCGATGTACAGGTATTAATGACCGTATTTGCTATTATCGCAGGATTGGCACAGCTGGTGTTCGTCTACAATTTCATAAGTAGTATTTTTTACGGAAAGAAAGGACCTCAAAACCCTTGGAAGTCCAATACTTTGGAATGGACAACGCCACAGGAGCATATGCATGGCAACTGGCCAGGAGCGATTCCCGAGGTACACCGTTGGGCTTATGATTACAGTAAGGTAGACGAGAACGGGGAATACATTATACCCGGCCAGGATTTTGTGCCGCAAACGGTTCCTTTACAAGAGGATGAGGAAGAACTCAACCACTAACGTAAAGAAAATATAAAGTAAAAATGCCCAACTGAACAAGTTGGGCATTTTTATTGTTACCCCATGGTATAGGAACATTATGCCATTTCAAAGTTAAAATGGTATTATAATTTATAATATCTTTAAATGCCGTTAGCTATAGTTGTAATGTTAGGTAATCGAATGTTTTTCCCCATTTTGGGGATACTGTTACAGTTTTGCGTTGTACTGTCTCAAGAGGATTGGAGTTGAAACGGGACGGTTATAAAGATGCCTTATATGGTAGCGTGGCATAATCCAAAGTACATGTAAATGAAAAGATTGGTCGTCGTAATAATGGTGTTGCTGTGTTGTCAGACATATGCCCAGCGTAAGCCCAAAATTAAGGGTAATAGAAGTGTTGTTAGCGTTTCCGAAAGCCTCCCGCCATTTGAGGCGATAGTATTGAACGATGATTTAGATATCGTTTTACGCAAGGCAAATGAAGAAGGATACTCGATAACGGCCGACGATAATCTCATCGATGTGCTCAAGTTTAAAGTAAAGGACGGTACCTTGGAGGTAAGCTCTTTCTATAAGATTACGGGAAAGAAAAAACTGGAGATTTCGGTCGACTACGTTTCGCTGAACAGTATTGTCCTACGTGAAGGTAAAATGGAGACTACCGACATTGTTGCCGGTGATGTCGTGGAAGTGGCCATGTACGGATCTTCCAAGTTGGAGATGGGAATGGATGCGGGTCTGGTAAAAGTATTGATGGAGGGGAATAGTGCCGCCGACCTGAGCATTAAAGCCGATACCTTGGATGTAAAATTGAAAGATCGTGTGGATGTAGGAATGTATACCACTACACAAAGGAGTACCATAACAATGGAGAAGAACTCCGCCGCTACCTTGGACGGTACCACCCATATTCTTTCCGTATTGCTTTTTGACAATGCGAACCTCAAAGCCAGAAAACTGGACGCGGAAGGGGTAGAGGTTATTGCCGAGGGTTCGCCTAGTGCGAGGGTATACGCGGAGACCGATTTTGAACTGACTTCCAAAGGTTCATCAAAGACCTACCTGAGCGGGAATCCCGCAATTGAAATTTTGGAATTTATGGATACTTCACAACTGCATAAGGAAAAGTAATACTATTTCAAAGTTAAAATGGTATAAGACCGTTTCAAAGTAATAATGGTACAACCCTGCCGTTCAAGGGCTGCTCCCTACTTGTTTTATACCATTTACTTGGCAATAGGTGCGCTCATGCAATGGTCCGGAATGCCAAAACCGTCCACTAGAACCCCGATATGGGACCGTAGTTCCGTACACAACCGTTCTACGCGCTGGCGTACGGCCTTGGATTTGGTTCCGCCAATGTATCCCTGTTCCAAATACCACTCGGCATCTTTTCGAATTTCGGAAAGGGCGTACAAGGTTCCCAACTTTTGGAACAATTCCTTGTTTTTGCCATCTGAAATGTTCTCCGTGAAGTCGCAATACGTTTGGTAGGCCAGTTCAACACTGTACGCCTTTCCCAACATTAATAAATGGCTCTGTACCTTTAGGAAGGCTTGGTATGAGGGCATCCCTTTTTTGATGTAGTTACGAATACGCATGGCAAGTGTGTAGGTGAGCCTACGGGTACGGTAGTCAAAGGCATGTTTGTGAAATTTTGGATTGTACAAATGGTCCTTGTCCACTTTATTGGTATAGGCAGGGTTCATGGTATTGAACTTGTCGTTCAAACGGCTGCCCAACAATTTTAATACTGCCGTAAAACCGGCACTGTTGAATTCGGCCTTAAAATCGGAGAGCACCCCTTTGGCCGCCAGTTGCAGCAATACATTATTGTCCCCTTCAAAGGTGGTGAAAATATCGACATCGCCCTTCAGATCGGCAATTCGGTTCTCGATCAAGTATCCTTTTCCGCCACATGCCTCCCTACATTCCTGTATGGCATCGTTGGCATACCAGGTAATGATCGATTTTAGACCGGCTACCTGGGTCTCCACCTTTCGCTTGTCCGGTTGGGAATCGTCACAGTAGACCGCCATCATTTTATCGAGGGTAATCTGATACACGTAGGCACTTGCCACCAAGGGGGTCAATCGCAACTGATGTGATGGATAATCCATCAACAGATCTTCCTGTACCTTGATGCTGTCATTGAACTGCCTTCTTTTTAAGGCGTGTTTTACGGCAACGGCCAAGGCCATTTTAGCGCCACCCAAACCCGCTCGGGCCACGCAAATGCGTCCGCCGACTAAAGTGCCCAACATGGTGAAAAATCGTTTGTTCGGGTTTTTGATTTCCGAATAGTAGGTCCCCGCTTCGGTTATGTTACCATATTTGTTCAACAGGTTTTCTCGCGGTACCGAAACCTGATCGAACCATATTTTACCATTGTCCACTCCGTTAAGTCCGAGTTTGTATCCGTTGTCCTCGACCCTGACACCGGGGAGCAGTTGGTGATCGGCATCCCGCAAGGGTACCAATATGGCATGCACGCCTTCATTTTTTCCGTCAACGATCAATTGCGCAAATACCGATGCCATTTTGGAATGCAGCGCATTACCGATATACTCCTTGTTGTCATTTTTTCCTGGGGTATGGATAATGATACTGTCAGTGCCCTTATCGTAAACGGCGGTCGTTTTAATTCCGCGAACATTGGAACCGTGTCCCGTTTCGGTCATGGCAAAACAACCCAATAACTTGGCTTCCCCGGTTTTTTGTAAATACCGGTCGTGGTGTTTCTTGGTCCCCAACTTCTGTATACTGCCGCCAAACAGTCCGAACTGAACACCAAATTTGATGGTGAGGCTACCATCAACATACATCATATTTTCAAAAATGGTGGCATAACCTTCCATGTCCATGGCACCTCCGTAAGCTTCGGGGTAGGCCATGGCCCCGTATCCTTTGTAGGCCAAAAATTGCACCTGTTTTAATACGACTTCCCGAAACTCCTCCTTGGTCCGATGAATGTCCCATTTAAAAATAGGGTCGTCAAGCACGGCACGGAAGGTATCGATTACATTTGCATGCTTCCCTTTCAAGAGGATGTCGATTTCTTTTGCGTCATAGAAATTGGAAGTGACCTCATGGGTTACTGCCACATCGAACAAATGATTATAGTGATTGGGTTGTATGCCCAAGTTGACCTCTATATGTTTAAGCTGTTCGTTAAACGGGCACTGTGCTTCGTAATGGCAGACCACGTTTTGGCTAAAAGTGGCCAAGGGATAGGTATCACGCTCCACCAAATGCACTTTGGAATTGCTTATCAGTTGCTTCCATTGCTTTTGTTCCGTATCGGACGGTGGCCGGTTTACGTCCAGCAGTCCGTTCAAGGTTTTACGGTCCGCCGGGTCAAGGGAGCTGTCCTCGCCTATGGCTTTTTGAACTACGTTCAGTTCCGAGGCCGATACCAGGTTATCGGACCATATCACATAGAAAAAAGGGATGTATTGTAAAACGCCGGGAGAGTAAGTACTTTTTTTCATTCGTGTATTTTATGTGAATGGCAGGTTTCCGTTTTTCAGATGGGTTTACCGGTAAAATCAGTGTTGGTCTTGCCCTGTCTGAATTTACGAATTTTATGCGTAAGCAAGGTGCCCGTACTTTACAACGTTCGGCAGCGGAACTTGGTATACATTGCCCCTTTATAACTATCGCTATTTCCAGTATATTTGTAAGGATGAATGAACATTTAGACCCGACTACGGAAGGCTTTTCCAACGAAGAATTCGATATCGAAAGAGCGTTGAGACCAATAACGTTTGACGACTTTACCGGTCAAGAACAGGTGTTGGAAAACTTAAAGGTTTTTGTTCAGGCGGCCAACCAACGTGGTGAGGCCTTGGACCATACCTTGTTCCACGGACCTCCCGGCTTGGGAAAGACCACCTTGGCCCACATTTTGGCCAACGAACTGGGCGTGGGCATAAAAATCACTTCGGGTCCGGTGTTGGACAAGCCCGGTGATCTTGCCGGGCTGTTGACCAACCTTGACGAACGTGATGTATTGTTTATCGACGAGATCCACCGTTTGAGTCCGGTCGTAGAAGAGTATTTGTATTCGGCCATGGAGGACTATAAAATTGATATTATGATCGAAACGGGACCCAATGCGCGCTCCGTGCAGATCAACCTACATCCTTTTACGTTGATCGGGGCCACTACGCGCTCCGGGTTGCTTACGGCCCCCATGCGGGCCCGTTTTGGGATTCAAAGCCGTTTGCAGTACTATTCTACCGAATTGTTGTCCACCATTGTGGAACGTAGTGCCGAAATATTAAAAGTGCCCATTACCAATGAGGCGGCTATTGAAATCGCTGGGCGGAGCCGAGGTACACCGCGAATTTGCAACGCGTTGTTGCGAAGGGTACGCGATTTTGCACAGATTAAGGGAGATGGAAATATTGATATGGCTATTTCAAAATTTAGTCTGAAAGCGCTGAATGTTGATGCGCACGGTCTGGACGAAATGGACAATAAGATTTTGACCACCATCATCGACAAATTTAAAGGAGGCCCGGTCGGCATTACCACCTTGGCCACCGCCGTTTCGGAAAGTTCGGAAACCATAGAGGAAGTGTACGAACCCTTTTTGATCCAACAAGGGTTTATCATGCGCACCCCAAGGGGTCGGGAAGTGACCGAGTTGGCCTACAAACATTTGGGCAGGATCAAGGGAGGAACCCAACCTGGACTTTTTTAATACCGCTTCAATATATAAAGGTAGTTTATGAAAAAGTTGTCCACTTTTAAAACAACACCTACCAAAATATCCCCCACTATGCAAAAACCCTTGGTTTCGGTATCCCAATTAACGGTTTTCAAAAACCGGAAACGCATTTTATCCAATCCGTTGCCCTTTCACAATGAGAATTTTGAGAAGTACGGGGACACCTTTATGGTAAACATCGGGATGGGCAACAAGGTGGTTTTTACCCGCAACGCGACTACCATCAAACACATTTTGCAGAAAAACCAAAAGAACTATCATAAGTCTTCCTTGCAGACAAAAGACCTAGCCAAATATATCGGTAGGGGACTCTTGACCTCTAACGGAGAATTCTGGCGGGTACACCGCAGAATGGTACAACCCGCATTTCACAAAAAAAAGTTGGAAGGGCTGTTGGGAATGATGCTGGAAGCCATAACGGAAGAATTGTCCGAAGTGCCTACCGGAAAACCGATGAACGTATTTCCGCTTATGGGCGATTTGGCATTTCAAGTAGTGGCAAAATCGCTTTTTAGTGCCGGGGACATTCGGGCGCGAATGCGTAAACTACAGGACATTACCACCACCAATCAAAAAATGTTGATCAAGGAGATGCGGCAACCCTATCTGAAATGGTGGTTTCAACTTACGGGAGCGATCAATCATCATTTGGAACTTTCCAAGGATGCGCAGCACCTATTGAACGAGATCATACAGGAACGTGTCGATTCCGATACGGAGAAAGACGACCTGCTGGATATGTTGTTGCAAGCGCGATACGAAGATGGTACGCCCATGCCGCGAAAACAGTTGATCGATGAAGTATTGATCTTATTTACCGCGGGGCACGAAACCACTGCAAATACCTTAAGTTTTACCCTGTTTTTGTTGGCCAAACATCCCGAAATCCAAGAAAAACTGTACAACGAGGCCAAGGAAACGGATTTTGAAAATGGAGACCTGATGGCCAGTTTAGGGGCGTTGCCCTTTACCAAACAATGCATCGAGGAATCGATGCGACTGTATCCGCCGGTATATGTGATCGACAGGGTGAGTTTGGATGATGACACCATTGACGGACATCATTTTAAAAAACGGACCGTTTGGTTGATGAGTATTTACGAGCTGCACCGGCATACCGAATTTTGGGAAAATCCTGATGATTTTCGACCGGAGCGCTTCCACGTATCCAATAAAAAGGACTTTTCGGATTACTATTTTCCGTTCGGTGCCGGACCGCGCATGTGCGTGGGCAACAATTTTGCGATGTACGAAATGATCATGACCGTAGCTATTTTGGTGAAAAAGTTTCGGCTCTCCACCTCCTTGGACGAAGTGGTGCTAAATCCATTGATTTCCCTAAAGCCCGAAAGTGTACCGGTGAAATTTGAGCCTAGGGAATAGGGGAAGTTGAAGTGTCAAGTTCAAGCTCAAATATCAAATATCAAATTCAAAACTAGAATTGCCACTAACCACTTTTTACCAACTACTAACCACTAACCATTGTTAATTACTAATTGTTCATTGTTCATTGAAAAAAGACCGCTTCGCTGAAGGAACAAGGAGAAAAGACGAGTTCAAGTGTCAAATACAAATACAAAAATCAAATTCAAGCTCAAATATTAAATTCAAAACTAGAATTGCTCCTAACCACTTTTTACCAATTACTTTTTACTAACCACTAACCACTGTTAATTGCTAATTGTTCATTGTTAATTGAAAAATACCGCTACGCTGAAAGAGTACAGATGAAGAGACCATACCACCAAATAACAAACGTCCTGTCAGTCCGAGCCTGTCGAGGACCGGGCCAAGATGTTTTTAGAAGTGCTTGTAGGGACAAGTTCACTACGTTTTGTTTCACCTCCTGAGCATGTGCATTACTTCAAAATCGCATTTTCATCGGAAAACTTCCGATAACTAAAATAAATCGCGGCGATTGCAAAAGCGACCAGTGAGAGCAGAATGGCAACATACTGCAGCATGTCGATAGTGCCCGCCATGATATCTTTTACGCCTAGCCCGATATTCAATACCGGTATGGGTACGGTAGCCCAGGTAAGTTCGATGCCCGGCATCATGGCTAGCACCAATGGAATGATGATGAGCATGATGATGGGGGTCGCTTTACTTTGGGCCTCTTTAAACGTTGAGGCGCCCGCAACCAAAGCAATAATAAAACCGGCCAGAAACAAGGCGAACGGAATCAGCAACAGCATGATCATGGTTACGGATTGAAAAGAGAGCATCTCATTGAGGGCCGTCTTAAAAGTATCGGGAATGTCGGAAATCAGTTTGAGGCCGACAATAAGTCCAATAAGGTTCAACAGTGCAGGGACGAAACCTAGAATGGACGCCACAATGGCCTTGCCCAAGAGTACCTTAAATTTGGAAATGGGTAGGGATAGCGTGGTTTCTATGGTCTTGCGTTCTTTCTCTCCCGTAACCAGGTCTATGGCCGCCAACAAACAGCCACCCCACATGGTCAAGATAAAAAGGTAAGGGATAAAGCCACCGATACGTTTTCCGATAAGCTCTTTCTGTTCGCTCACCTCAATATAATTTTCTTTAAAGGGAGTCATTTTCGCAATGGGAATCTGCAATTGTGCAATACGCCCTTCCCTTAATCCGGCATTATAGGTTTCCAACATAGCGGTCACCCTTTGGTTAACGTTCTCTTTGGTTCCGTTACGGTATATGGCGACGGAAGCAGTGGCCAGACTATCCATTTGCCGTTTCCAATCCGCAGGAAAAACAACTGAGGTCTGTATGGAATCGTCGGCGATCAGGGTCTTAAAATCGATGGATTCGTCGTAGTGTGTAATGCGGTTCAACGTGTCTTTTTTAACAAGGGTCACAAAATCCTGTGGAGCGTTTACCAAACCAATTTTTACGGTCTTTCGGCTTTCGCTCTTGCTGATCATTTTGGTGACCTTGAACACCCCGAACAACAAAATGGGAACCAAGAGCGTAGGCAGCACAATGGAATTGATAATCGTCTTTTTGTCCCTTAACAGTTCCGAGAGTTCTTTTTTTATAATAAGTAGTAAATCGTTCATGGTCTAAGATCGGTTAATACGGTTAATGAACTCTTGGGTGAGATTGTCGGCCTGCATGTCATTTTTAAACGCGTCAAAAGAGTCGTTATAAATGATGGCTCCTTTATTGATAATTGCCAGATCGTCGCACAAGAGGTCCACCTCGCTCATAATGTGGGAGGAAAAGATCACGGTCTTGTTGTTGGCCTTGGATTCCCGGATCAAATCGATAATACTATCGGCGGTGATGACATCGAGTCCGGAAGTAGGTTCGTCGAATATGAGAACCTCGGGGTCGTGGATCAATGTTCTGGCAATGGACACTTTTTGTTTCATACCGGTACTCATCTGGCCCGCCCTTTTTTTACGGAAGGCGTTAATGCCCAGCTTTTCGAACAAATACTCTTTTCGTTCTTGCAGTTGTGCTGCGGGCAACTTATAAATTTTCCCAAAAAAATCGATGGTTTCGTCGGGGTTCAAACGTTCGTACAATCCGGTAGAACCTGTTAGAAAACCGATCCTTTTTTTGATTTCGTCCGCTCCATTGGAAAGGGACACACCATCGACCGTTGCGGTACCCGAAGTGGGGTCGATAATTCCGGCGATCATTCTTAAGGTGGTGGTTTTGCCCGCGCCGTTGGGCCCTAACAATGAAAAAATTCTTCCGGGACGACAGGTAAAGGAAATGTCGTCCACGGCATTTACCGTAACGGTCTCTTTTTTAAATCCCTTACCACTTTTTAGTTGGAAGGATTTGGTCAGGTTTTTAATTTCAATCATATATTATCGCTATTGGCTACCTTCCGTTAGTAGTCAAAAATGAGAATTGTTACAGCTTTCCGTTGTTTTTTAATGCATGAAAGAACTTTTCCAAAAGCCATAGGTGTATTTTTCAGGCAATAGAACTAGCTGTCAGTCGCTGGAAACTAGTATTCCGAAGTTCTAGGAGCGATCTTGGGTACTATGGATAAAAGGAGCGGACCGATATCAAGATCAAAAAGGTATCTTTGGGCAACGTTAAAATGGTATTACTTGGGTAGCCCTTGGCCCAGCTGTGGTACTGAATTGGTGATAGGTTTGGTGCCTACCTCCAACTTGGCTGGCGATGGGTTAAGAAAAAGTCCCTCAACGATAATTTGAGTTTAAAAGAAAAACATACGCAACTGATCAAAACCGAGGCAAAACGGCTTGGGTTTTTGTCCTGTGGTATTTCCAAAGCCGATTTTTTGGAGGAAGAGGCCCCGAGATTGGAAAAATGGCTGGAGAAAAATATGCATGGAGAAATGGGGTACATGGAAAACCATTTCGATAAAAGGCTCGATCCGCGCTTGCTGGTAGATGGCGCAAAATCCGTTATTTCGGTCTTGTTGAATTACTATCCGGAGGCATCACCGGAAACGGAGAATTACAAGATTTCCAAATATGCCTACGGGCAGGATTACCACCATGTGATCAAATCGAAACTGCGCCAATTACAGGAATTCATTAGCGAAGCCATCGGGGAAGTGAACGGGCGGGCTTTCGTGGATTCCGCACCGGTATTGGACAAGGCCTGGGCCGCCAAAAGCGGACTGGGTTGGGTCGGAAAACACAGTAACCTGCTAACGCAACAAGTAGGATCGTTCTATTTTATCGCCGAACTGATTGTGGATTTGGAGCTGGCGTACGATGCCCCTGTAACCGACCACTGTGGCACTTGTACCGCTTGTATCGATGCCTGCCCTACCGAGGCGATTACCGAACCCTACGTGGTGGATGGTAGCAAATGCATCTCCTATTTTACTATCGAACTGAAAAGTAGTATTCCTGGGGAATTTAAGGGAAGTTTTGACGATTGGATGTTCGGTTGCGATGTCTGCCAGGATGTTTGCCCTTGGAACCGTTTTTCAAAACCCCATCAAGAACCGCTTTTTGATCCCCACCCGGAATTGCTTTCCATGTCCAAAAAAGATTGGGAAGAAATCACCCGTGATGTCTTTCAGAAGGTCTTCAAAAAATCCGCGGTCAAGCGAACAAAGTTCGAAGGACTCCAAAGAAATATCGATTTTTTAAAAAAGTAATACCATTTTTACTTGGGTAATGTTACGTTAGAAATGGTATCATGTTTCCTTATGGCTTCAAAAAAGATTCCAACTACTGCGTTTTAGCGACCATTCTTTTGAGGATGGCTTCGATATGTGGTACGCCATATCCCTGTGGCACCAGTTTATCATTGATGATGATGGTGGGTACGCCAACGATGCCGTTCGATCGGAGCATTTCAATATTGGAATTGATGATGTTCACGACCGCATCACTTTCCGCGTCCATGTCAAAAATCTCCATATCGAGTCCTAGTTGTACGGCAAACCCACGGATCATAGTATCGTTGAGGACGTCTTGGTTTTTGAACAGCAGATCGTGCATTTCCCAGAACTTGCCCTGTTCCCCGGCGGCCATACTGGCACGTTCTGCAAATGTCATGCTCTCGGTGAACAGTACCGCATAAAATTCTACGGCATGCTCATATTTTGCATAGAGCGGTTCCAGTGCTTCATGGACCTTTCTGCAACTTTCGCAACGGTAGTCGGAAACGACCACAACTTTTATGGGGCTCGCTCGATTTCCCCTAGAGTAGCTCACCATTTCACGAAGGTCCACGGTTTCTGTAGATACCGGGTCTTTTAATAAAATTCGGATATCGGTTTTAGTGGCCACCAAGTCTTTTATGTACGCTGCCTGTGCTTTTTCGAATTGTTCGTTTTCCAAAAATTCTTTTGACTCGCGGTACAGTTTCGAGTTCGGATCTGCCGTTCCGCTAAAACCATAGCCTTCCTGCATATAACCTACAATGGACTGTTCGGAAATCGGCTGGAGCTTGGCCGTTATTTCATTGGCAATAAGTGCTTCATTGCTAATTCCCTTGGCTTTGGCCTCTTTGTTGAGAATCGTCTGTGTCACCTGATCGAACAATACTTCACTACGAACCTCGTACAATTCTTTTTTTGCCAGTTCATCTATGGTTTCCAAGAAAATAGTGTCCCCTTCCACAATAGCGGCCACGGTTCGTTGCGGCGCTACCGTACTACTGACAGTTTTGGGTCCCTTCTTTTCTTCGCCCTTTGGCGTACAGGCCGTAAAAAAGAAGACGACCGATAGTACAAATGCCGTTTTAAGCCATAAATTGTTATCGGATAAACGTTTAAATGTCTTTTTAAATGTGCGGTTTGCTCTGTGCTTTAGGGAGTTAATGGGGGCGTTGTTTTTTTTCAAAGCTGCTTATTTAATTTTAGGTATTTTTGAACAGATCAGTATTAAGTTGAGTTTAAAAACACCGCTATTTTTTCGAAATATAGGCATTCCGTTTAAATATTATATCGCATGAAAGAGTTAAAAATTCTAGTATCTTTTTGTTTTACGCTGTTGTTCATCTCCTGTGACGAAGATCAAAAACAGGCTGCCGCCATGGTTAACGGGGTCTCACAGGATAAACGTTTAAGCAATGTGCGGATGATCAACCTTATCGGGAATCCTATCCTTGCCGAAAAGAAGACCTATTTTGCCGATATGGATGAAAATGGAGCGTTTACATTTGATTTTTCGGTAGACACCTTAACTACCGGGGCGCTTATCCATGGCGACTTTTTTCACTACATCTGTTTGTTGCCCGATGATCAACTACAAATAACCCTCGATAAAGATTCCATATCGTTTTCCGGAGAAGGTGCGGAGAACAATCGGTATTTGTACGATCTTGAGTTGAAAGGGCTTTGGAACGAAGGGTTTGTGGCGCGTTCTAAGCGGGATCGGCCATCATTGCAGGAATTTATCGAAGGACTCGAGGTTACGTTGAACGAACGAAAACGAATGCGTACACAATACCGACTCTCCAAAGAATTTAAGCGTTATATTACGGTAGACGACGCTGTTTTTTATGATACCAGCCTACGCGACTATGCGACCTTGTTGGCCCGGGGCAATCAAGACAGTCTTTTGCAAACAGCGCTTCCTTCCAAAGTAAAAGACGCCTTTGACCCAAAAAAATTTATGTCGGACGAAAAGTTGCCGTCCCACCGGTATTTGCAGGATGTCATTGGGTATGTAAGAGGAAGATTGGCGTCGAAAGATACTGTTCAGGGATTTGATCTTGAAGAAGAAATGTGGCGGTTCACCCGCGATTCCCTTTCCGGAGATACCAGAGATCATGTACTGGCGAAGTTTTTAGCGAACCAGTTGCGTTTTTCCAAGAAGTATGATGAGGAAAAGCATAAAACGTTTCGGGATGTTGTAGCGAGTAGCAGTGCCAAACGCTCGGTCGAAAAAGCGATCAACGCCTACAACGAACAAAAAGAAACCCTGTTTCAGGTTTCCGGTAGCACCTTTGCCGGTCTACAATTGGAAACACCGGAAGCCCAAACGCTGTCTTTTAACGAGATGTTGGACACCTATAAGGGCGAGGTGGTCTATTTAGAGGTTTGGTTGGTGGATTGGTATCCCGATTATCCCTATCGCCCAAAGTTTTCGGTTAAAAAATTGAAGAGAAGGTTCGAAAAGGAACCGGTAAAAGTGGTCCAGGTGGCGCTTACTGATAAAACGGATGGATTGTGGGATCAGATAAGGGGTTTGAGCGAAATGAAAGAAGACCATTATTACATTAAGAATCCTGAAAAAGCTTCCTTTTTGAACTTCTATAAAATAAACACCTACCCGGCCTATTTTATTTTCGACAAGCAGGGTGCATTACGGGCATATCGTGCTCCCGCACCCCCAACAAGCCATTTTGATATGAAACTTTCCGATTTGGAAAGCGTACTTCTAGAGTTGTCGAAAGCATAATTTCTCAAATTTTTGTAATACCCTTTTTGGCAGTGGGTTATCCCGAATTCAAACATATTTTTATCATATTTTTTTCAGTGGTTTTTGTAGGGGTGAAAAAGTTAAATTGAAAATTTTTTAACAAAAATTTTGTAGTATTCATGCTTTATATGTAGTTTTAATAACTTTTTAATAGTACCGACCAATTTTTTTACAATCTAAATAACTCCTTAACCATTAAATCAATTTATCATGAAATTTAAACGTTTAAGCAATTTGTTTTTATGGGTGTTCCTAGGTTGTTTTGGCACTCAAATGTTCGCTGCGGGATGGTGCGGCCAATCAAAAAAAGAAGACTGTGGCGATTGGGTCGTTCAAATGGCCGTTTTTAACGGAGGGGCCATGGGGAGCAACGACTGCGTGTCGTACAACAACTGTGTTACCTGGGCACAATGGGACTGGTCGAATACCGGTGCCTGGTCACAATTACTTTTGGAAAAAGAAGGATTCTGCGATAAAAATTACAGACTTTCGAATACCAAGGATTTTAAGGTATCCTACAATGGAAGTTTTTCCAATGCATATGGCAATCATCGGTTGGCTATCGTTTCATGGGGAAAAACGACCGACGACTGTGATTGGCGTACCGACAACCTTTATGAATTGTATGTTCATGAAAAATCGTACGAGGAGAATAATTACGCAAGCTGGTGCAAATATATTGGTGAAACCCCTAATTGTTCTGGATCTACCTATAAAATGTACGATTGCGAGTACCAAATTTTAGGGCGTTCCATCCGATGCTGGAGAAATTCACCACGTACTTCCGGAACCACCGATATCGATTGTCTTTGGGAAGCATGGAGGAGCAAAGGTATAGCACCTGACGTGTATTATTATTTTACCGAGGTCGGCGCAGAAGTAGGACCTGATTCGGGAGGGCGCTTTACGTTGACCGGCAATGACATGCAACGGGTAGCGGAAAGTAGCAATCCTACTCCCCCTCCAAGTGGCGGTAATGACTTGATCGAGAATGGTATTTATCGGTTGAAATGTAGCTGGGGTGGTAAATATTTGCACGCTACCAATGATAAAGCTGGTTCGAATGTCGATTTGGCCAACAAAGACAACAGTCAATGGTCGCAACAGTGGGTGGCTAAAAAAGTTAGCAATGGTGTATATCGTTTTTACTGCCGATGGGGCGGAAAATACCTTCACGCGACAGGAGATAAAAATAATGCGAACGTGACATTGAACAACTTGAATACAGGGTGGTCGTCCCAAAAATGGAAATTGAAGAAAGATGGTGGTATCTACCGCTTGGAAGTACAGTGGGGGAAGAACAACCTAACGGCGGACACCGATAAAAATGGGGGTAATGCCAAGGTACATGCCGAGAACACGTCTTGGTCATCGCAGAAATGGACGCTCGAGTATACCGGTGAGACAAATGGAAGTAATCTTCAAGCAAGTTTGGCACCAGAGGGCGAATATGAATTTGCCTCCTTCCCCAACCCTAGCACTGACTTTATCAGCATAGAGGGGCTGGATGAGTTCTCCGTCAAAATCTTTAGCTTGGACGGTCGTTTATTAATGGAGCGTGACAATATGATCGCTGGTGAAAAAGTTGCTGTAGGCAACTTGCCAACGGGCGTTCATTTAATGCAGGTCAGTAGTGCCGGCACAAATGTGAGAACGGAAAAAATCGTGATCGAGTAAAGCCTATTTAAAAGTTTACCCAAGTACAATTGAAAACCCTTGTTCACTAATATGGACAGGGGTTTTCGCATTTCTAGACAGCTGAGAAGAAACGATAGATAGGCTTTTGCAATACGGATAATTCTTGAAGCGATACAGTTAAAAATTCGCAGGTTTTAATAACAATGGCGGTAAGGTCCAAACGATTTTTGAGGACGGTCGTGCGCACTGGTAAAACCGGTTCGGGTAGTTACGAAAACGTTTTAGTTCCCTAAAGCGTTCTTTTTAAAGGGGTATTTGGCAAATGGAGCGTTAAAAATACTATCTTGTTGGGCAGTTTTTTGTTCGACGATACCACACGCTTAGATTATGAAAATAAAAAAACCGAGGTTAAGTTTTTGGCAAATATGGAATATGAACGTTGGATTTTTCGGAATTCAATTCAGTTTTGGACTGCAGCAGACGGCGGTCAATCCCATTTTTTCATTTTTAGGGGCCCATCACGATGAGTTGCCATTGCTCAATCTCGCAGGACCGGTAACCGGTCTGCTCATCCAACCTATAATCGGGGCGATATCCGACAAAACCTGGTCTCCCAAATGGGGCGGTCGTAGAAAACCTTTTTTCTTGATAGGGGCCATTTTGGCCAGTTTGTGTCTGTTCGCCTTTCCTTTTAGTCCCGAATTATGGTTCGCCGTAGGGCTTTTGTGGATTTTGGATGCTGGGAACAATACCGCAATGGAACCCTACAGGGCTTTTGTAGGGGATAAACTGCCCGATGAACAGTTGACCTTTGGATACCAGATGCAAAGTTTGTTCGTAGGGGCGGGAATAACCCTCGCCAACTTCTCCCTTTTTCTTTTTCAAGATTGGTTCAGCGTTCCCTCTGAAGCGACCGAACTCTGCAGTAGCGGGGTCGAAGTGGTTTCTTCCATTCCGAAATGGGTATACTATTCCTTCTTTTTAGGAGCTTTTGCCTCCATAGGTACCGTATTATGGTCCATGTGGAAAACACCCGAAATACCACCTACGGAGGAAGAGTTCAAGGAAATTCAGGAATTCAATAAGGACAAGCCCAATCCGCTTATTCAAATAGTGAGCGTGTTGTTGGTCATATTTTCGGTACCCTTGGCATTGGGCTACCTTATTGCGGAAATCTCTCCGGAACTATATGCCGATATCAATCTTTGGGTAATCGTGGTGCTGGTCATTGCTTTCATCTGGTTGTTCGTGTTGTACCGAATGATCAAAAAGAACCCGAACAACAGCACATTGAAAAGGTTGGGGGATGTTCTTAGTCCCTTTATCGAGGCGGCCGACGCTATCGGTGGTATGCCGGGCTTTCTTTGGAAACTTGCCGCGGTCTACTTTTTTCAATGGTATGCCCTTTTTGTGTACTGGCAGTTTATCACCCCCATGCTGAGGAAAAGCTTGTATGGCATCAGTAATTCCGATACCGAAAAATTTGAAGGCTTAATGAAGGCCTGTAAGGATGGGGCACAGATCAGTGCGGAGGATATGGGCTTTGCCCAAAACATACAGGCCGTTTCCGAACAGGCATTGGCCCAAACTGGGCTGATGAACGGGACCTATAATTTTGTAACCATGATCGTCGCCCTGGCCTTGGTCCCGATAGCGGCAAAGCTAGGGTCGAAATTGGTATATGTGGGCTGTCTGTTTTTAACGGGAATCGCCATGCTGAGCATGCCCTATATTACGAATCAATGGTTGCTGCTCTTGCCCATGGTGTTGTTCGGGATCGGTTGGGCCGCAATGATGGGAATACCCTATGCCATGGTTTCGCGGGTAATACCCGAAGAACGCCGGGGCGTGTATATGGGTATCGTTAATATGATGATCGTGATACCCATGCTGATCCAAACGGTCAGTTTTGGGCCAATCATCAAAAATGTGTTGAACAACGAAGCGGTCAATGCCATCATCTTTGGTGGCGTATTCTTTATTATCGCCGGTGTCCTCGCTTTTCGCTTAAACCTGCCCAAGGATGACGATAGTATTGTCATATAAAACCTTTTGGAACGAAGGTGTTTTTATTGGAACAATACCCCTAAATTTGTTTTAGGATAAATAACGTTACATGAGCAAAAGGAAGCAGCGCAGGGAAGCTTTGGTCTACCACGCGAAACCCCAACCGGGAAAAATCAAGATCGTACCGACAAAACCCTATGCCACCCAGCGCGATTTGGCGTTGGCCTATTCCCCCGGAGTTGCCGAGCCATGTTTGGAAATTAGCAAGGACAAGGACAATGTTTATAAATATACCGCTAAAGGAAACCTTGTAGCGGTGATCAGCAATGGTACTGCCGTGTTGGGGCTAGGAGATATCGGCCCCGAAGCTTCCAAACCGGTTATGGAGGGAAAAAGTCTGTTGTTTAAGATTTTTGCCGATCTGGACAGTATGGATATCGAAGTGGATACCAAGGATGTCGATAAATTTGTTGAAACGGTGAAAATGATCGCGCCAACCTTTGGCGGCATCAACTTGGAGGATATCAAGGCGCCGGAAGCTTTCGAAATCGAACGTCGCCTAAAAGCGGAGCTCGATATTCCGGTAATGCATGATGATCAGCACGGTACGGCCATAATTTCTGCCGCTGCGCTGCTGAACGCCCTGGAACTCGCCGAAAAAAAGATCGAAGAAGTACAGATCGTCATCAGTGGGGCCGGAGCTGCTGCAGTTTCCTGTACCAAATTGTACAAAGCATTTGGAGCGCGGTCGGAAAATATTGTGATGTTGGACAGTAAGGGGGTCATTCGGAAAGATGCCCAAAACCTATCGCCTGCAAAATTGGAGTTCGCTACAGCACGCAAGATCGATACCCTTGCCGAGGCCATGCAAGACGCCGACGTGTTTATAGGGCTCTCCATCGCCAATATCGTGTCGTCCGAAATGTTATTGAGCATGGCCAAAAACCCAATTGTATTCGCCATGGCCAATCCCGATCCTGAAATACGGTATGATCTGGCGATTCAGACCAGAAAAGATATCATTATGGCCACGGGCCGCTCGGACCATCCGAACCAAGTGAACAATGTATTGGGTTTCCCGTTTATTTTTAGGGGAGCCTTGGATGTTAGGGCCACTACCATAAACGAAGCGATGAAAATGGCTGCCGTAAAGGCGTTGGCCGAGCTTACACGGCAACCCGTGCCGGAACAGGTGAACATTGCCTACGGCGAAACACGGTTGACCTTTGGCACCGATTACATTATTCCAAAACCCTTTGATCAGCGTTTGATTGCCGAAATACCGCCTGCAGTGGCAAAAGCGGCAATGGAAAGTGGCGTGGCCAAAGCCCCGATCGAAGACTGGGACCGTTACCGGGAAGAACTGTTACAACGTTCGGGGAACGATAATAAAGTAGTACGACTCCTTCATAATAGGGCAAAGGTAAACGCCAAAAGAATCGTTTTTGCGGAAGCTGATCAGATCGATGTGCTCAAGGCCGCGCAGATCGCTTATGATGAAGGCATCGCCATACCCATACTTCTCGGGAACAAAGCGACCATAAAGGAACTTAAAAAAGAACTCGAATTCGATGCCGATGTGACCATTGTAGACCCCAACGGCCATGATGCCGATGTGGCCCGATTGCGCTATGCGACCAAATTCTGGGAAAAGCGGCACCGAAGCGGCACCACGCTTTTTAGCGCAAAAATAAAAATGCGGGAACGAAACTATTTTGGTGCCATGATGGTTTTGGAGGGCGATGCCGATGGCATGATATCCGGTTATTCAAGGGCATATCCCACAGTAGTAAAACCGATTTTTGAAGTGATCGGAAGAGCGTCCAACGTGCGTAGAGTATCCACGGTCAATATCATGATTACTTCCAGAGGCCCGTTGTTCCTTGCCGATACCTCTATCAACATCGACCCCAATGCCGAGGAAATTGCTGAAATCGCGCAAATGACGGCCAATGTAGCATCGACCTTTGGATTTGAACCGGTTTTGGCCTTGCTGTCCTACGCCAATTTTGGGTCGTCTACACATCCACACGCGACCAAAGTTAGGGAGGCGTTGCGCATTTTGCACAACAGTAACCCCGATTTGGTGGTCGATGGTGAGATCCAGATCGATTTTGCATTGAACAAAGAGCTGCACCAAAGCCAGTTTCCGTTTTCCAAATTGGCGGGTAAAAAAGTGAATACGTTGATCTTTCCGAATTTGGAAGCGGCGAACATTACCTATAAGCTTTTAAAGGAACTGAATAAATCCGACTCCATCGGCCCGATAATGGTGGGGTTACGAAAATCGGTCCACATTCTACAACTTGGGGCAAGTGTGGACGAAATGGTCAATATGACGGCGGTGGCCGTTATCGATGCACAGGAGCGCGAAAAAAGGAAAAAAGCCAAAACGGGAAAATAAGGCTCCGCCCGGCCTACCGAACCAAACTAAAACCAGTACAAGGGAATGATCGAACATTTATCAGGGAAATTAGTGGAAAAAAATCCGACCTATCTCGTTATCGAGTGTGGGGGAGTCGGATATTTTGTAAACATATCGTTGCACACCTTTTCGAGAATAGAAGAACAGGAGGCCATTCGGGTATTTACCCACCTTCAGGTAAAGGAAGACTCCCATACACTGTTCGGGTTTTCCGAAAAGTCGGAACGTGAAATATTCCGGTTGCTATTGTCCGTATCGGGTATCGGTTCCAGTACGGCGCGCACCATGCTCTCCTCGTTGACCCCTGTTCAGGTGCGCGATGCCATTGCCGGGGGGGATGTGGCAACCATTCAAGGCGTAAAGGGAATCGGTGCGAAAACGGCCCAAAGGGTCATCCTGGATCTAAAGGATAAAATTCTAAAAATATACGATATTGACGAAGTTTCCCTTCCTTCGAACAATACAAATAAAGATGAAGCGTTATCAGCTTTAGAGGTCCTTGGATTTGTCCGGAAACAGTCTGAAAAGGTTGTCGACAAAGTACTTGCCCAAGACGCCTCTCTAAGCGTGGAAGACATCATAAAACGCACGCTTAAAAATTTGTAAATACATTGAAAACAGGGGCAAAAACAATACTTAAATCTTCATTTAAGGGTATTCTTCTATTCGTGCTATGTAGCATAGTCACGGGTATTTCGAACGCACAGGAAAATCCGGAAACGAACCCACAGGAGGTCGACTCCCTTGCGCAACAGCAAGATTCGGTCAAAACTGGTTTTGATCTGGGTAAAATGGTGATGGGCAACCCCCAGAGCATCGTTTCTAAATACGTGTATAATCCAAATTTGGACGCTTACGTCTATTCCGAAAAAGTAGGGGATTTCGATATCGGGTATCCAGTTATGTTGACACCGGAACAGTACTTCGAGTTGATGCGCGAAGAGGGCATCAAAGACTACTTTAAGGAAAAAGTGGATGCTTTTTCCGGTAAAAAAGAGGGTAGTGAGGAGGCACGAAAAAATCTGTTGCCCAACTTTTATGTAAACAACAATTTTTTCCAGTCCGTTTTTGGGGGAAATACCATTGAGGTCATTCCGCAAGGTTCGGTGGCAATGGACCTCGGTGTGATTTGGCAGAAAAATGACAATCCCGCACTCTCACCAAGAAACCGTACCAACCTATCGTTCGATTTCGATCAGCGCATTAGTTTGAGCATGCTCGGAAAAATTGGGGAGCGCTTGCAAGTGACGGCCAATTACGATACGGAGGCTACATTCGACTTTCAGAACATCGTTAAATTGGATTACACCCCAACGGAGGACGACATCATTCGAAAAATCGAGGTGGGTAATGTGAACATGCCATTGAACAGCTCCCTCATCCAGGGTGCCCAGAGTCTCTTTGGGGTAAAAACACAACTCCAATTCGGGAAAACTACCGTTACCGCGGTGTTCTCCGAACAACGTTCACAGAACAATACCGTGGTGGCCCAAGGCGGGGGGACGCTTACCGACTTTTCGCTTTCCGCCCTTGACTATGACGAGGACAAGCACTTTTTTCTATCCCAATACTTTAGGGACAATTACGATGAGGCATTAGAAAACTATCCATACATCAAAAGCCAGATACAGATCACGCGATTGGAGGTATGGGTGACCAACCGAAGCCAACAGACCTTGAACGTAAGAAACGTAGTGGCCATTCAGGATTTGGGGGAAGCATCCTCCGAACAGACCCGAATAGGGCGTTTGGGTGGGGCCGGCTTAACCTTTTTCAGTACCGATGTGACCACCGGAAATTTACCGCGAAACGAAGCAAATGCCTTTAACCCCCAGCTTGTAGGTTCTGCCAGCGGTGCGCTCACCGATGCCATTCGGGATATCGCTACCGTCGATAGTGGTTTTAATACGACGAATTTTAATGCGGGATATTCGGTAAGCCAAGGAACCGACTATGCCATTTTGGAAAACGCACGAAAATTGGAGCAGGGCAGGGACTATGATTTTAATACCCAGTTGGGATACATTTCTTTGAACCAACGTTTGAGTAACGACGAAGTACTTGGCGTAGCTTTTCAATATACCTTCAACGGCGATGTATACCAGGTAGGGGAATTTGCCAACGGCGGACTGGATGCGACCAGTATTACTCCTGGCGCTACCCCTGCAACCCCTATCATCAACAATAATACCTTGGTCTTAAAATTGCTGAAAAGTAATATTACCAACATCGAAGATCCGATTTGGGACCTGATGATGAAGAACATTTATGCGACCGGAGCTTTTCAATTGAGCCAGGAAGATTTTAGAATGAACATTCTCTTTTCCGATCCCACCCCCCGAAACTATATTACCCCTGTGGAGGAAGGTCCGGGTACGGGATGGCCGGAAGGGCTTCAAGAACGTATTTTGTTGGATGTTTTCAATTTGGATCGCCTGAACGTTTACAATGATATCCAACCCGGCGGGGACGGTTTTTTTGACTTTGTTCCCGGAATAACGGTGGATACCCGTGGCGGGCGCATTATTTTCTCCAAGGTAGAGCCTTTTGGGGAGTTTTTGTTCGATGTGCTGGCAAACAATAATGAGGACGGTTACGACGACGATACCGCTTACAATGAAAACCAGAACAGGTATGTGTTCCGCGACATGTATGCGTTGACCAAGGCTGCAGCCCTGCAGAACCCGGAACAGAATAAATTTTTGATGAAGGGGCAGTACAAATCCGAAGGTGCCAATGGTATTCCCATAGGGGCGTTCAACGTTCCAAGGGGTTCGGTAAGGGTAACCGCAGGTGGGCGACAGTTACAGGAAGGAATCGATTATACCGTCAATTATCAGGCAGGTACGGTCCAGATCTTGGACCCTACTTTGGAGGCATCCAATACCCCCATCAATATATCCGTAGAAAACAACGCTGTTTTCGGACAGCAGACCAGGCGTTTTACGGGAATCAATGTAGAACACCAGTTCAATGAAAATTTTGTTCTCGGCGGTACGCTGTTGAACCTGAACGAACGCCCTTTGACGCAGAAGTCCAATTTTGGGGTGGAGCCCGTGAACAATACCGTATTCGGATTGAACGGTAACTTTTCTACTGAAGTTCCGTTTTTGACGCGAATGGTCAATAAACTACCGAATATCGATACCGATGTGCCTTCCAATATTTCCCTGCGCGGGGAGGTGGCCGTCTTGCGGCCCAATTCCCCTAAAAATGCCGATTTTGAAGGGGAAACTACTACTTATTTAGATGATTTTGAAGGAGCGCAGGCGCTGATCGATATCCGTTCCTCCTTGGGTTGGGTATTGGCGAGTACCCCTTTGGCGGTCCAAAACGATAACGAGACCGGTTTGGAAAAAGGGTTTGAAAGGGCCCGTTTGGCATGGTATACCATTGATCCAATTTTTTACACCAATCAGCGTCCCGCAGGAATCAGTGATGGCGATATTTCCGTAAACCAGGCCCGTAGAATCTTTATCGATGAGGTGTTTCCAGAGCAGGAAGTGGCACAAGGGCAATCGCGGCAGCAAACGACCTTGGATTTGGCCTACTATCCAAATCAAAAAGGACCGTACAATGCGGATGATAATTTTGGGAACGACCCTTC
This sequence comes from Maribacter sp. 2-571, assembly GCF_050589625.1. Classification (NCBI taxonomy): domain Bacteria; kingdom Pseudomonadati; phylum Bacteroidota; class Flavobacteriia; order Flavobacteriales; family Flavobacteriaceae; genus Maribacter; species Maribacter sp. 2-571. The sequence continues at coordinate 70,368 of NZ_JBNGOP010000006.1, read as the reverse complement.
CGAAAACTGGGGTGGGATCATGCGGTCTTTGAGCAGTACCAATTTTGAGCAGGCCAACGTGGAGTTCATCCAGTTTTGGGTAATGGACCCCTATGTAGATAATATTGGGTCGAGCCCGGGAAAGCTGGTAATCGATCTGGGGAACATTACCGAGGATATACTTCCCGATGGTCGTAAGCAATATGAAAATGGTTTGCCGGTCAACCCGGGAGATACCCAGGCAAGGGATACCGACTGGGGTAAAGTACCGCAGACCCAGGCCCTGGTCTACGCTTTTGATGTGGACGATGCCAGTAGGGCCGTACAAGACGTTGGTCTCGATGGGCTTACCGATGCCGAGGAGGCCGCGATTTACGGAAACGGCAACCCCGATGACCCTGCCAACGATAACTATGAGTACTTTTTACAGCGCGACGGGAGCATCTTGAACCGTTACCTGAACTTCAATAATACCGATGGCAACTCCCCTATAGACGTTACCAACGACAATCGTGGGAATACCACCCTTCCGGATGTAGAGGATATCGATCGTGACCTTACCATGAACACGGTGGATAGTTACTACAGTTATGAAATCGACATCGAACCCGGTGTAGAGATCGGTGACCGTTATATTACGGACATCCGGGAAGAAGAATACAGTGGGGATAGGATTCCTGATGGAAGTAGCACTCGCGTACGTTGGATCCAATATAAGATTCCTCTGAACGATTTTACCGATAGGGTAGGCGGTGTAAGCGATTTTCGATCCATCAGTACCATGCGGATGTACATGACCGGGTTTACCGATGACGTGGTGCTGCGTTTTGCCACCTTGGATCTGGTACGTGGCGATTGGCGAACCTATACCCGTTCCTTACGTGCGGAAAGCTTGGGGGCCGAACTACCGGCGGACGAGACCGGTAGCAGCCTAGATGTAAATGCCGTGAACATTTTGGAAAATGAGCAGCGGAACCCGATTAACTATGTGCTTCCACCGGGTATAGTACGGGAGCAGCTGAACAACAATAACACCATCATCGCCCAGAACGAACAGTCCTTATCGCTAGTAGTCGATAATTTAGGTGCCCGCGATTCCAGGGGGGTCTTTAAAAACCTGAACATCGATTTACGGCAATACGAAAATTTGAAGATGTTTGTCCATGCCGAAGAGATTGGTACCGAACTCAGTCCTTCGGATGCTACACTGGCCGGTTTTTTACGGATCGGGACGGACTTTTCCGAAAACTTTTATCAAATTGAACTGCCCTTGCAATTTACCCCTTGGGGCGCTACAACGGATACGGAGATTTGGCCGGATGCGAACCGTTTGGATGTTGCACTCGATGATCTGAAAAAAGTTAAATCGCTGCGTATCAACCTTAGGAGCGATAACGTACCCTTGAGTGAATTGCGTTACTATGAGATAGATAATGGCGAAGTGATTCCCGTTGGGGAAAACGACCCCAGAACACCGGGGCGTTTGCGTATCGGAATAAAGGGAAATCCATCCTTGGGTAACATCAGGAGCGTAATGGTGGGTGTTAAAAACAATACCGACCAGATTCAGGGAGGTGAAGTGTGGTTCAATGAACTCCGTTTGGCCGGTTTGGACAATGAAGGCGGATGGGCCTCTATTGTGGCCATGGATGCTAACGTTGCCGATTTTGCCAATGTAACGGCCACTGCCAGTACCAGCACCTCCGGTTTTGGGGGCATAGACCAAATGCCCAACGAAAGGGCCCGGGAAGATGCCATTACCTATGACGTGGTCACCAATTTAAACCTGGGGCAACTTCTACCCCCAAAATGGGGCATACAATTGCCGTTCAACTATGGTATTTCCGAACAGCTGATCACCCCGGAATTCGATCCCGAGTTCGATGATCTCAAATTGGACGATCTGATCGATACCGCAACGAGCGCGGAAGATGCCGAAAACATTCGCGAGCGGGCCGAGGATTATACCAAGCGCACCAGTATTAACCTGATCGGTGTACGTAAAAACAGGGGAGAAGAGGCCGATGCCAATTTTTATGATATCGAGAACTTTACCTTTAACTATTCCTATAACGAAACCGAACACCGCGACTTTGAAATAGAGGACCTGAGCGATCAGAGTGTTCAGGCAGGGTTTGTGTACAACCACAATTTTAAGCCTTTGGAAATCGCCCCTTTCGCTAAAAAGGATTCGCTGTTCAACGGTAGCTATTGGAAATGGTTAAAAGACCTGAACTTAAACCTATTGCCGACCACCGTATCGGTAAATTCGGATTTCAACCGACAGTTCAACCGGCAAACGTTCCGTAACGTAATTCCGGCAGGGGAAGACCCTGACGGCTTTTTGTCCCTGCCCGAGCTGCAGCAGCGCAATTACCTTTTCAATTGGCAATACGCGGTCAATTATAGCCTTACCAAATCGCTACGGGTAAACTTGACAGGGTCCAACAACCGAATTGTGCGTAACTATCTTGAAGATCCTAACAACCCGGAATCGGAAATCGATAAGGCGCTCGGGCTCTGGGACGGCTTTTGGGATCTGGGCGAGCCTAACAGGCACTCCCAGCAGATGCAGATCAACTATGAGGTGCCATTTGCTAAAATTCCTGCGCTCGACTTTATCAATGCACAGTACACCTATTCCAGTAATTTTGACTGGCAACGGGGAGGGGACGCCTTGAACTTGGCCGTTGCCGAAGAACAGAACCCACAACTCCAGCGGAACGAATTGAATATCGTTTCCATCAATAACGTACAGAACTCCAACACCCATAACCTTACCGCTTCCATGACCATGCAAAAGCTATACGATCTGGTAGGGCTTAAAAAGAACGATGGCAAGTCGGTTGCGGCGCGGGCGGCCATTCGTAAGGACAAATCGGGAAAACCGATAAAAGGAGATGAAAAGCCTCCTAAAAAAACGGGAGCGCTATGGAATACCGCGGTCGATATCGTTACCATGGTCAAGCGCTTGAACGTTAACTACAATGAAACTAACGGAACCGTACTTCCAGGGTACACCCAAAGCGTAGGCTTTATCGGTTCAACAAGACCATCGGTCGGTTTTGTTTTCGGTAGTCAGTCCGATATTCGTTTTGAAGCTGCAAGGAACGGTTGGCTTACCGGTTTTGATGGGTTTAACGAACAGTTCATCCAACGGACCAACAAACAGCTGAACATTACGGCAACGGCGCAGCCCATAAAAGACCTCACCATCGATCTGGTGGCCGATCGTCAGTTTTCCAATAGCAATCAGGAGAACTATCAGATCAACCTTTCTGAGGACAATGTTTTGGAGTACGAAAGCCTTACCCCAAATACCTTTGGTAACTTTAGTATCTCTACCATGATGATCGGTACGGCCTTTGGAAAAAGCGATGAGTTCGACTCCGCAACCTTTGAAGAGTTTAAGGAGAACCGGATTACCATTGCCAACCGTTTGGCAAGCGACCGTGGACAGGCGGTTACCGAACTGGACGAGGACGGTTTTCCGCAACAATATGGTAAAACCAATCAAGATGTGCTTTTACCGGCCTTCTTTGCCGCATACACGGGGCAAAATGTAGACCGGGTAAACCTTGATATTTTTAGGGACATTCCCATTCCCAATTGGAACATCAAGTACACCGGTCTGATGCGCAACAAATGGTTCAAGAAAAAATTCAAGCGGTTCTCCGTTCAGCATGGGTACCGTGCGGCCTATAGTATCAATTCGTTCCAAACGAACTTGGAAAGGCAGCAGCTGCTCAAGGATGTGGGCACAGCCATAGATCCCGAGACCCAAGACCTTATTCCCGAACTTATTTTGAACAATGTGGTGCTGACCGATGCCTTTAACCCGTTGGTACGGCTCGATTTTGAAATGCAGAATTCCGTAAGCGTGCTGGCTGAGGTGCGTACCGATAGGGCGCTATCCTTAAGTTTGGACAATAATTTAATGACCGAGATCAACGGAAGGGAATATACCGTCGGTTTGGGCTATCGTATAAAGGATGTAAAGTTCGTTACCAATATCGGTGGCGAGAAAACCCGTTTGAAAGGGGATTTGAACCTGAAGGCCGATGTCAGTATCCGCGATAACATTACCATTATCCGAAATTTGGATATCGATAACAACGAAATTACCTCGGGACAAAATTTACTGTCCATCAAATTTACGGCCGATTACGCCCTTAGTAAGAACCTGAACGCATTGTTCTTTTACGACCATTCGTTCTCACAGTTCGCGGTCTCTACGGCTTTTCCACAAACTACTATCAACACCGGGTTCACGCTGCGCTATAACTTTGGGAACTAATACCATTTCAAAATTAAAGTGATATAAATGTCGGTTCTGCGGTTCGGTATAGTGCGAATGAAGTTTTCGCTATGGCCGTTATCAACCAGCGGATTCACAAACGAAAGGTAAACGCTTCCCCACTGCTATTATTTTTTTGAATTCCTTAGGCCGATCCGTTACATTTGCCCGACGAATAAAATTTTAATAAAATGAACATACCTGCAGAGTTAAAATATACCAAGGACCACGAATGGGTGCGCATCGAAGGGGATGTCGCTACAGTGGGCATCACCGATTTTGCACAGGGCGAGTTGGGGGACATTGTATATGTCGAAGTAGAGACGCTGGATGAACTGTTGGAGAAAGAAGAGGTTTTTGGAACGGTAGAAGCCGTTAAAACGGTTTCAGACCTGTTTCTTCCCTTGAGCGGTGAAATTATTGAATTCAACGAGCAGTTGGAAGATGCACCCGAAAAAGTGAACGCCGACCCTTACGGGGACGGTTGGATGGTGAAGATAAAATTGAGCGAGGTTTCCGAAGTAGACGAGTTGCTGAGTGCCGAGGGGTACAAAGAACTGATCGGTGGCTAAAAAACCTTCTTTTGCCCTTTTGTTCTTCCTTTGGATGGCGTTGATTTCCTACTTGAGTTTGCGCCCTTTTTCAGAGGATGGACTTCCCGATTTTGAAATTCCGCATATCGACAAATTGGCACATGCCATATTTTATGCCGGTATGGTGGTTTTCGGTAGTCTTTTTATCCGGGAACGGACCAATGGCCACATGGCAATAAGAAGCGCATTGTCCATTATTTTTCTGGTAGCTTTTGGTTATGGCATATTAATTGAGGTTTTACAAGATGTATTGCCCGCGCAACGAACCGCCGATTTGTGGGACGTTTTTGCCAATACTACAGGGGCCGTTTTGGGCGTATGGGGAGTTTGGTGGTCCTTTTCACGTACGGGCCGACTAAAATGGAAACATTAAATTGCGTTTTTTAGGAATATTTATTTAAATTAGCAAACACTAAAAAGTAAAGGGATATGGAAGTTAAAAAAAATCCGAAGGCCGATGTAGGAAGAAATAGCAGTCTCTATTTCGTAATCGGTTTGGCTTTGGTCATGGGAATCACATTGGTAGCCTTAGAGTGGAAGACCTATGATGACGATGCCAACTATGATATTTCCATGAACGTAGATGACGAGTTGGATGAAGAGGTACCCATGACGGAACAGATCAAAACACCACCGCCGCCACCGCCACCGGCAGCACCCGAAATTATCGAGGTGGTAGAAGATGAGGAAGAGGTGGAAGAAACGGTAATCGAGTCCACGGAAACAAGTCAGGAAGAAGAAATCGTTGAAATCGACGATGTTGAGGTCGATGAAATGGAAGAGGATGTAGATGTTCCCTTTGCCGTAATCGAGGATGTACCCGTGTTTCCGGGCTGCGAAAACGAAGGAAACAAAAGGGCCTGTTTCCAAAAAATGATGCAGAAACACATTAGCAAAAACTTCCGTTATCCTGAAATTGCCCAAGAAATGGGTGTTCAAGGTAGGGTCAGTGTAATGTTCGTTATCCAAAAAGACGGTAGCATCGGAAATATCCGTATGCGAGGACCGGACAAAAACTTGGAGAAAGAAGCGGCACGTATTATCGGAAAGCTTCCTAAAATGACCCCAGGTAAGCAAAGGGGAAGGGCCGTAAGGGTTCCTTTTAGTATCCCGATTACCTTTAAGTTGCAATAGTATTCCGATTACTTTTAAAATATAGAAAAACCCTGGACCGACGGTCCAGGGTTTTTTAATGGTACCCGTCCAGTATCCTATCGACAATTGCGAGCTGTTTTACGCGAGGTCTTCATAATACGGATAAACCTTTTCATTTAATTGCAGGAATAGCGGTTGGGCGCTATCTTTGCAGCCGTTAAACGCTACAGATGAAAACCACGGTAGGCATGGTAAAAAGTACCACTTGGTCTTTAAGTTTTGCCGATTTCAAAGAAATCACAAAGGCCAGATTGGCCATTAGTGTGGTTTTTTCATCGATTGCCGGTTATTTTTTAGGGGCCGACCAGATCAGTGGCCTTTCCATCGCCCTGCTGGCGTTCGGGGGATACTGCATGGTGGGGGCCTCCAATGCATACAATCAGGTAATCGAGAAAGATTTGGATGCCTTGATGAACCGGACCAAAAACAGACCCATTCCTTCAGGAAGGATGTCCGTTGGAAAAGCAATGGCGATTGCCATTACGTTGACCATTATGGGAATCGTGGCACTGTACTACCTGAACCCCCAAACCGCTATGTTCGGGGCCATATCCATATTTTTATATACTAGCGTTTATACGCCCTTAAAAACGAAGACCCCGCTGGCCGTTTTTGTCGGGGCCTTTCCCGGAGCTATTCCGTTCATGTTAGGTTGGGTAGCCGCTACCAACGATTTTGGTATCGAGCCGGGCACATTGTTCATGATTCAGTTTTTTTGGCAGTTCCCACATTTTTGGGCACTTGGTTGGATGCTCGATGAAGATTACAAAAAGGGTGGTTTTAAAATGCTGCCAACGGGCAAGAAAGACCGGTCTACGGCCTTACAGATCATTATGTATACCATTTGGATGATCGTTATCTCCATCGTTCCCGTATGGGGGATTACCGGAGCCTTGCAACTTTCGGTGGTAGCGGCCGTAATCGTTTTTTTAATGGGAACGGTAATGTTGTTTTTTGCTTTTCGGTTATACGAGAAAAAAGATAACGTATCGGCCCGGAAATTAATGCTGGCTAGTGTGGCCTATATTACCTTAATGCAATTGGTTTATGTTGCCGATAAAATGGTGCGATTATGGATTTGACACAAGGAAATCAAAAGGAGAAGAACGACAGGGCCAAGAAAATGATGCTATGGTTCGGCATCGTTAGCTTGTTAATGGGGTTTGCGGGTTGGACGAGTGCTTACATAGTTAGTAGTTCTCGGGAAGATTGGATGTCAGATCTTAAACTACCGCAATCTTTTTTTGTAAGTACCGCGATCATTGTACTGAGCAGCCTTACTTATATCTTGGCAAAAAAGGCGATCCAAAACGGCAAGGCATCGTTGGGCACCTACCTTTTGGGGGCCACACTCTTGCTCGGTGTAGTGTTCATCGTATTACAATTTCGTGGTTTTGAAGAAATGTTGGCCAATGGGTATTACTTTACCGGACCGACGAGCAGTATCAAAATGTCCTATGTATTTCTGATTGCGGCCGTACATATCGTTCACGTAGTGGCCGGTTTGATCTCCCTAAGCGTTGTGCTGTTCAACCAACTAAAGGGGAAGTATAGTGCCCAAGAGTATTTGGGAGTATCCTTGGGAGCTACATTTTGGCATTTTTTGGATGTATTGTGGATTTATTTAATGCTCTTTATGAGCTTTGTAAAATAATAATTAAGAAGAAAGCCTGTTTTGGTATGTAATGGCTTTCGATTGCACGAAAAAAATGTATTTTTGCACAAACTTTAACCCTTTTTTATAATATATGGATTCTACGGTAACATCAGCTTCGGAAGAAAATGTTTGGGGAGGTGGAAACAAACCCTTAGGTGCCAGTTACGGCAAGTTAATGATGTGGTTCTTTTTGGTGTCGGATGCCTTGACGTTTTCGGGTTTTTTGGCGGCGTACGGTTTTTCGCGGTTCAAGTTTATCGAGACCTGGCCCATTGCCGACGAGGTGTTTACCCACGTGCCGTTCTTTCACGGTAATTTCCCCATGTACTACGTGGCGTTCATGACCTTTATTCTTATTATGTCCTCCGTTACCATGGTGCTTGCCGTGGATGCGGGCCATAACAATAAAAAGAATGCCGTTATCTGGTACATGTTCCTGACTATAATCGGAGGGGCGATATTCGTAGGTTCACAAGCTTGGGAATGGGCGACCTTTATCAAAGGGGATTATGGTGCGGTAGAAACCAAAGGAGGTAGGATTTTACAATTTGTTAATGCGGATACCGGGGAGCGCGTAGCCTTATCGGAGTTTGCAAAAACCTTACCTAGCGAACGAACGGGACATCAGCGTAAGAACGGGGTTTGGTTTTACGATGAGGGGTTTTTGCCCAGCTACACCGTCAACGAAGTTATGGCGGGGCTAAAGGTGAATTCCGATGTTGTCATCCGAACCGAGCAGATCAATGAGGAGGGAGAGAAAACGGTATTGGACCATGCCGCCTCACTTGAAAAATTAAAGGACGGGGTTTTGGTCGTAGAAGGAGCGAACTTGGTCCGTAACGAATACGGTAGCCGCTTGTTTGCCGATTTCTTTTTCTTTATCACAGGCTTTCACGGCTTTCACGTTTTCTCCGGAGTCGTAATCAATATCATCATTTTCTTTAACGTAATCCTCGGCACCTACGAAAGACGCGGACATTATGAAATGGTGGAGAAAGTTGGGCTTTACTGGCACTTTGTAGATTTGGTTTGGGTATTTGTATTTACTTTCTTCTACTTGGTATAAACAGTTTGGTAAGCGCTGGTCTTAAATAGTAATAAAGCAGAATAGTAACGATATTTAAAAATGGCACACGAACATAAATTAGAAATTTTCAGGGGATTGTTAAAGTTCAAATCCAATACCTCAAAAATTTGGGGAGTATTGGTGTTTTTATCCGTAGTGACCGCTATTGAAGTGGCTTTGGGTATTGCGAAGCCTGCAGTGCTCACTGGAAATAGTTTTCTTGGAATGAAATTGTTGAACTGGATATTCATCATTCTAACATTGGTGAAGGCCTATTATATCGCTTGGGATTTTATGCACTTGCGCGATGAAAAAACAAGCTTGCGCAGGGCCATTGTTTGGACCCCCATATTTTTGGTAGCCTACTTGGTGTTCATACTACTGTTCGAAGCGGATTATGTATACAATGTGTACAAGGACGGTTTTGTTAAATGGAACTTCTAAAAAGAACCGATTTCTCAATATATGAAGGGCGGCCGATAGGTTGCCCTTTTTTTATGCCCTTGACGAGGATTTCCTGTCAGAGCACAGGTTTGTATATGGAGTTTATAGCCTTGGGGTGACCATGGCCATTACCTAAAAAATGCTAATGTTGTTGGGATAATGTTAAGACTTTTCAATAGCTTGTTTTCCCTTTTGTGTCGTATTTTTGTTTAGAATTTGATGCCATGAAGAAGAACTTGGTCCTGATTACCCTATTTGTACTTCCAATAGTCGCGTATCTCTTCTTTTTATCGGGTACCACCAACTTTGGAAAGTTGCCCGCACTTACCGAAAATGTTATCGATATCGCTACGCTGGACAAGGAGACTACCTTTAAGGGTAAAATTACGGTCTTGGGCTTTTTAGGTAACGATGTCCTTTCCAAACAGGCAAACGTTTTTAACCTCAATCAAAAAATATACAAGCGGTTTTACGAGTTCACCGACTTCCAATTTGTAATGGTGGTCGGCGAGGGAACTGAAGATAAGGTGGAAGAAATGAAAGCGTCCATAGGTACCTTTACCGATACCCAAAAATGGCATTTCTTGTATGCCGATGGGGAAGCGACCAAAAGGCTGTTCGAAGGTCTTAAGACCGATCTGACGTTGGAAAAAGATGGCGCTACCCCTTATGTTTTTATTATCGATAAGGATGGAAACCTTCGCGGGCGTGACGACGATGAGGATGAAGGGACAAAGTACGGTTTCGACACGGCTTCGGTAGCGGAACTGAACAACAAAATGGAGGACGACGTAAAAATCATTTTGGCCGAATATCGGCTGGCCTTAAAAAAGAATAATGCCGACCGTAGTAAATAAGTAGCGGTCATTAAACACCAACTATGCAAAAAAGTAAGTACACCTATGTTTGGGTCTCTTTGGTCGTTTTGGTGTTCGGTATTTTTGCCATCCCTAAAATAGTGGATCGGGTACGGCAGGGAGCGGTGGTGGAGAACGACCGCATCAATAAAAAAACAAATGCCGATGCCCTAGCGTTCGTACTTCAAAACGGTAAAAAACGTAGGGTGCCGTCGTTTTTGTTCTTAAATCAAGATAGTCTGTTAGTGTCCGATAAGGACTACCATGGAAAAGTATATGTGGTCGAGTTTTTTTTCACCACCTGTCCATCCATCTGCCCCGTCATGAACAAAAATTTGGTGGCGGTCCAAAACGAATTTTCCGATCGCGACGATTTCGGTATCGCTTCCTTTTCCATTACCCCCGAATACGACACTCCTAAAGTACTGAAGGAGTATGCCGAACGCTATGGAATTACGGATATGGATTGGAATTTGATGACGGGCGAAACAAAGGAAATCTACGAATTGGCGAACTCTGGGTTCAATATCTATGCCGCTGAAGTGGAAGATGCCCCAGGAGGGTTCGAACATTCGGGCTATTTCGCCCTTATCGATAAAAATGGGTACATCCGTTCCCGTGTTGATGAACATGGAAATCCGATCGTCTATTATAAAGGCTCCATATCGGAGGCAGAGGGCGTCAACGAGGAAGGGGAGAAGCAGGAAATCACGATTTTAAAACAGGATATCAAAAAATTATTGGAAGAGTAAATGCAGACCGTTACGCCAAAAGAAAAGAAATTTAACAGGCTCATTACCATAGTGTCCATTATAGTGCCTGTGGTAGTGGCCCTGTTGTTCAATGTTAAAATCCCGAACGTAGAGCGCTTGGGCTTTTTACCGCCCATTTACGCCACCATCAACGGAATGACAGCGGTTTTTCTGGTGATTGCCGTTTGGGCCATCAAACAGGGTAAAAAAAAGCTGCACCGATTGTTAATGACCACCTGTATCGTACTCTCCGTGTTGTTTCTGTTGATGTATATCGGTTATCATATGACCTCCGAATCGACCAAATATGGAGGTGAAGGCCTATTGCGCTATGTCTATTTGATTATTTTAATATCCCATATCGTGTTGTCCATAGTAGTCATTCCCTTGGTTTTAAAAACCTATGCAAGGGCCTATTTGGAGCAGTATGAGGCGCATCGGAAATTGGCAAGGATCACCTTTCCCATATGGTTGTACGTGGCAGTAACCGGAGTGGTGGTATATGTAATGATTTCTCCCTATTACGTTAATTAAGGTTGTGATGATGAAAAAAAGCTGCATTTTGGTAATCGGTATCGTACTGCTGTTGTTTCCCGAGTGGGCCGAAGCCCAATGCGCCATGTGTCGCGCGGTTTTGCAGAGCGAGGGAAACGTGTCGGCTGCCGAAGGTGTAAATAACGGAATAGTATACCTTATGGCCATACCTTATATTTTGGTGGGTGGTCTTTTTTACGTTGTTTATCGTAAGATGAAAGGGTAATACCGTTTTAACTTTAAATAGCACGATTAAATGGTTTCTTTTTTAACCATTCTTGGTTAAAAAGCTTGTCTCCAGTTTGGCTAGAGATCTAACTGTAAATGGGGCTATGCTTAGATTTTGTGCTTTGAATAACTAAAAAATAATTCGATTTCCATACCCGCCATTTCAAAGTTAAAATGGATGATATTGAAATTTTAACATTTTTTTTAAGTGGTTGCTGTAACATTTCAATGGAAGCCTAGTCATATTAGCGTACGATTTCCCTCGTTGTACCATCAATCAAAAACAATCACATGTTCGACATCGAAAGGTGGCAGGAAATCTTTGATACTATCCGTAAAAATAAATTACGTACGTTTCTCACTGGTCTTTCCGTAGCTTCAGGTATTTTTATTTTGGTAATCTTGCTCGGTTTTGGGCAGGGCATGCAAAACGGTATCGATAAGGAGTTCTCCAGTGATGCCAGCAATATGATCGGGGTCTGGACACAAGTGACCACCAAAGAATACAAGGGATTGAACCCGGGCCGGGTCATCCAACTTCGAGATGAAAATTACGACTTTTTAGAGGAACGCCATGCGGGTGAATTGGAGTACAAATCACCGATGTACCGTGTTTTCAATACCTCCATACTGTACAAAAATGAATCAGGTTCCTATTCCATTTGGGGCAGTTCGCCCGATTTTCAGCAGTTGGAAAATGCCTTTATGTCCCAGGGACGTTTTTTGAATTTTAACGACGAGCGACAAAAGGCAAAGGTCGTTGTGATCAGCAATAAGATACACCGGGAACTTTTGGGTTCCATGGAAAACCCCATTGGGGAGTACCTGGAGATTTCAGGCCTCAGCTTTCAGATTATAGGGGTATATGGTGACGTCGGGGGAGATCGGGAGGAAGAAAAGATTTACATGCCCGTTTCTACCGCCCAAGGCGTGTTCAACGGGGCGGACCGCCTGAACAATATGTTCTTTACCTTAAAACCCGCGGCAACTTTTGAGGAATCGCTGGCCGAATCGGAACGCTTTACAGAGGAAATGACCACCTATTTAAAGCAGGCCCATATGGTGGCCCCGGACGATTTGAGTGCTATCAATACGTTCAATACCCTAGAAAATGTACAACGCTTTCATAACCTTAGCAGCGGTATTCGCATTTTCTTTTGGTTCGTGGGTATTTGTACCATTATCGCAGGTATTGTAGGGGTCAGCAATGTAATGCTGATCATCGTAAAGGAACGTACAAAAGAGATAGGCATACGAAAGGCGTTGGGTGCCAAACCCATTTCGGTCATCGGACTTATTTTACACGAAGCTATTTTTGTAACGGCGGTCTTTGGTTTTGGGGGACTCATTTTTAGTATGGGACTCCTAGAACTATTGGGCCCTATGGTGGAGGTGGATTATGTGGTGAACCCCTCCATTGATTTTAATGTGGCGCTGATTACGGTGTTCTTGCTCATTTTTGCTGGGGCCTTGGCCGGTTTTTTTCCGGCGTATCGGGCGGCACGCATACAGCCGATCATAGCGTTACGGGATGAGTGACCCTGAACACTTAAGGGAATAGCGAACAAAAAAAAGACAAGCATGTTCAATAGAGATCGTTGGAACGAGATTATACAGGTACTGACCGCGAATTGGTTCAGAACGGTATTGACGGCATTCGGAGTTTTCTGGGGTATCTTTATCCTCATCATTCTATTGGCGGCGGGCAAAGGTCTGGAAAATGGTATCCGGGCCGATTTTGGGAATATCGCCACCAATACCATGTTCATGTGGACCCAAAACGTGACCAAGGCGTACAAGGGGTTGCCCAAAGACCGGAATTTCAACTTTAAGGTGGACGATGTGGATGCCATTAAAAGGAGCGTGCCAGGCTTACGGTATATTTCTCCAAGAAACCAGTCCGGAGGGTTTCAAGGGGCCGGCAACGTTATCCGTGGCATGAAAAGCGGTTCGTTCCAAATATATGGGGACTATCCGGAAATCATAAGGCAGCAACCGATGGATATTACCTCGGGAAGGTTCATTAATTACTCCGATATTCGCGAAAAACGAAAAGTTGCCGTCATTGGCACCGATGTTCGCAAGAGCCTGTACGATTTTGGGGAAACCGTTTTGGGGAGTTATATCAAAATAAATGGTGTCAATTTCATGATCATCGGTACTTATCATAAGAGCAATACCGACGGTAACGCCGATGCCCAAAAAGACATCTACACTCCGTTTACCACGTTCTCCCAGGTGTTCAATAGGGCCGACAATGTTGGATGGATGGCCATTACCGCGGTCGACGGTACGCCGATAACCGGTATAAAGGAAGCTATTTTCAGTGTGCTAAAGGAGCGGCATTCCATTCATCCCGAAGATATTCGGGCCATAGGCCATTTCGATCTGTTCGAACAGTTCAGTAGGGTGGTCAGGCTTTTCGGAGCGCTGGAGTTTATAGCGTATTTCGTGGGAGTATTGGTATTGTTGTCGGGAATTATCGGGGTGAGCAATATAATGTTGATCGTAGTTAAGGAACGTACAAAGGAAATCGGTATCCGTCGTGCGCTGGGTGAAGGGCCTTGGTCCATTAAAAAACAAATTTTAATGGAATCGATATTTCTGACCATTATCTCCGGAATGGCCGGAATCGTTTTCGGGGCGCTTTTGATCTATGGAATCAATTACATTTTGGAAATGAACGGACCGGTGGACATGTTCGTGAACCCCAACGTGAACCTGGGTGTTGTAGTGGTGGCCTTGATCATTTTGATCGTGTCCGGGTTACTGGCAGGATTTATTCCCGCGAACAGCGCCATAAGGGTCAGGCCCATTGAAGCCCTACGAACAGAGTAAAAAACAAATAACACAGTAACAATAACGACATCAATCAAACAATCGAATAATGAAAAAAACGGTAACCATTATCATCTTACTCACTATAGTACTCACGTTTGGTGGGGCAATGTACTATCTCTATCAAAAAAATGCCGAGGACCCCGTGGTCTATGAGACCGAAACCCCGTCCGAACAGAACATCGTTAAAAAAACCGTGGCAACCGGTAGCATACTGCCGTTGGAAGAGGTGTTGATCAAACCGAATATTTCAGGAGTGATCGAAGAGGTCTTTGTAGAAGGGGGTGACTATGTAAAGTCCGGTGACCTCATTTGCAGGGTCAAGGTCGTTCCGAATTTAACTGCTTTAAACGATGCCCGGAATGCGATCGATGAGGCCAAAATAGGATTGAACGACCAAAAGCGCAATTTGGATCGCCAGAAAAATCTGTTTGAAAAAGGGGTGATATCAAAAGTGGATATGGAGCAGGCCGAAGTAGCTTTTGATCAGGCCAAACAGCGTTACGGAGCCGTAGTGAAAAGATATGATATTGTAAAAACTGGTACCGCAAAAGGATATGGAAATGCGGCCAATACCCAAATTCGTGCCACGGTCAGCGGTATGGTACTGGAAGTGCCCGTAGAGGTGGGTAACCAGGTCATCGAAAGCAATAACTTTAATGAAGGAACCACCATTGCGGCCATCGCCGATGTGGAGAAGATGATCTTTGAGGGTAAGGTGGACGAATCCGAAGTAGGTAAAATAAAGGAAGACCTGCCGTTGGAAATTACTGTAGGGGCCATTGAAAACCAAACTTTTGATGCGGTACTCGATTATATTGCCCCAAAGGGGAACGAGGAAAATGGTGCCATACAATTCGAGATCAAGGGGACTTTGACCAAGAGCGATACCACCTTCATTAGAGCGGGCTTGAGCGCAAACGCCTCCATAATCCTTGCGAAGGCCGATAGCGTGCTGGCCATTAAGGAAGCCTTGGTACAGTTCGATTCAACCTCTAAAAAACCGTTTGTAGAAATTGAACAGGGAGACCAAAAGTTCGAGCGTAAGGATATTGAACTGGGCATCAGCGACGGCATATTCGTAGAGGTGAAGTCCGGTATCGAAAAAACCGACAGAATTAAGGTTTGGAACAAGATCAAACCGCAAGAATTCGCCGGAAACAATTAATTAGCAATATTGGTCGGTATTTTTTGTAACAAATCATGGACTCGTTAGTCCTATGGTTGTTTGGAATCGACTAGCTTTAGTGAACCGTTAATCAACACTATTATGATCGAAATTAAAAACCTTCACAAATCCTATAAAATGGGAAGCAATTCCCTTCACGTTCTCAAAGGAATCGATTTTTCGGTGGCCGAGGGAGAGCTGGTGGCCATTATGGGATCCTCGGGTTCGGGCAAGTCCACCCTTTTAAACATATTGGGTATGCTGGATACCGCGGACAGTGGGGATTATGTGTTGGACGGAGTGCCCATAGAAAACCTGAACGAGACCAAGGCGGCGCAGTATCGGAACAAATTTTTGGGATTCATTTTTCAATCGTTCAACCTGATCAACTATAAGAGCGCCATGGAAAATGTGGCCTTGCCCTTGTACTACCAAAAGGTAAACCGTAAGGAGCGACAGGAAAAAGCGTTGAACTATTTGGAACGGGTGGGCTTAAAACAATGGGCGACCCATTTGCCCAGTGAATTGTCGGGCGGTCAAAAACAACGTGTGGCCATTGCTAGGGCCATGGCGGCGGAACCCAAGGTATTGCTCGCCGATGAGCCTACAGGGGCATTGGACAGTAAAACCTCCTATGAGGTAATGGACCTGATCCAAAAAATAAACGATGACGGCAATACTATTTTAGTGGTAACGCACGAAGAGGACATTGCCGAAATGTGCAAACGCATCGTACATTTAAAGGACGGTGTGATCGTTGAGGACAAAAAAGTAGAACAAGTAAGGGCGTCCGCTTATGTTTGATAGGGACATTTGGCAAGAAATTTTTCACAGCATCCGGAACAATAAGCTCCGAACGTTCCTTACGGGTTTTTCCGTGGGGTGGGGGATATTTATTTTGGTCATGTTATTGGGTTCCGTTAACGGAATGCAAAATGGTTTCACCAAACAGTTCAACGATGATGCCACCAATTCTATTTTTATACGCCCTGGAACTACCTCCAAAGCGTATGCGGGCTTTGAAAAGGACCGTCGTATCCAGCTGAAAAACGATGATGTCGCCTACATAAAAAAAAGCTTTCCTAACGATCATGAATTTATTAGTGGACGATTGTATAAAAACACATCGGCCCGTTACCGAAGTGAGACGGGAACGTACAATGTACAGGCGGTCCACCCCGATTTTCAGGCCATAGAGAAGACCATTGTAACAAAAGGAAGGTACATTAACGAAAATGATTTTAGGGCGGGTGCGAAGGTTGCCGTCATTGGAAGAAAAGTTGCCGAAGACTTATTTGATAAGGAAGAAGCTATTGGGAAATTTGTAGAATTCAACAACCTGCCCTTTAGGGTAATCGGGGTATTTATCGATGAGGGTGATGACAATGCCGAGCGGAATATTTATGCGCCTTTGACCACCTATCAGAAAATTTATGGGAATACCGACGAGATCAATCAGATCGCGTTAACCTATAACGCAAATTATGATTTGACCAAGGCATTGGAATTTTCAAGGCGTTTGGAAACAATATTGAAGCGTAGGCATCAGGTGGCACCAGAAGACCAGTCGGGCATACGGATTTTCAATTATGCCGAGGCTTTTTCCGATATCAGTACGTTTACCGGGGGATTGAGTTTTATGAGCGTCGTCGTGGGAATTTTGATTTTAATCGCCGGAATCGTGGGCATCGGTAACATCATGGTCTTTATCATAAAGGAACGTACCAAGGAAATAGGCGTAAGAAAAGCGCTTGGGGCAAAACCTTCACAGATTATAAAACTAGTATTGTTGGAATCGGTTTTTATTACCGCGATCTCAGGATTTGTAGGGTTGCTTTTTGCGACGGGATTACTGGCCCTGATAGGACCAAGCCTTGATTTTCCTGCATTTTCTAACCCTTCGGTCAGTTTTTCTACCGTCGTGATCGCCACGGTAATTTTGGTAGGGGCCGGTTTGATCGCGGGATTCATACCTGCGTTAAAAGCCGCTCGGGTAAAACCTATTGTAGCATTAAGTGATAAATAGTTATGTGGATATTCGATAGAGACTTATGGGGAGAGATTTTGGCCACTTTGGGCAAGAACATTACACGTACCTTTTTGACCATGATAGGTGTCATATTGGCCATGTTGATATTGATTTTATTGTTGGGAGGATCTAATGGTTTGAGCAATGGTTTTAATAAGATATTCGAGGGAACCGCCTCCAATAGTTTGTTCGTATGGAGCCAAAGGACGTCCGAGCCTTATAAAGGTTTTGAAAGGGGCAGGCGTATTCGGTTTAAAATAGAGGATGCCGCCATCATCAAAAAACAAATTCCCGAAATCGACGTGCTCGCTCCGCGTATCGAATTGGGAAGCCATAGGGACGTTGTCACCGTTTATCGCAAAGGACGTAAAAGTGGGTCGACCGTATACGGAGATTATCCTGAAATCGATAACATTACCAAAAAGAAGCTCGTGGAAGGGCGTTTTTTAAACCAGACCGACATCGAAAGCTCTAAAAAGGTATGTGTCATCGGGGAGGAGACTTTTAAACTGCTTTTCGATAAGGGGGAGACCGCCGTGGGCCAAGACATCCGGATTAATGGGGTTTTCTTTAAAGTGGTCGGAATTTACAAACCGAACAACAATATTAATATAGACGGTGAAAATGCGGTATTTATACCCTTCACCACCTTCCAAAAGGCGTTTAACTCCGGCGATCGGATGGGTTGGATGGCCATAGCGGTGAACGAAGATACCAAGGTTCCCGTTGTAGAAAGTAAGATTAAAAAAATACTAAAGGCAAAATATGACATCAGCCCGAAAGACGAGCGCGCCATCGGTAGTTTTGATATGTCGGAGGTTTTTAACGGTATTTCCGCTTTTACCACGGTACTTAAAGGGTTTTCGTTTTTTGTCGGGATTTTCACTTTGCTTGCGGGAGTGATCGCGATAAGCAATATTTTGCTGATAACGGTAAAGGAACGTACGAAGGAAATAGGGGTACGCCGAGCGCTCGGGGCCACACCAAAAGTAGTTAAAAGACAGATTGTGCTTGAAGCTATAGTACTAACGACTTTTGCAGGGCTAATAGGTTTTTCCATCTCGGTAGGTGCATTGGGGCTGATCGGAATTGCGTTGAACGGCGGTGATATACCTATAGAAAACCCCATGATCAACATTCCGCAGTTTACCGTATCCTTTTTACTAATGGTGGCCTTAAGTACGCTAATAGGACTGATTCCGGCCAATAGGGCCGTCAAAATAAAGCCGATCGAGGCATTGCGGGAAGAATAAATATCGAATCAAAAGAAATCATATAAAACTCAAAACCAATACGAATGAACAAATACGTCAAATACGGTTTAATAGGCCTCCTAATATTGGGGTTTTTGTGGGCGGTAACCTTTTTTATTAAAAAGAACACCACTCCTTTAAAACTATACGAAACGGAGGAATTGCAAAAAAGGGATATTGTGAACAAGGTCATCGTAACGGGAAAAGTGATTCCTGAAGATGAAATCAATATTAAACCGCAAATATCCGGTATCATCGATAAAATTTACTTGGAGGAAGGCGAGCAGGTAAAAGAAGGCGACCTTATAGCAACGATCAAAGTGGTTCCGAACGAACAGTCGTTGGCGAGCGCGCGCGGTAGGGTGCGAAATGCCGAAGTAAGCCTTTCGAACGCCAAGTTGGAGTTTGATCGTAACAAGGTCTTGTTTGATAAAGGCGTTGTCGCCAGTCAAGCTTTTAATACCATCAAATTAACATATGACCAGGCAAAGCTAGAGCTGCAAAATGCTCGAAACGATTACCGCATCATCAGGGTCGGGTCGGCCGGTGGTTCGGCAAGTGCCAATACCAACATAAGATCTACGGTTTCAGGGACCATCTTGGAAATCCCCGTAAAAGAGGGAGATCAGGTAATCCAGAGCAATAACTTTAACGACGGCACCACAATAGCTGCCATTGCCGATATGGCCAAAATGATTTTTGAAGGAGAGGTGGATGAGGCCGAGGTAGGCAAGCTACAGTTGGGAATGCCCTTGGAAATCAGCCTTGGTGCACTTGAAAAATCGAATTACTCGGCCAAATTGAAGTTTATTGCCCCCAAGGGAATAGAAGAGGAAGGGGCGGTGCAGTTTAAGATTGAGGGCGATTTGGTTGTCACCGATACCGCTTACGTAAGGGCTGGTTATAGTGCCAATGCCGCTATTGTGTTAGAAGAGAAAAAAGATGTTTTGGCCATTAAGGAGGCCCTTTTGCAGTTTGATAAGGAGACCGAAAAGCCTTATGTGGAGATCGAAGTCGGCGAAAACAAGTTTGAGAAAAGGGAATTGGAACTGGGCGTTAGCGATGGTATCGATGTAGAGGTGATTTCCGGACTTAAAGAAAATGAAAAGATAAAGGTCTGGAACGAACTGGAAAAGGAAGAAGATAACGGAGGGGACTCTTAATACACTTCTTTATGCAACAGAAAGGACATCAATCAAAAACAATCATAAATAGGATTATAATGAAGTACGGAATAGCATTAGCAACACTTCTGTTTTCGATCGGTACGATTACGGGACAGGTAAAAAAATGGACACTGCAGGAATGTGTGGAGTATGCGGTCGAAAATAATTTGACGATTGAACAGTTGGAACTGGATTTAAAAAATATCGAGATCGACAAAGCGGACGCATTGGGCAACTTCTTGCCCACCTTGAGCGCCAACAGCACATTTTCAAGTAATACCGGTTTCTCGATAAATCCCACGAACAACCTTCCTACCAATAGCACCCAGAACAACGTGAGCGCCGGTTTGAATACCAACGTCAATATTTTTAACGGCTTACGGAACCGTTACCAAATGCAAAGGGCAAAATTGAACGCCATAGCGGGCCAATATCGTTTGGACGATATTAAGGACGATATTCGTTTGAACGTGGCAAATGCTTATTTGGACGTGGTTTCGAACAAGGAGTCGTTAAAGGTATCCCAGGCGCAATACGCCGTAACGGAACAAGATTTACAGAGGACAAAGGAATTGGTAGATTCCGGGGTGGTGCCCCGCGGAGATCTTTTACAGATCGAGGCCACCGCTGCAGATCAGGAACAACAGGTCGTAAACGCGGAGGGTAGCGTTCAAATAGCAAAGATCGCTTTGGCGCAATTGCTACAGATTACCGATTATGCCAATTTTGATACCTCTGACCAAACCTTTGAAATACCGCTTTCGGATGTTTTGAACAACGCCCCGGAGACTATTTTTGCAAAAGCGATGGAATTCAGAAATGATATTAAAGTATCGGAATCGAACATCGCATTGGCCGAAAAAGATCTACAAATCTCCAAAGGGGCGTTGTTGCCCTCATTAGGGGCGTTCGCGAACTATGGAACCCGATACTCGGATGTAGCACAGATTCCCGTTGCCGGTTTAGACCCGAACAGTCCGCCACAGTTTTTCACTCCGAATTTTACAGATCAGCTATGGATTTTTGATGGGGTCGCTTACGGCGTGCAATTGAATGTTCCCATTTTTAACGGTTTTAGTACCAGGAACAATATAAAACGTGCCGAAATCGCCGTAGAGCGTGCGAAAGTTCAGTTGGAAGTCGATAAACTTGATTTGGAGGCGGTCATCAACCAAGCTTATGTAAATGTAAAAGCATTTTTTAAAGCTTATGAGGCTGCGGAGAAAACAGTGGAGGCCCGAAGATTGGCCTATAATTACTCCAAGGAACGTTTTGATGTAGGGCTCATGAACGCTTTTGAGTTTAGCCAGGAACAATCCAGACTCGACGATGCGGAAGCGCAGGTGGTCCGCACCAAGTACGACTATATTTTCAGATTAAAGATTTTGGAGTTCTATTTTGGTATTCCGATTAAATTGGACTAACCTATCTTTGTTGCCGATATGGCGTTACTATTGAATTTGGAAACGGCAACTACCAATTGCTCCATAAGCATTGCCGAAGACGGCAGGCTGCTCGCGTTACGCGAACAGAACAGTGCACAATACTCACATGCCGAACAGTTGCATCCGTTCATTGAGGCCGTGATGGATGAGTTAGGGCTTTCCCTTTCCAATTTGGATGCGGTGGCCGTTAGCAAGGGTCCCGGTTCCTACACTGGACTCCGGATAGGGGTTTCGGCGGCCAAAGGACTTTGTTTCGCTTTGGGGATTCCCCTAATATCCGTGGCCACATTGGAAAGTATGGTACAGGAACAAAAGGATGGGGATGCTTCTTTTTTGATCCCACTTTTAGATGCCCGTCGCATGGAAGTATACTCCGCGGTTTTTGATGCGCATGGAAATTGTGTACGCAATACGGAAGCCGAAATTATTACCGAAGCTTCCTTTGCGACCTTTAGTGCACAGGGAAAAGTACTGCTGCTCGGTAGCGGTGCCGAAAAATGTAGGGGAGTGGTTGCGCACGAAAACATCCACATCGATAGTTCCGTGGTGCCTTCCGCAAAAGAAATGGCGGCACTTTCCTACCATAAATGGATGGCGAACGACCTAGAGGACGTCGCTTATTTTGAGCCGTATTACCTAAAGGATTTTGTGCTTCAGGGCAAGGGCAAAAAGGGTTAAGCGGAGGGGGTTTTCATATGCACGTCACGCTGCGGAAACGGTATCTCGATGTCGTTTTCGTCGAAACGATACTTTAACTGTTCCATGACATAAAAATGGGCCGCCCAATAATCTTCGTTCTTTGCCCAAAACCGCAACGTCAGGTTTACGGAGCTATCGCCCAATGCGCCCACATATACTTCCGGCACGGGTTCTTTTAGGATACCCGAATGTGAGGCGCAGATATCCAAAAGCAGCTCTTTTGCCGTTTTAATATTGGAACCGTAGCCGATACCCACATCTATTTTGTTCCTGCGGGTACTTTCAAAGTTATAGTTGATAATGTTGTTATTGCTCAATTGACCATTGGGGATAATGGCGAGCTGGTTGCCGAAGGTGTTCAGCTTGGTGGTGAAAATCGTTATTTCCTTAACGGTACCATCAACACCCTGGGCCGAAATCCAATCCCCTACTTTAAACGGTTTGAACACTAAAATGAGCACACCACCGGCAAAGTTGGAAAGCGAACCTTGTAGGGCCAAACCTATTGCCAAGCCCGCTGCGCCGATAATGGCGACCAAGGAAGACGATTTTACCCCAAGTTGTGTTACCACCAATATAAAGAGAATTATCTTTAGCGCCGCTCCTATAAAACTTTGTAGGAAAGACTCTAAGGTAGGATCATAGTCTTTTTTTTCAAAAAACCGACGTACCATTCGATTGATGAAACGAACAATCCAAAGCCCTACTATAAAAATGACCATGGCCATGATGAGGTTCGGTAATGCCGCCCAAAGCCAATCGATGGCGTTATCGATATGTTCCCTATAATTCGTTATTTCCTCCATAAAACAAAAATTAAAACAACATTAACAACCAGCCTGTTTTTCAAGCTATCTAGTTTTTAGTTGCATATTCCGTGCGTGTAAAGGTAGCCTGCAATTTTGCTAGCGACAAGGGCTTTACCGTTTTGCGTCTTTTTTTTATCGGAAAACGAACATTCGTAAGGAAGAACGGGGGTAAGATCGGCGATTCGTAGGGAAGGGTAAAAATACGTTGTAGGTGCCCTTGCAATACTAGGAGGTCTTCACTCTAATGGAAAAAACTAGGAGGTGATAATCAAAAAACGGGCCCTTGAAAAAGGAACCCGTTTTGGTTTAAGGAACTAAAACAAAAAACAAACTACATTCAGTTCTTTACGATACGAACAATGGCTTCGCCTCTTCGGGCATCGCAACGCCACTCCCCTCCGGCGGTGGAAGGTGGTCTAAGATAGGTGCCTCTAGGCCTACTTTTTACGGCATATTCATCGCCCTGTAGATGTTCCAGAATAAAATAGGTGTCGGGATCGTTGATACTATGGCCTCCATACACCTGAGGTTGGTTTCGTATTGGACCGAAAAACCTGGTGTCCCCTATTGGAGCCCAATTAAATCGAACCGTTTTGGTAATCTTGTCATAAACCAGTTGCATTCGTTCACTTGTTCCGAACGACGTTCCTATGGTATAATAACTCCCCCTTTTTACCCAGGAAAAATTGCTGTTACCACCCAGTTTTATATTTATGGTTCCCGAATCTCGGATTCCATATCTGGTTTTTAAACTGCTTAAAGTAAGTGGGGAAACAGTTCCTTGACACTGCTGTGATCTATTCAGATTGTTTTCCACATAGGTTAATGCATTGTCGTAATTACCTTGAAAAAGCTGTGCGAGAACATCATTGTCCTGTGCCTTAAGCAAATCGTCTCGCAATTTCGCCCAACGATCAATATTGTTGAAACAGCGTTGTTCGTTTCGGAAAGCTTCGGACAGTCTCGGATTTTTACCAGGATATCGGTATGGTTCCAAAAATTGGTAAACCCCCGCAGCCTGATCCGGATTTCTGTTCAAATGAGTGCGTACCCGCTGCACCTCGGTGTTAAATTCAGCTTCACTTTTAATAAAGGCTGGGGCAAAATCGCCGATGTTGGTCCATGATTTAAAAATTTCGGTGGTGTTTTCCAATAAGGACTTTTCTTCCTGTGGGAACCCATACGTGCTTTCTAGATTAAAAAGTGTTTCTATACGATCAGCGGCCAGCTTATTGTATTTTCCTTTGGTCTCCTTTGTTATCGCCGAGCTTTCATAGGAATATAAAAAGTATATCTCGCCCCCAAAAACTTGTTTGGAAACGTAGGAAGCTCCATAAAGGTTGAAAAACTGTGAAAATTGCTCATTATCCAACAGTTGTTTGGCGCGATCATTGTACACTAACTTATCCGTATTACTGACATTGTATTGATAATCATTGAATGCCGCCCTGGCAATAATGTTTACCCTATTGTTTTTGGTTCTGATTTTTCCTCTGAGGTCTTTTATCGTTTTTTTGTACTTAAAAATACCAAGGAAACCGGCATTGACGCGAATTACGTCCCGCACAAAACTTTCAATATCGGAGTCCGACCGAATCACCTTGTAGGATACGGTAACGGGGGCCCTCCCATAGTTGTAACTTTCCCTTAACTCGATATTATCATAGGCAGGTTCGTGCAAACGGTCGATGGAAGGGGTGAAGCCAAAACCGGCCCTATATTTTACGCCGTCCGAACCTCTTACCGTGTAATTTACGGCGGACAGCTTTTCGGTTTCGGAGGTTACTTCCATATCCTCTTTAGTGCAGGAAAAAAATAGTAATAACAGCACCGGGATAATTAATTTATAGTATTTCATAATGGTATGCTTTAGTATTAATCTCTTCTGTTCAATTCATCTTGATACCGGTCCAAGATGGACTGGCCTTCATTGCTTGAGGGTGGTACGGAGTTTTGATGACAGTTGGTGGCATAGCCGATTTGACCATTGCACCTCGCGATTACCGTATTCGCATCATTCCTCAGAACATTGTCCGTGGTATTTTTTCTGATATAGAATAAGCTTGCTTTAACCGCTTTCCATTTTCCCAGATTTTCATAACAACCGAGTTCTTTGTTGAATTCGTTTCTCAAAGTGGTTTTTACATTTGTGCTTACCGACCGTAAACGCTCATCATATGCTGGTTTTAGCACCTTATCATAGGATTTTAAGTTTAACCCTATGGTTGCCGCCCTGCTCTGCCGTTGTCTGATGAACCTTAAAACGGCTTGCTTTTCGGCTTCAAAATCGTCAACATTGGTAATGTTGTTGTTTAGTGGATTATACCCTTTAAGATTGGTGTAAAAACTCCTGTTTATAAGGTTTGCTTTTATGACCTCTTGATCTTCGGGAGATAATCTGCTCTCGCTGTTGGGGTTGTTTATAAAACGTAACAAATCGTTACGTACTTTTGTCTCAAGAGCGGTTTCGCTATTACTGTTATAGTTCGCAACCCTGTAGGTGTAGAAAAAGTAGAGGTCACCACCGAGATCTTGTTTGTCGATGTACATTGGCCCATAGGTGTCAAGAAACTTGTCGGTGTCCCCATCTACCAAAATGGAGATCGCCTCCTCGGTAAACCTGGGAATGCGGCTCGATTGATATCCCTTTGTTTTAAAGCTGATTTTTGCATATACCGAAGCCGTGGTTTCCGTAAGTTTGATTCTTTGATCTACTACCGTTGGACTGATTCCGACAAAAAGCTTCTTAGGAGAATCGTTCTTGATGGTATAATCTTTGACCACGGCCTCAAACTCCCTATGGTTTTTAATAATCTGAATTTCGGAGAGAAATTGTGTTTCCCTACCGTTATCTATTTCGTAGTTAATATCTTCCCTAACGAAAGCCGGTTTGGAAAGGTTATCCGTATTGGGGTTATAACCGGTACCTGCATAAATCGGTTCACCTCTAAGGAAGAAAGACTTGTTGTTACGAAAAGCGGTTTTGGCATTGGCTACCGTGCTTATCGTATCCAAGCTTTGGTGGTCGGTCAAATCTTCAAAGTCCTGCTCTTTTGAACAAGCGGCAAACAGTATTAAGCAGAATGCCAACAGGGTTATTTTTTTCATGATTCTTTTTTTAATGATTTAACATCAAGCGGCATAACAACAATACGATCTTGCTTTCGAGATTCGCCTGAAGCAAGATCGTATGTGTTGTTTTCGCTATCTCTCAATAGCATAAAGCGTACTATGGAAGGCTATTTTATGGTAATTCCTATAAACCTGTTTTTGCGTGGTGCCCTACTTCTTCTACTGCATTCCCTCGCCGCACTTATCTGACTTCTAACCTCGACCAAAGCCTGCGTAGCGCGTCTTCGCATGTCGCTTCTTTTAGATTTTTTTTGTACAGTGGTAAGCCTAGCTTCCAAGGCGGTCCAATCGTCAAGATTTTTATTGCACCTTCCCATTTTGCTAAATTCCGCGCGAAATAGACGATTCAAACGACCTTGGTCCGGTTTGTCCGTAAAAGGGTCTGCGTGCGGTGCAAGGGTCTGTCTATAAGGTTTAAGGTCTAAAGGGTTGGCCCTGGCATGAGCCCTCATTTTGTCTATTTCGTCTTTATATTTACCGTTGAGGAATAGATTGTTGAAGTTGTTTTGAGTAACCAAAAGCGGTGTGTAATTTACGAGGTTTGTAAGTACATATGAATCGACATATGATTTTCTTATGCTGATCGATTCTTTTCTGGTAAGACTTCTTGAGGTGTTGAAGCCAAAGAAATTACGTACCGCAATACCTATACCGTTCTCGTCTATTTCCTCTTCGCCACTTTCATTAACGTCTGATATGAAGTTGAACACATGATATACTTCGATAGCCGATATTTCACTTGTAACCCATGCAGGACCATAATTATCCATAAAGGTATAGACACCGGTTTTGAGGTCTTCTCTGGCTTCTTGAGAAAACCGTGGTCGCTTTTTAAGAACTTCATCTTTTCGAATAGGAATCGTAACACGGCCTATAACGGAAATACTTCTTTGGTTACTTGAAATGTTTTTAGCAAAAAACTCTCGAGCCGAAACGGAAAAACTAACATCGGCAAAAGTTGGAAATTTGCGATTTCCATCTTCTCCAGGTGCGGGTTCCGCAGGGCCTGGTCCTGATGGTGGTTCGGGTAAAGTTGGTGGTGTTTGGGGAACGTCGTTTACGTCAGGTTCCCCAAAAATAATATCCGCTATTGCCCTGCCTTCTTCATAAGTAATGTTGTTGCCACCTCCGGGCACCGAAACAGGGCCTTCAACCGGCGGCCCTGGTCCCACGGGAGGTTCTGGCGATTCACCATTATCTATACCTCCTTCTTCACTCGGTACGTTCACACCGGGATTGGCATCTGCAGGTTGATTGAAACCAAATTCAAAACTATCTTCCCTCGACAGCACATTCTCAATAATTTTTTCGTCATCGACAATAGCGAATTCCAGTCGCGTTCCATTGGGAAAGTTATTTGTCTGAAAAACGCTGCCTAACGGTTTGTCGATTGGGGAATCGTAGGTTTTAAAGGTGAGTTGATTGAAACCATAACCGGCCCTTAAAATTTGGCCATTTGGACCATAACCGCCTATCGCCTTTACCGAATCGATATCTTTGGTGGGTATCATTTCTTCTTCGCTACAGGATGCAAAGCAACACAATGCGAGGAAGGCTACACTTATTCGTTTTCTCATAATGTAAAATTTATATTTAAATCAGTTAATTAATACTCATCTATTTCTTAGGTGTTTGCGTGCTTGCGCAATTGTTTATGGGAATTGCACTTTACGCCGGTACTAGTTTTGTTGTTCACATTAGCTTTAGCGGCAACCAAAATGGGTTTTGCCGACCATAGCACTTGGTTTTTATCTTAGCGGTATTGCTATAACCTTATGCCACCGTAAAGGTTAGCGGAGGGCGGTGTCGAGTTCCTACAATTCTCGGCTTTTCTAATGTTGCTGGCCACTTGCTGTAATGCCCTGGAGGCACGGGCTCTCATATTTTGGTCCTTGGATTTTTTATAAACAATCTCCAATCGTGACTTCAATGTTGACCACTTTTCCAAATTGGATTTGCATTCCAGCGCCTCTCGGTAAGCAGCCCTAAAAATGCGGTTTACCGGACCTTCCGTAGGATTGTCATAAGCTGGGTCGGGATCTACATAGGGTCTAAGGGTTCGTGTCAGCGGAGTCACGTCTTGAGGATATGTATTGGCGTGGTGGATCATGCGTTGTAATTCACGGCGATATCCCCCTTCTTCAAAAAATGAGTTGAACTTGGATAAATCAAATATTCGGGGAGCAAAACGCCTTAAGGAAGAAGTAACTTCTTGACTGGCGATACTTTTCCGCAACAATATTTTTTCATCTCTGGTAACCCTGCGTTCAACCTCCAAATTAAAGAACGGTTTAAAGGCAAAACCGAGAAGCGTTTCGGTTTCAAATCGTTCTTGGTCACTAAGATTGGATAAATCAAAATTGAAAACATGCAATACTTCGATGGCCCCTACTTCAGAGGATACCCAGGCGGCACCATACTTATTGGTAAAGTTTTCCGGTCCGGAAGCAAGAACCGCTTTAGCTTCATCCGATAAAATTGGTCGTGAACCTAGTATTTCATGTTTTTGAATAGGAATTGTTGCTCTTACGATTATTGTTTCACTGGAGCTGTTAGAAGCAATGCTACGGGTCAAGGTTTCCCGAGAGCTAAAATTAAAGGCGAAAGCTGTTGCAATCGGCCCAATGGTCGGGCCCGCAATTTCCAAGTTTACACCAAAACCTTCATTACGTGTAAGCACCCTTTCTATCACCTTCTCGTCCTTCACCCTTTCATAAACGATTTCGGTACCCTTCGGAAAGTTGTTGGTTCGAAAAATACGTTTTCTTGGATTTTTTAACGGGGTATCAAAATCCTCTCCAGTGAGCACATTAAAGCCGTAACCGGCCTTTAAAATTCCATTTCCGTAAGAAATTGCCTTTATGGCATCTTCGGAGGTAACCGTATCTTCCAATACTACTGCTTCTTCTTGTTTTTCACAGGAAAAAAGGAGAAAGAGTACTATAATCAATGTTATACTATTTTTCATCTTTAAGAGGAGTTTAACGTATTCCGGCCAAAGTTAAATGACGGTTGCCATCAGGGATTGCCGATTTGTACACTCCTTTATCCAAAGACGATTTTATTTTTTTTGAAATTGCCATATCGCCCTATATCAGTACAATACGGCTCTTACGGGGTGGATTATTATCTGTTATTTTTGGGAAATTTTGCCGATGTTTTTACCAAAAGGAAACTGTTTTTGATCAAAACCGGGCGTAATCTGGAATTTTGAAATATGAGGTTCAGCGCAGGAAGGAGGACTGTAGAAGCATGAAAAACAAAGATGGGTAAGGCCTCGTTGTGAAGTCTGGTGAAGAACCTAATAGTAGGTATAACAAAGCGCAAAAAAAAAGCGCCGTATTGCTACGGCGCCAAAACGTATCCTTAAGGTGGAATTACTTTACTTCAAAGGTAATCTTTACATTAACTCTGAATTCTTTTACCTCTCCATCGTCGACCATTGCGCTTTGTTCGTTTACATAGACCGAGCGAATGTTCTTTACCGATTTAGAAGCTTGTGAAACTGCTTTTTTTGTGGCGTCTTCCCAACTTTTGTCCGAATTTGCCAATACTTCTATTACTTTTAAAATTGCCATAATTAGTGTTTTATATTTCCTACAAGTTAGCAAATAAAATTTGAAACACCTCTTGAAATTAACGATGGGGCCACTAATGTTCGACTTCTCCGGCCTATCCGTTCAGCGCAACTACCTCGTTTACCTTATCGCCCATCATGTTTTTGAGCATGGTTTCAATGCCATTTTTAAGGGTAAAGGTCGAAGAGGGGCATCCGCTACAGGCACCTTGCAAGATGACATTTACCTTTTTGCTTTCCGCCTCATAGGATTTAAAAAGGATGTTGCCCCCATCACTGGCAACGGCGGGCTTTACGTATTCTTCCAAAATATCGATGATCTGTTTGGAGGTATCGTCCAGGTTTTCCTGTTGTTTTAGGGCGGCCGGGGCGTCTTTTGTCTTTTGTACAATACTTTGGGTAGATGCTACTTCTTTACCATCGGCAATAAAGTTGCGGATGTGTTCGCGAAGTTGCTGGGTGATCTCGTCCCATTCCGCTACTTCGAACTTCATTACCGAAACATAGTTTTCGTCAAAAAAGACCTCTTTTACAAAGGGGAAGTGGAACAGCTCCTTGGCCAAAAGGGAATTTTTGGCCTCATCAATGTTTTTATACTCCAGTGCCGTGGGCACGATACGTCGGCTTGCTACAAATTTCATCACCGATGGGTTCGGGGTTACCTCCGCATAAACGGTAACGGCAACTTTCGTGGTCGTTTTTACTTCTTCCACCACTATGGGTTCCCCAGAGTTCAGGTATTCCACTAACTGTTGGGCGACCTCGTCCTTTACATCGTCCCACGAAACAATATCGAAACGTTCCAATGCAATGAAATTCCCGGAAATATAGACCGTTTTAATAAAGGGAAGGTAGAAGAGTTGTTGGGCCAACGGGGCATTTTTGGCCTCGTCTATATTGTTGTACTCATAGCTTTGGTGCTCCGTTAAAAAGTGATTGGTCTCAAATTTTAAAATGGCCGGGTTGTTCGTTTCCTTTACGGTAATATTATAATCTTTCATTGCCAATAGTTTTGCCACAAAAATACAATCATTTTGCAAGGTAGTCTCTATATAATAATGTAACAATTCAGGCGTTATACTTTATATTTAGGCGACCTTTACTCCCAAAACGGTAAAATGAAAAAGCAGTTACTAGTATTGCTTTCTGTGTTAAGCTTTGGTTATCAGGCAACTGCTCAGGAAGGTATTCCCGTTTATTTTGATTATTTGGCGGACAATTACTATTTGGTATACCCCTCTATGGCAGGTATTAGCCCAGGTGGTAAAATCCGTGCTACCATACGACAGCAATGGTTCGACGTTCGGGACGCACCCAACCTACAGACACTCAATGCCAACTTCCGCCTTGGTGAAAGCAACAGCGGATTGGGAATGATCATTTTTAACGACGCCAACGGCTACCATGCCCAAACCGGTGTAAAATTGACCTATGCATACCATCTAAAAATGGGCGGGGACGGTCGTTACCTGAACCAACTTTCCTTTGGGCTAAGCCCCACGTATTTACAAAGTAGTTTGGATGAAAGCGAGTTTTTGTCTCCCGGTGGTGTGGATGATCCCGCAATCGTGGGTAGCAAAATAAGCGAGCCCTATTATAATGTGGATATTGGTATGTCCTACAGTCTAATGGAATTTTATGCCCATGTAGCGGCCTTGAACGTGTTGAGCGGTGCAGAGCGACAGCTTTACCGAACCGGCAGGCAAGATATTGGAAATATCAATTTTATCGATAATGTAAGACGGTTTCTTTTTTCCGTCGGTTATGTTTTCGGAAGAAATGCAGTTCAGATCGAACCTTCGGTACTTTTTCAATTGACCGATTTTACCAAAGAGAAAACCATCGACTTTAATGCGAAGGTATATAAGGATGTCGATTTTGGAAGAATTTGGGGCGGACTCTCTTACCGTCGTGGGTTTGATGCTGCGGTAG
The DNA here is from genome assembly GCF_050589625.1 of Maribacter sp. 2-571. Lineage (NCBI taxonomy): Bacteria > Pseudomonadati > Bacteroidota > Flavobacteriia > Flavobacteriales > Flavobacteriaceae > Maribacter > Maribacter sp. 2-571. The sequence goes on along the minus strand of NZ_JBNGOP010000006.1, from coordinate 38,758 downwards.
TGGTTCAAGGAGATAGCTTTACAGAACCCCAATTACAGTTGATTACACCGATTATAGGGGCCAATTTTAAAAACTTTATGGTGTCGTACAATTATTCTTATCAGTCCGGGGATTTTCGGGTATCGAACGGTGGCTTTCACCAGATTACCTTGGGATACGACTTTGGGCAGGCCGAGCGAAAGTATGATTGTTATTGTCCTGCGGCACAATAAACCAAATCCGTGCCGTTTCTATTTTAAACCCTCGCTTAGCGGGTGATAATCGTTAAAAAGACCGACAACCAAGTGTATGGGCAATAACGCATTTTTGTTCCGAGGTTATGAAAAAAAACACCAAAATATTCTGGACCGTAGTTAGTGCCTTGCTTCTGGTACTTGCCTGTACAAAAGAGGTGACCCTTTTCACAGAGGTAGAATTCTCTTTGCTGGAACAACGTACTTCCCAAGGCTTTGTAAACCAACAATTGCAAACGACACTAACTGTGGTACCCGAAGCCGAGCTGGAGGGCTATACCTATTCGTTTACGTATGAAATTCTGCAGGGCAACGGGCGCTTTGAAAACGCCAATGGGGCGGTTTTAAACAGTGGTAACGCCATACCATTTTCTCCTTTTTCCGCTTCGGTAAACTATGTAGGCCAAGAAGCGGGAATACATCGGGTCCGAATCGTGGGCTCGGACAATTTTGGGTTTACCGAAGAACTCGAAATTACATATGATCTTGAAGAGATTCCCGTCACCTGGGCGGCTACCAGTGCGTCTAATCAAATACAACTTGGGCAGGATGCGGTTATCAACCTGACCTTTGCTACACCGGAAAATAATACCGGTGCCACCTACGAAGCGGCATACCAACTTTCTGGGGGCAATGCCAGCATCACTGCGGTGCCGACGGATGGCTACGCGCCTACCACCAACTTTGAACCCATTGCACAGGGCACCTATCAACTTAACCTTTCCGACACAGAGTTGGGCACCTTGGAAATTGTGTTTTTGTTAAGGGATAACAATGGAGGTGATTTTGAAACCGCTTTGGTGTTCGAGATAGTCACCGTTGTGGAGGTCGTTTCCCTCAGTCTTGGGGAATGTGAAACGTTAACTATGATAGTAGGAGAAACCACTTCGTGTCCCGTAACGTTTACGCCTTCAAATACTACGGACCAAGGAGTCACCTGGAGTTCCGACAATCCCGGTATAGTAGCGGTGGATGGACAAGGAGTGTTTACGGCAATTGCTCCGGGATCGGCAACGGTAACCGTGACCGCGACTTCGAATCCGACAATAACGACATCGGTTACGATTACGGTAAGCGACGAAGCGGAAATACCGGTCACGGGCATTGCCGTAGCACAAGAAGACCCATCGGATAACGACGCTATACGGCAATTGATTGCCACGGTATTGCCCACCAATGCGTCAAATACAAACGTTACCTGGAGCTCGGAAGATACCAGTATCGCTACGGTGGATGCGAATGGGCTGTTAACAGGTGTAGCGGCAGGTACGGTGACCATTACGGCAACCTCGGTGTCCGATCCGGAAATTAGCGGCAGTATCGAGGTGGTCATCAGTGGTAGCCCGGAGCCCAACGGTACCGATATTACGGCCTTTAGTCTGCCCTCCCAGAACGATTCCGATATTGACGCGGTCAACCACGAAGTGACGGTCAGTGTACCTCAGGGGACCAATCTAAACGTAGCGCCGAATACCCTCTCCCTTTCCCCTGGTGCTTCTGTAGCCCCGGATGCCAGCGAAGTACGAAACTTTAACAATCCGATTACATATACGGTCACTGCGGCGAACGGAGATCAAGAGGTTTGGACGGTCAATGTGACAGAGGCCGCCAGTTCGGAGAAAACAATAACCTCTTTTGTTATAGACGGTGTAGCGGGAACCATTACCGGTTTTGATATCGCGATAACGTTACCTTCTGGTACCGATGTTACAGCGTTGTCGCCGAACGTTGTTCATACAGGAGTGTCCTTAAGTCCAGAATCCGGAACATCGCAGGATTTTTCAACCCCAAGGGCATATACCGTTACCGCCCAGGACGGTTCTACTAGAGGATATCTCGTTACCGTCACTCTTGAAGCCGCGACCAACCAGGCTCCGACTGCAATAGCCAGTTCGGATGTTACAAGCGGTCCCGCATCGCTGACTGTTGATTTCACCGGTGACCAGTCTTCGGACCCAGACGCAGGGGATACATTGAGCTACCTTTGGAACTTTGACGATAACGGAAATTCGAGTATTTCGGCCAACCCTCAATATACATTCAATACTCCAGGAACCTACAACGTAGTGCTGACGGTTACCGACAACGGTAATCCCCAGCTTAGTAATTCGCAACAATTAACTATTACCGTAAGTACTGGTGCCGCTTTAGATGCGATTAACGATGAATATACGTTTTTAACGGTCGACCAAGAGACTACTTTTGACCTTTTTGTCTTGAATAATGATATAGATCCTGGAGCTGATGGTACTCCTAGGGTTTACGTTACTTCGTATACGCAACCCAGTAGTGGGTCAGTATTGTTAGAGCCATCAACTCTAGGCTTGCTTAGGTATACTATAGATGCCGCTACTCCCGTGGGCATATATACATTTGAATACAGTATCGAGGATGTCGACGGTGGAACCGATACCGCAATGGTGACCATTACGCTTACGGCGGCCAACCAAAATCCGACTGCACGGCCCGAGAGCGTTCTGAGTATTACGGACGGCGCACCGGATACCTTGAATTTTACCGGAGTGAATTCGTTCGATGATGATCCTGGCGATACTATTGAAGAGTACCGATGGGACTTCGGCGATCCAGGCTCTGGCATCGATAATACTTTTGTGTCTGATTCGCCTACGGCATCACATGAGTATGTTACGGCCGGTAGTTATACGGTTACACTTACCGTAGTTGATAATAGAGGAGGTGTTAGCGATCCAGTAGCCTTAACAGTTACGGTATCCCCACCGAATACAGGGCCTACCGCGGTCAATGACGATTATGAGTTTAATACTGTTGGTGGTCAGGATACGTTTACGCTAAATGTCACCTCAAATGATAACGATCCAGATAATGACCCTCTGACGGTCACTACATTTACACAGCCCTCATCTGGTACGATTGCAAGACAATCACCGGGAAGTAATGTTTTGGAGTTTACTATTAACCCTAGTTTTGATAGTCCTGGCTTTTATAGTTTTTCCTACACCATAACGGATGGGAATGCAACTTCAACAGCAACGGTCGAGGTAACTTTGGTTACCGAATGTCCAACGGGGCAGCAATTGTGTTTTGGTCCTAATGGTCCGGAATGTAGGCCATTGACCGATCCTAATGGAAGTCCTTTAATCTGTCCGAATTAATGATAAAAACAGGCCTATTTCCTAAATTGCGGAAAATAGACCTGCTTACCAACATCGACCTGATACCTGCCTTACCCCTCCCAAGGAGGCAGGTAATACCATTTTGACTTTGAAATGGTACGTATAAAAATTGAATTATTTTTTAGTTGTTCAAGGCAAAAAATCTAAGCATAGCCATAGCTACGGTTCTATTTTTTAACGAAGAACAGCTAAAAAAGAAACGATTTATTAGTGCTATTTCAAAGTTAAAATGGTATAACAGGTTTCTATAAATATTATTGGTCGTCCTTGTCCCATTTGTAATTTTTACGTTCGGCCTGTTTTACTATGGCCCGTAGCATTGCATTCTCCAGTTCACCAGTGGAGGCTTCCTTTTGATTTTTGGCGATATAGGCATTACGCTTTTCGTTCATTTCCTGTATTTCTTCTTGGATTTTTATTCGTTCCGCTTTTTTGGCTGCGATATAGGCTTTTATCTCGGCTTCCGTTTTGTTTTGAAGTGCCTTGGGCAGTTTTTCTTCGGGTAGGTCGGAAAGCACCTCTTCATCATCCGATACGGCATCTACCAAATCCCACGAAGTATTTTTATAAAGCCCGGAGCTTTTGCTTACCGCTCTTTTAATGGCTACCGCATCTTCCATTTCCATGGCATTTTGATCTTGAACGGCCTGTTTTCTCATCCTTTCCTGTCCACTAGTACCATAGGAAACGTAAGTGCCGTTAAGCCTGGTGTTCAGTTTGATGATGATTTCGTCATAAGGCGTATCGATATGGACTACCTTTCTATTGTGGTCTATGGCCATATATTCGCCCCCGGTTAGGTTTGCCCCGCTTTTCCAATCGGTCTGTACGCCTTGTTCGTAATTCCCACAAAATATGGTGTTCACCACCACATCCTTTTCTTTGGCATTGGAAATGGCATCCCGATAATCCAGTTTTCCCTGACTGAATGGTTCGTTACCGGCAATAAATATCATTTTTAGATTGTCCGGATTTTTTCCCCATTCCAATTGTCTCAAAGACGTCTGTATCACTTCGCCGCAATACTCCTCACCGCCATTGGTGGTCAGGGAGAACAACTTTTCCGAAATCTCGTCCAAGTCGTTGCTGAAACCCAATACCTGTTGTATGTAGCCTTCTTTTGAAGAAAGATTGTCGTTTCCGTATTGGTACAAGGCTATTTCCAGTTTTGGTCGAACCTGATTTCCGCATTTGGCGTGGGTAAACTTGTTTACTACATCCCATAACTGGGCCTTCGCCTGGTTGATCAGGCCGTCCATGCTGTTACTGGTGTCCAATAACAGCGCTATTTTTACGGTGTTGTTATCCGCCTTATCGGTCTCTTCGGTGATTTTTGAGCTTTTGGCGATCAAAACAGGTTTTGTTTCTTTTTTTGCTATGGTTTCGCAGCCGTAAACGCTGGTAAGACCAAAGGACACTATGGCAAGTGCCAAAATGTAATGTGAATGTTTCATAGTTTTAAAATTTAATTTCGATGAAGTAATGTTCGTAGTTTTTGAATGGTCAAAAGACCGATATAAGCTGCCAATAGTATAAAAGTGAACAAAGCCATCAACATCAAATAAGTTTCAATGGTCCATTCCAATGCCACTTTTACACGTTGCAGTATTCCTATTTTAAGGGCCTTTGTTTCGTTAAGGGTGAACTTTACGGTGCAGAATTCGTTTTCATCGTCGAAATTTCCAAGACTCACCCCTAGTTCTTGCAACTGTTGTTCTATTTCAAGGATTCGATTTTCGAGCTGCATGTATTCATCTATCCGACCACCTTTTGCCTTTAGGCCGATGAGCGATGCACGTATTTTTTCGAGCGAAGCCTTTTTGGCATTGAGTTCCTTATATTCATTGGTTTTGTCCTTTTTTGTAATCTGTTTCGACTGTACGGTTCCTATGGTGGTCAGGGAAGCATACAATCGATCGAAATTTTCGGGCGGTACGCCGATAACAAGCTTCAGGTTCCGCCGTCCATCATTACCGTTCTTATTTTCGAACTGGATAAGCCCCTCGTATGTTTTGATACTTTCCCTTAGTTCGTTCTCATGATCCGTAAATTGGGACGAATGGGAAGCGATGTCCGCAATTTTCTCATATTTCTGGTCGATTTGACCGGACGTGGGGCTTTGATTTCCTTGGTACTTTATAGAAGCGTAGTTTTTGCGGTGCTCGGTACCAACGGCCTGGGGGATGCTGTTTTCCATAAAGGGACCGGGTACGGGAACCGATCGATATCCATATACCAGACGAAAGGTAAAAAGGGCCAAGAATCCCATAACGAATAAAAGAACTACTTTTTTAATATGTTTTTTTGATGGTGCGGGCATTGTTTTATTTGTTTTGATAATGAACTCATTTATACGGCTAAACTAGTGGTCAAAAAGTGGTTGGAAAACGAGAAATGAGGGAAGTGTACTTTTGGGTTAGGGAAATGGTCCATTGCGTTCCGGAAGTCGTCAAAAAGCCTAATTTTAGGACTGTCCATCCCTTAAACGTATTTTTTTGTACCATACAGATCCATTAAGTTTACAGCGTAGGAACCACATTATGCTCCAGTTAAAACATCTTAGTATTCTCTTTTTTTTATGTGCGGCCACTGGGTTTTCGCAGCGTTCCACAATAGCTAAAATAGAGATCAAAGGATCGGTGAAAGCCAAGGAAAGCGGTGTTCCCATCAGTGATGTTCAGGTGTCTACCACTTCCGGCACGTATGCCCGTACCGATTTTCTAGGGGCATTCAAGATTATGGCGGAAGTAGGGGACGAACTGCTGGTCGAAAGCCCAGAGTTCGATACGGTCCGCTACGTTATCAAGGACGGTCAGGAAATCACGATACTGGTGGCCGGCGGAAGCGAGACGGAACTTAGAAGTAGTTTTAAAAGAGGCGGTAATAAAGCGCGAGAGCAATTTCATCAAAACTATCTGGACTCCGCAAAACTGTACAAAAAGGACAACATTAAAAAAAGCATCGATTTTATCACCCGGTCCATTGCCGAACTTGGAAAAAGGGCCGATAAAAAACTGCTCGCCCGCTCGTTGACCACCTTGGGCGAAGTGTATCGCTACCATGGACAGCTCGACCTTGCCATTACCAATTTCGAAGACGCTTTGGAAGCCAATAAAACCATCAAAACGGCCCTTTTGTTGGCTAGTGCCTATATTCAGAACGGCGACTATGATTCCGCCAATGCAAGCCTACAGCCCTTAAGGGACATCAAAAACATGGTGCCCTACCAACAAATAGCTTTGTATGAAAGTTTGGGCGATGCCCAAAAGGGATTGGGCAAAACCGGAAAGTCCGTCGCTTTTTATGAAGAGGGTTTAAAAGTGGCGCGACAAAATCGTATTTCACCAAAAATGGCCGACCTCAATTCCAAAATTGCGGATGCCTATGCCAAGGGCGACCAAGAAGTGGAGGCGGAGGGTTTTTATCAAAATTCTCTGGAATTGGCGTCAAAACAGGCACCGAAACGGGCCATCCAAGAAAAGGAAAAGGTAGCCGATTTTTACAATTTAAGAAGTCGCTACCCCGAAGAAATACGCATGCGTAAAAAAAGTTTGGAAGAGTTGCGCCAGCTGCCCAGACCAAAAGTTGCCACGCAGTCGGCAGTTAGGGAGACCGATACGATCACCGCACAGCGTATCAACTATAAAATTGCGAACGCCTATATCGCCCAGGACAAATACGATGAGGCGATTCCGTATTTAAAGCGTAGCATTGTGGAGGCCGATGGCGATAACGATTTGATCGTTCAAAAGGATGCTACCCGAAAACTCTCCGAAGTGTATGAATATCGGGGCGATTATACCAAGGCCTTTGAAGCTTATCGCAACTATACGGCCTTGGTAGATACCCTTTACATAAGAAAGGAACAAGAGCTTTCCCGGGCCGCACGCTTCAATAGGGAAGTAGCCTCCAAACAAAGTAGGATCGCCGGTTTGGAACAGGAGCGTGAACTTTCCCAAAGTAAATATGCGTTGGCCGTTACCGAACAGCAATTGGTGGAGGAAAGTTTTAAACGCCAAAAATGGATCATTTATTCGCTATTGTTCGGTATTGTTTTTTTAGGCCTGGCGGCATTTTTTTTCTACCGAAGCAACCAGCAGCAAAAACTTGCCAATAACCTTTTGGCATTAAAATCGCTCCGTTCCCAAATGAATCCCCATTTTATTTTCAACGCCCTAAATTCGGTGAACAATTACATTGCGAAAAGTGACGAGCGTAGCGCAAATCGGTATCTCAGCGAGTTTTCTACCTTAATGAGGGCCGTTTTGGAGAACTCTGAGGAAGATTTTATTCCCTTATCAAAAGAATTGGAACTATTGCAGCTATACGTAAAATTGGAACATTCCCGTTTTCCGGAAAAGTTCGATTATGATATTGCAATAGACGACCATTTGGATGTTGCCGCTTTTCAAATTCCGCCCATGTTGTTACAACCGTATATCGAAAATGCCATTTGGCACGGTTTGCGTTACAAGGAAGAAAAAGGCTTTCTTGATATAGCGTTACGACAGAAAACAAAAGATACTATTGAAATTACCATTTCGGACGATGGAATCGGGAGAAAGCGCTCTGCGGCACTGAAAACGCAACATCAGAAAAAACAGAAGTCCAAGGGAATGGGCAATATTAAAAAGCGTATTGCCATTTTGAACGATATGTACAAAGATCGCGTAGAGGTCGCCATTTCCGATCTGAATGCGGACGGTTCGGGCACCAAGGTGGTTTTTATGTTGAATCGGAACTAAACGATTGTTGTGGAGGAGCGAGCATTTGTCGGCCCTTGTAACAAAATTGTGAGCGGTTCCTTTAAAAAAATACCATGAAGTTAAAAACGATTTTGGTCGAGGATGAGGCCAATAGTAGGGAAATACTACGCAATTATTTGAACAAATATTGCCCACAGGTAGATTTGGTCGGGGAGGCCCCGTCTATCGAAAAAGGCTTGGAGCTCATTTCGAAAAACGATTTGGACCTTGTTTTTCTGGATGTGGAGATGCCTTTCGGAAACGCCTTCGATTTATTGGATAAAGTGCCCGAGCGTACCTTTGAAACGGTTTTTGTAACGGCCTATAACCAATACGCCATGGATGCGCTTAACAGTCATGCCGCCTACTATCTTATGAAGCCGATCAATATTGACGAATTGATAAAGGCGGTGGAGTACGTTTTGGAGATTCGTTTAAAGGAAGATGCTTTGGAAGAGCGGGTATTGCAACCAAAGTTGAAGGCCATAGAGGGAAAGATCACCCTGCCGCAACAGGACGGATTTCAAGTGCTTAATGTAAAGGATATCCTTTACTGTAAGGCTGACGATAATTATACGGAAATCCATCTTGTCAACAAAAAAATATTGGTCAGTAAAACGCTAAAATATTTCGAGGGGGCGTTGGCTGATTTTGCTTTCGCCCGAATACATAAATCCTATTTGGTGAACGTTAACGAGGTGGTCAAATACCGAAAGGGAAAAGGAGGTAGCGTAGTCGTTTCTAGCGGAAAGGAACTTTTGGTTTCCGCCGCAAGAAAGAAGGAGCTATTATCCTATTTTTAAAAAACGGATCGGTTAAATGTACCCTTCCAACGAAGGGAAATATGGAAGAAACGGGTGTTTTGGCCCGCTAAAAACAAAAAAAATGATTAAAAAATCGATTCTTGGCAAATCGCCCCGGTTTGGGAAGGCCTGTTTTATCGCCGAAAATGCTACGGTCGTGGGGGATGTGGCCATGGGCGACCATTGCAGCATTTGGTTCAATGCCGTACTTCGGGGCGATGTGCATTACATTACAATGGGCGACAAGGTCAATGTTCAGGACGGAGCGGTGATCCATTGTACCTATAAGAAGGCACCAACTACGATCGGTAACAGGGTTTCCATAGGGCATAATGCCATAGTGCACGGGTGCACCATTAAAGATGATGTGCTCATAGGTATGGGAAGCATCGTTATGGACGATTGCATCGTGGAGCAGAACAGCATTATTGCCGCAGGGGCCGTGTTGCCCAAAGGGACACATGTGCCCAGTGGTAGTATCTATGCCGGGGTTCCCGCAAAAAAAATTAAGGACATCAGTCCCGAACTCAGTGCAGGGGAGGTGCGTCGTATTGCGGAGAGTTATGTATTATACGCAAGTTGGTACCAATAGTTTTGGCGAAGCTTACCGCGATGCTATGCCCCCTAAAGCGTATATAGGGCTAGTACTTGTCTTGGATTTTGTAGAAGGGAAACGTAACGCTATTTGAAAAATAGTACATTTGTCGCCGATTACCATTTTATACCATTTCTGATGTTAAATTACGCAAATAAAAACCAAGGATTTTTTGTGTAGGCGAAAAAGAAAATCCAAGCATAGCAGTAGCTATGGTTAGCTTTTATTTTGAAGCATACACGGAAAAGAACACTTTTCAAAGGGTAGTTTAACATCAGAAATGGTATGACACGTTAAAACGGTATAAAATAACAGCTTATGAATGCATTTATATTTCCCGGACAGGGCGCTCAGTTTGTGGGTATGGGACTCGACCTCTACGAAAAATATCCCTTGGCACAAGAACTTTTTGAAAACGCAAATGAAATTTTAGGGTTTCATATTACCGATATCATGTTCGAAGGGACCCCTGAGGACTTAAAACAAACCAATGTTACCCAACCGGCTATTTTTTTGCATTCGGTAGTATTGAACAAAGTGATGGGCGATGCGATTTCGCCCGACATGGTCGCAGGACATTCGCTGGGCGAGTTTTCGGCCTTGGTCGCCAACGGAACGCTCGGTTTTGAAGACGGTCTTCGGTTGGTCGCCCAAAGGGCGCAAGCCATGCAGGAAGCTTGTGAAGGGCGTGCGGGCACAATGGCCGCTGTTTTGGGTCTGGATGATGCTGTAGTCGAAAAAGTATGTGCCGAAACCCCAGGTACGGTCGTGGCCGCCAATTATAACTGTCCGGGGCAGTTGGTGATATCGGGAGAGGTCGAGGCGATTGAGCAGGCCTGTGAAACCTTGAAAGCGGCGGGAGCCAGACGGGCGTTGTTACTCCCCGTAGGCGGCGCTTTTCACTCGCCCCTCATGCAACCCGCCCGTGACGCCCTGTCCAAAGCAATAGAGGCCGTAACGTTCCATACGCCCACTTGCCCTATCTATCAAAATGTGAGTACGGTCGCGGTAAACGATCCGGTCGCCATTAAAGCGAATTTGATAGCGCAATTGACGGCACCCGTAAAGTGGACACAAAGCGTACAACAGATGGTGGCGGACGGCGCTACCAAATTTACCGAAGTTGGACCCGGAAAAGTACTTCAAGGCTTGGTACGGAAAATAGCCAAAGAGGTCGAAACCGCGGCAGGGGCTGTCCATTAGGCGAGGCGAAGGATTTTATCCGATATTCCGATATTTAAACCGGTAAATAAGGCCGTGGTATTTTTTTTTATTAATATTGTGCCCCATTTTAAGCGAGAGCATCCTACTAAGCTAGCGATTGAATTCATGATAATTCAATAGAATAGCAATGGAATTGAAAAGAAAAATGGATTTCCGGAATAGTGGAAATCGGTACATATTAAAATACACCCTGTTCCTATCCGTCCTTTTTATCGGGGTGGGTCTACGGGCACAGGTGGTGTCGATTTCGGTAGACACGAACACCGCACAGGAAACAAGCGTAGGCCCTACGGCTCCCGTAACCTTTACGGTTTCCAAAAGTGCTACACCCGTTTCCAACGGTCGTACCGTGACATACGAAGTGGTCGGCCAAACGACCAACGGCGACGACCATACGTTTTTAAGCGGTTTTGTTACATTACCTGCCGGAGGTGCTACTTCGGATGAAATTGTGGTCGACATTTTCGATGATGATTTGGTAGAGGCACGGGAGAATCTTACGATACGTTTACTGAACGGTTCCGGTTACTCGGTGGATCAATTCGCTTCCGAGGCCACCGTGGCCATCGAAGATAATGATGTGGGGACGCTTACCGTCGATACCGTTGATGCCGATGCGGAAGAGGAAAATTCGGACCAAGGGCGTTTTGTGATACGTTTGGATAAGGAAAACCAGACGGGCGCTACGGTATCGGTGGCGTACACACTTAGCGGTACGGCGACCAATGGCGGGGCACAATCCGATTATACCACTACGGGGCAGGCTACGTTGACCTTTCCGGCCGGTCAATTTTCAAGGGCCATTAATATTATCCCAGAGGACGATACCGTCGCGGAAAGTGATGAAACGGTAATTTTGACCCTGCAATCGGTGAGCAGTCCACAGTTTCTGTTGGGGACTCCCAATTCGGGAACGGTGACCATAGCGGATAACGACTGTTCTGCCGGAAGTGCACCACCTACCATCAATGATAATGAAACGGATTTTTGTGATGTCGCCCAGGTAAATCTAGATGGTTTTGTAGATGAGGTCACTCCCGTTGCATCCAGCTTACGATGGAGTTTGATTGCCGATCCAACGACGGTCGGTGATTTATTGGCTTCGCCCAATGTCAACCAGGGAAACACCTATTACGCAGTGTATTATTCCGCATCGGGCGCTTGCTTCAGTCCCACTTCCCCTGTAACGATTACCTTGGCGGAAACCGAAAATATAGGTACTGTAAATCCAGGGATTTTTAGTTGTAATACTACCGACTTTGGCGGTACTACGACCTTGAATCTCGATACTACCTTGTCCGGCGCCGCTCCCGGAGGTGTTTGGACCTTTGTTACCGGCCCGGAAAACCCAGGGAACATCAATGGGAACAATGTGGTCAATTTTGATGACGATGATGATGGGACTTATATTTTTAGATATACCTTGACCAATGATCCCTGCCCGGAACAAACGATTGAGGTTTCCGTTCCCGTTTCCAATTGCGAGCCTTGTGATGCCGGAAATGCGGCACCGGCCCTTGACGATGATGTACCGTTGATCTTTTGCGATGTGATCGATATCAGTCTGAACGATTATACCGATTCGGCGCCTCCGCCAGGAACGGTATTGCGGTGGAGCACGTCCAGACCTGACGAAGATGATATACCTCCGCCAATTCCCGATACGGAAGTGGAGGCCCCTAATGCGGGAACCTATTTTGGCTATTTTTATGATGCGGCCAATGAATGTGCAAGCCCGGCATTGCGCGTGCAACTGACCAGGAATACAACCCCGGAAGTAGAGGAGACCAGTGGCGATCAACGATGTGGTACCGGTTCGGTGACCCTGACCATTTCGGCAACAGGGAACCCTACCTATAATTGGTATACCTCGCCGACGAGTGATACGCCTATAGCGAACGGTAGCGTGTTTACCCCTAATCTTTCGCAGACCACCATTTACTATGTAGAAGCTACGGAAAATAATTGCGCCACGCCACGGATACCCGTTACGGCCACGATAATAGCGCAGCCTTCGGCAGGAACAGCTACTGATGCTTCTGCTTGTAGTATTGCCGCGAACGGACGCTTCTCTATTGATTTGGACGACCAATTGGTAGGTGAGGACGAGGGTGTTTGGACCATTACCGACGACCCTTCGTCAGGTGCTTTGCAGCTGTCAAATGAAAACGTCGTCGATTTTCAAGGGCTGGCCGATGGTACCTATGTGTTCACCTTTACCACAACTGGCGCTCAGGCCCCTTGTACCAATGAGTCGGTCGCCGTTTCCATTTCAGTGAACGATTGTGATATCGATACCGATTTGGACGGACTGTTCGATGGTCCCGAAGCGAGCTTGGGCACCGATCCCAATAATAGGGATACGGATGGTGATGGTATCGACGATGGCGAAGAAGTGGGTGACGATTTGAACAATCCTTTGGATGAAGATGGCGATTCGATTATTGATGCCCTAGAGTCGACCCTAACGGATGCCGATAGCGATGGCGTGCCCGATCAATCCGATCCCGCGAACAACAACCCCTGCATTCCCAACAATAACAACGGTCTGTGCGATACCGACGAGGACGGTATTGTCGACGGCGAAGAGATTACGAACGGCACGGATCCCAACGATGCCTGCGACCCCGATCCGGAAAATGAAAATTGCAATCGGGAAATCGATCTTGAAATCGTTAAGACCATAGATAACGAAGATGCCACCATTGGCGATACCGTGGTATTTAGGATAACGGTTACCAATTTGTCCGATATTAGGGCCAGGGGCATTCAGGTCGCCGAGGTTTTGGAAGGCGGTTTCCAGTACGTTTCCCACGAAGCCTCATTAGGCACTTACGACCCCGAATTGGGCCAGTGGGATATTTTTGAGATAGAACCGGTAGCCGACGCCTTATTGGAAATTACGGTTACGATCGTAACAGGAAGTAGTTACAACAACACAGCGGAGCTATTGCGTTCGGTGCCCAATGATGGGAACCCGGATAACGATTCCGCAACGGTCTCCTTGGCCATAGAACGGCCGGAAGGAATCAACCTTGTCCTTGAAAAATCGGCCAGAATAAAAGGGGCTTCTTTGGCGGCGCAAGCCAACCCATTGGTAGGTGAGGAAGTGGAGTTTGTGCTAAAGGTTACCAATGCATCCGCAAACAATTCGGTAGGCAATATCCGTGTTTCCGATGTGTTGACCAATATCGATGAGATCCAGTTTGAATTTGAGGGCTTTGAGGCGGCAGAAGGATCTTCCTATGATCCGGCCACCGGAATATGGCGTATTTCGGAAGAACTTTCGGTAGGAGAGGACATTACACTGGTATTATTGTACCGCTGTTTAGAAGCCGGTCTTGTAAGCAATACCGCAACTATTACCGCTTCCTCCCCTGCGGAAAGTGAGGGTCAGGAAGGGGATAACGAGGCATCGGCCACCGTTAACATATCCGAGCGTACACCGTTGGACGTTGGAATTCTATACAACCAATTTTCGCCCAATGGCGATGGGGTGAACGATGATTTGAAAATCAATCAAAGGTGTTTTGATGCTCCCGATACGGCGGATTGTAATGAACCTATAACCCTGTTATATTCAATAGAGATTTTTAACCGTTACGGCCGTCCGGTATTTATGGTACAGGACCAAACGACGGAGGAAATTTGGGACGGTACCTGGAAAGGGGAGCAAGTTCCTGATGGTACCTATTATTATGTGTTGGAGGTGCAGGTCAATGGGGGAGGCCCGGAGATTAAAAAAGGATGGATCCAGTTAATAAGATGATACGGTTCATGGGGTATAAAAAACATCGATTGGTGGGCGAAAAAGTATCGCTGATGCTCGTTTTTTTATTGGGTATGCTATCGGCCCATGGCCAAAAAGAACCGCAATACACCCAGTACATGTACAACATAGGGGGCTTTAACCCCGCTTATGTGGGCACTACGGAAACGCCCGAGCTTACCACAATGTACCGGGCGCAATGGCTGGATATTCCCGGTGCTCCGCGCACCATTCGTTTGGGGGCCAACATTCCCTTGTCCAACGAAAAAATGGGAATCGGTGTCAATGTCATTAACGATGCGTTGGGGCCTTTGAGCAATACCTTTTTAGATGTGGCCTTTAGTTATCAGATAAACTTGAGCGATGAAACCAAGTTATCTTTTGGTATGGATGCCGGTGGATCTCTGTTGAACGTCGATTTCTCCAAAGGTACTTTTGAAAACCCCGGAGAGCCTGTAGCAGCAATGGAGCCGATCAATAATTTTTATGCTACTATTGGGGCGGGGCTGTTTCTTTATCAGGAAAACTGGTATGTTGGGGTGTCCATCCCCAATTTTCTTACCGATGATATCTATAACCAGGAGGTAGCTGCGGTAGTCGAGGATAAAATACATTATAACGTAATAGGCGGATATGTTTTCGATCTCTCGGAAAACACCAAATTAAAACCTGCATTTTTACTGAATTACGTTGTGGGTGCCCCGGTAAATGTCAACGTGTCGGCCAATATGTTGTTTAACGACCGTTTTACCCTAGGCGCCGCCTATAGCATTGAGAACGCGGTGAGTGCCCTGGCGGGGTTTCAAATAACCGATCCGATCTTCTTTGGGGTTTCCTATGACTATAATACCAATGGATTGGGCCAATACAACAACGGTACCCCGGAGTTTGTGTTAAAGTACTTTATTGGAAGGTCCGGAGGAAGCAAGAATATCAATACGAAGAATATCAAGGGCAAGCCAAAGCAAATCGATACACCAAGATTTTTCTAAGCCGAAAGTTATGCGCATACAAATCAGTATACTGTTCATTCTATGTTCTGCGCTCCTAACGCGGGGACAGGAGTTCCGAAACAATGGGGACAAGTATTTTTATGCTTATGCCTATGAAGAGGCCATTAAGGAGTATCAAAAGCAAATGCAACGTGGGGCAATAATGACCAATCACCAATTTTTGAACTTGGCCGATTCCTACTTTATTACCAAAGACTATACAAAAGCGGTAAAACTCTATCTCGATATCTATAAGAACGATACCATCATGTCGGATAGTCGTTTTAATAAAATGCTACAGGGCCTGGCCAAGGTTTCGGAGCCCGAACGGGTAAAGGCCTTTTTAAAATCAAAGAGTGGAAGCTTGGCGAACGAGCTGATCGAAAACGCCGCCTTCAACTTTGAACTGCTGGAGTCGGAGGTTTCCGACCCCGATAGCTATACGGTTTTCGATATCGGTGGCAATAGTCCCCAAGCAGATTTTGCGCCCAGTTTTTATCGGGATAAACTGTTGTTCAGTAGCAGCAGAAAGGCGAAGTCCAAAAAAGTATACGGGCCAACCGGCGAATCCTATATCGATATTTATGTGTCCGCTATCGGAAACAGTGGAAGGGCATTGAACCCGAACCCTTTTGAAGGCGTTCCACCGTCCAAATTTCATAAGGCGACACCACATTATTCCGAGGAATTCGACCGTCTCTTTTATGTTCTTTCCAATGAGAAAGATGGCGAGCTCGCCTTTAACGAAAAAGGGAAAAACGCGTTGGCGATAGGGATGTCCTACGATAATGGTTTCTTCCGTTTTCTATTAAAAGATTTGGGTACCTCGTTTTACTACCCTTTCTATCATGAGTCGTCGGGAAGGTTGTACTTTGCTGCCGATTTCCCCGATGGTTATGGGGGTACGGACCTGTATTATGTAGAGACCAACAATTTACAGATCATGTCCGAGCCCATTAATCTGGGACCTAGGATCAATACGCCCGGAAATGAGATCGCCCCTTATTTTTTGGAGGATAGTTTTTATTTCTCTTCCGATATTTTCTATGGTCTCGGAGGTATGGATGTGTACAAATCTATTTTACAGTCCGACGGGAGCTATAGTACCCCGATCAATTTGGGTAAAGGAATCAACTCACCGGCGGACGATTTCGGCTTTATTCTACGGTCGACCGAATCGGGCGGATTTCGGGGATATTTTTCTTCGAATCGAAAAGGGGGTATGGGCAACGATGACATCTATGGTTTTCGAACGGAAAAAAGCCCCGGTCTTAAAACCTTGTTGTTCCGCGGGACCATTGTACAATCGAAAACCGACGATGGAATTCCCGACGTATCCGTACAATTGTTGGACGGCAAAGGGGCGTTAATAAAGGAAGTGTATAGCAGGGCCGATGGTAGCTATCAGTTGGAAGTGCCTTATCGTGACGGGGTTTCGCTCAAAATGACCAAACCCAAGCATTCCCGGTTTTATGAAACCTACACCGCGGAGTCGCTAGAAAAAATTCAGCAAGGACCCTTGAATATCGGTTTGGCGGTGCTAAGCGAATTGATCGAGGAAAAGGAAGGGAAGACCGTGCTGAAAATCGATAATTTTGTGTTCGCCAAAGGGAAGAGCCAAATTACGGGCACGATAGCAGGGGAATTGGATAAAGTGGCACAGACCATGAAGGCCTTTCCGAAATTGCAATTACGGATCGAAACACATACCGATAGCAGGGGCAGTACAACTACCAATAAACGCCTGTCCCAATCGAGGGCTACGGCAATACAGCAATACCTCAGATCACAAGGGGTAGCGGCACAAAATATCCTTCGGGCCACTGGCTACGGGGAGCAAAAAATATTGAACAATTGTACCAACGGAGTATATTGTCTCGACTTTTTACATGCTCAAAACGCCCGTACGCTTTTCGTTGTCGAAAATTTAGAGGTGCTGGAACAATAGCAGAACCCATTGGTCGTACCTTTTTCAATGCCATGCTTCACGACGCTCAAAAAAGGACCATATAGAAATACAGCAATGAAAATAGGGAAAGCACTACGATACCGGCGTAGGTGAGCATTTGCAACCATTTTTTGGGCCTGTTGGCTACGGGCAGCTCTTCGCTCATTACGTTTTTAAGGTTCATATAACCGATTATCGGCGCTACCACGAAAGATACAAAGGTCGCCAGGTCCACCAGTTGTTTCATGTTCGCGGCGAAGGCCGAGACCACCATAAAGTTGATCATTGCAAGAAGGAGCACCATAACGGCAAAGGCGTATTTTTTTGATGGGAGTTTGCTTTTCGGGAAAAGCAGGGCGATACTATCCAAACTCACCCTCGATATGGCATCGTGAGCGGTCATGCAGGTACTGAACATAGTGGCAAAGGCGGAAATAGCTATTAAAATATAGGCCCAAGAACCAATATGAACGGTAAAAAGGCTTACCAGTTGATCGGCGAAAACCACTGCCTTACCACTCAACTGCGTTTGGGTCCCGTAGAGGGTGAACCAGCCGATAATCATAAAAAAGACCGCCAGGATCCCGGTAAGGATGTAGCCCATATTGAATTCGCGGATCGACTGCCGTAAGGTCGGTTTTCCGGAACCGGTTTTCCATTTTTCGATACTCCATAAACTGACCCAACTGGAGGCTTCTACCGTGGTGGGCATCCACCCCATAAGGCCGATCAAAAAAAGAACGCCTACTTCATTGAACAATGGGGGCGGACTAAAATCGGGTTCGGCCATTACTTTTCCTTTTAGCACTACCAGGGCCGTAGTGGCCACCAGCGCCAAAAATAGTATGGATATGACGAACTTTAAGGATGTTTCCAGAAAGGTATAGCGTCCGATGATGAGCAAAAGACCGATAAAACCGAACAGCCCCAACGCTACGGTGGCGGTAAGATCCCCGGGCAATTTGAAGAGGTTGATAAAAAGACCGGCCGTAACCGTATAAAGGGCGGCCAATATGGTGAAGGTAGTGACCAAGGTAATGCCCGCGTAAAACCATAAATACCCCTTGCCGCGGTTGCGGTACCCCTCGATCAATGTTTTGTCGGTAATATGGGTATACCGTACGCCAAATTCGAAAAAGGGATATTTAAAAACGTTTGCGAGCACAATGGGTATGATCATGATCCAACCGTATTGTGCGCCGGCTTTGGTAGAGAGTACCAAATGAGAGGTGCCAATGGCCATACTGGCAAACAGTATTCCAGGTCCTAGACTTTTAAAAAACGATCTTAATTGAGACATAGGCCGTTTTTAACGGTAGCGTTACCCTTACGTTACTTGATGTCGATCTTATCCCCATAAAACTTGGGCTGGGTGTTGAACAACAGATCCAAAAACACCTTTACCCGTGCAAAATATTCCCTTACCTGTACTTTAAGTCCGTGATGGGTGCTAATGTCCTTTGCATTAAAACCGATTGCGGAAAGCCCCTTTTTTTCGGCCAAATAAATGGCCCGTTCGTTATGGAATTTTTGGGATATAATGGTCACTTCGGTCAAACCGAATACTTCCTTGGCCCTTACCATGGAATCCAACGTTCGAAAACCGGCATAGTCCAGATAAACCTTATCCGCTGGAATACCCCGCTTTACAAGGTCTTTTTTTATAGTGGTCGGTTCATTGTAATACACGGTGCCGTTATCCCCGCTTACCAATACAAAATTTATTTTTCCGGATTTATAAAGGGCTACGGTAGCGGTAATACGATTGGTATAATAGGCATTGGGCCTGCCGTTGGTCAATTTTTTTGATGTTCCCAAAACAAGTCCGACCCGGTTCTTTGGAATAGCTTCGATTTCAGAAAAGGTCTTTCCCTTGGCCGCGCGGTAGATGGTATAGTTGCATAACACCAAGAGCATTAGGAATGCCGCCAAAACCAGTGCCAATATTCGGAAATACTTTTTTCTCATTGCCCTAAAGATAATTCTTCCTGCTCAGGTTGGGAATACCTAATGGCTATTTTAGCGTTGTAGGATATCTTTTTAAAAAGTATAACGCCCGTTTTGATGTTAGGGCAACCACCTTTTTATTGATGAAAACGAATTCCTGCATTAACATAGGGGAGTTCTATGTCGGTACAAAAGGATACGGCCGTTAAATGTAAAACGGTTCCTGTTCAGGAACCGTTTTGCGAAATTTTAAACAAGGTCCGCCGTCGGTCATTTTTCGGCCTTTGCAATTTCAAAATGAAGGCTGAAGCTGTCTTTCCCTTGATCGTCGAATTCGAAGGCACGATAATCGAATTTCTTTCTTTCCAGATTAAAGGACACCAAGAAGTTTTCGGTTATAAAATACAGTTCGTCGCCCATACCAAAAATATTGGATAAGACCTTTTCCTTCGGGCTTTCTATTTTCCATTGTTCGCCATTTTTTGCATCTATGATGAAAAAACCGTTTTCGGCTGCGTCCGTGGAGCCTACTATGAGGTCGTTATAGGCATAAAAAGTGTCGATCTCCTCTCCATCATTTTCCAAAACGGTTTTCCATACCACTTGTCCGTCCGCAGTGTTCAGGGCGGTAACAGTGGCCGGGTCGTCACCGTTCTTTCGGGCGGCAAAGTAATAAACACCATTTTGTAATAAGGTGTTCTCCTTAATTCTGGGAGAATCGTGTTCGGTTTCATATTCCCAGTCAATGGCGGCATTGTTCGCAATGTCCAGCGCATAGATCTTGTTTCTTTCACTTGCGGTAAATGCCTTTTCAGCATCAATTTGTAGCTGCGCATACATGGGTACGTTTCCAAAACCTCTTTGCCAAATGGCCTGACCGGTTCTTGCATCAAAGCAATACACCCATGGCGCATTGGAGATCAACAGATAGTCATCGTTTATGACCGGGGAATAATTGTTGTACGGAAACTGTAGTTTGTAGTTCCAGACCAAACTTCCGTTGCGTTTGTCGAACGCGTACAGTTGGGTATTGTTCGAAGCGACGTAGATGAGCGACCCTTTAATCGGCAATCGTTGCCCGTCGGTCACATATCTTTTTGTAATTTCTTTCTGTTGGCCAATCTCGGTTTTCCAGTATTTTTCGCCGGTATTGACATCGACCGCCAAAAATTCCCTTTGGGTACTTAGGGTATATAAAATAGCATTTTCGATTCTGAAATGGTTGTCCATTTTATTGTAGGCACCATCATCGAAGCTTAAATCCCATTTATGGGATAGCGTTTCAAGCTCGTAAGCGGCCAACGAACCATCGTTTTTCAGAAGGATAAGGCAATCGGAGGCCACCTTTTCTTGGCCCGTTATCGGTTTGTAAGCGGTATTTTGTACAATTTCTTCAATGGAAGTGGGAACCTGGTCGTTGCTATATTCATTGGAGCTACCGTCGTCAATGGTACTTTCTATCTCTTGTCCCATTAGGGTAACGCTCGTGAACAACATTAGGATGTAGTAGGCAAAGTGGAATCTCGTTCTATTCATTTTTTTAACTATTGGGTCGGTCGTTTTTTACGCTTTGTGTGGCCGCTAGCAAAAAGGGGAAACGCCTTTTTGGGGTTCGAACTACTCAAGAAATAGGGTCAGTGTTATAACAGGCTTTTGTGCAGTAAATTGTTGAGGTCAAATTAAAAGTTAAGGTTGGTATCGCTTTTGTTGCCTTCGTCAGAATTTTGATTGGCCTACCGTTACGACAAACGTTCCCTGTTCGTTGATCAGTCCGTGTTTTTCTTTGTTGTTTTCGGTGGTGATAATGGCGAGCATCAAACCGTTGTTATAGTCTTTAAGGGACTTGTAATTAAAATCGAGGACCACGTTTCCCTTACTGTCCACCAAACCGCTTTTGTTCTTAAAAGTAAAAATGCCCTTTCCAAAATCGACCAATTGTTTGAGCACGGGATTGATGTGGGTAAAATACTCCGCGTTCAGGCCAAGGGTCTGATGGATATTGGCCTGTTCTTGAAAATCGATTTTTAGGTTTTTATCGAACGCATGAATTACGTTTCCGTCAGTGTCGATCAATAATATGGAGGAGAATTGATCTGTACGGACCAAGGCGTGGTTTTTATAAAAGTTGGTGGCAAATTTATAGGTAGCATCAATAACCAGTTGGTCCTTCCCATTGATAAAGCCCCAGTATCCGTCTTTGGAAAGTACCCGTGCCCGATCATTAAAAAAGGAGTAGGGCTGTTTGCTGTATTTGGCAGGTATTACGGTTTCTCCGTTGTTGTTGATAAAGCCGTATAGGTTTTCTTCGTTCCGAAAAAAGGCCAACCCTTCTGAAAAATCCCCTACCGCTTTATAGGCGTGAGGTATTACGGTTTCTCCTTTTGTGTTTATAAACCCGAACGTTTTGGTTGTGGGGTCATAGTGTTTGATGAAGCCTTCATTGGCACTTCCAAAAAGGCGCCTTTTTTGGTCTTCGGATGTTAAAATACTTCTACTTTTTTCTTGTATCGCTTTAATATGGGATTCCTTTATTTTGTAGATAACGTTCAGGTTTTCATCCAAATATAGGTGCTCGGACATCTTCCCAAATTGTTTGTCCAATTCCTTGATGGCAAAATAAGTACCGTTATCATAAGGGATAATGGTGGAATAGATATGATCCCCACCAAGTTGTTTTTTCTCTTTTAGCGATATAAATCGTTCCCCAAATTTGGAGGAGTCGTACGAAATCAGAATACCGTTTCGAACAGCAAATGTATTTTGGTAGTTTCGTACATCTATTTGATTTTTTACGGGAATCCCGCTTTGAATTTGCTGTCCGCTTTTATCATAGATGTCATACTTGCCATTGTGTTTGACCCAGAAATAGGTGCCATCGAAAGCGCTTACGACCTTTCCATAAAATTCATTTATCGATAGTAGTCCGTCTACCTTGGTCTGAGAGACCAAATTGCTACTGCAGCTCAGTACTAGTAAAAGTACAAACGTGTTCAATTTTTGTTTTACCATTTGGCTCATATAATACGATTTTAATGGGTTCAGCATGGCACATTGACTGTTTGTTGTTTTCCAGTTTTCAAACTTGGTTAGCCCATGCCGTTTTGATTCCGCTTCAAAAATAATGTTTTGCCGATTAACAAAGGTTTTTTTGACCTTGTTATGATATATCAACTGTGTTCGTTAGATCAACTTTTGGAGATGTTTTTGAAAATAGGCCGCGCTTTCCGCCGCGCTTGTTTTTGAGCTATGGGAAAAATTTCCGCCCTGTTCGATAAAGTAATGTTCCAAACCTGATTCTTGGGGGTCAGGAAGCAGTTCTCGGTAGTTTAGGGAACCATTGCCCAGCTCGGTATAGTCTCTGGAAACCTTATCCATGTCCTTTATGTGCCACATGGTATACCGACCGGGCTGTTTTTGTACGAGTTCCTTAGGGGTAAACTTTGAGGAGTGCATCACCCAATACATGTCTATCTGCAATTTCACCAGGTCAACGTCGGTATCATTGACAATAATGTCGAAACCATTTTCGCCATTTTGTTCCAAAAATTCAAACCCGTGGTTGTGGTAGGCAAAACCCAATCCCGCTTTGGTAACCCGCTCCCCAATATGGTTGAGTTTTTTCGCCATTACCTTAAAGTTATCTATGGTGCGTTGTTCGGGAGCGATCCAGGGCCAAACAATGTATTTGCTTCCCAATTTTTGAGCGGCGATAATACACTGGTCAACAAAGCGTTCGAGGGCTTCGTCAGACTTTTTCAAATAAGGGGAAAAACCGTAGTGTCCACTACTTATGGTAAGGCCAAGATCGTCCAAAATTTGTTTCAATTCGGTAGCGGGGTATCCATAGTAGGTGCCTTTTTCCTCGTCAAAGCCGTAAAGTTCGAAGTCTCGATACCCTAACCCTTTTAAATAGCGCAAGGTGTCCAACGGATTTTTTGCCATTTCGTCCCGTATGGAAAACAATTGATAGCCCATTTTGTAGTTAGAACGTTCGTGCATTGAAAAAGAGGTCAATGGGAGCATGCCCGCAACGGCCAACGCGCCACTTTTTTTTAAAAAGGTACTTCGCTTCATGATTGAAAGGTACAACGGAATTGTGGAATTTTAGCCACTGGTTTTCAAGAAGTACCGTTCGCGATTACCAACATGCGAACTCCCCTTATAGCCCTAAATGGAAAGCGCTCCGTATGGTTTCTAGTAAAAATAGCTTTGGGGTGAACTTGTGAATCCTCCTTTTGCATCGATTTTTGAAAAAGAGCTCAATTGTATCCAATTTACTTTTACAACGTATTTAAGATCCGGTCGGGATGTTCAAATCCTAATTTATGCGCTGTTTAAGGCCACCGCTCCAACCATTGGGGCCATACAATCTCTATTGTTGGACGCAGAAGGGAGAAATGTAAGCGGCCGTAGAAGATGAGAGTATGGTTTCGTTGGTATTGTTAAGGGTGTTAAAGACGTTTACGGTAAAATTAGAGGTTCCGATATAGATGCTATGATTGTAAATTTTATCGTCTTCGCCCCAATGTAATGGTCCCCCATGAATTCCATTGTCGTTAATCAATTCCGTTCTGTTGTTTCCCAAGACATCAATGCTGACCAAATCAGCATTTGTAAGGTCCGCATTACTTGCCGAAAATGCTATTTCGGAACCGTCGGGCGAAAAACAAGGGTCGTGGTTTCGGGTATCATCGGATGTTAACTGTATTATGGTGGAAACGCTATTTGCCTTGGCGTCATAGTTACAACTGAACACTTCAAAACTGGTAACGTCTATAAAACCTTCTTCAGCTATACCAATAAAGGCAATTTTGTCCCCTTCTTTGTTCCAATGGGCATCAATACTATATTGATTTATAATTTGTTGTGGATCGTTTCCATTGGTATCCACGGTATATGTGAAAAAGGGTGCCGTAGCATTTGATTCTTGTGCGATCATCAATATACGGTCCCCGTTTGGATGCCAGTACGGATTTCCAAATGCGAACCAATCGTATTGATTGTCGGCTATAATTACTTTTTGGTTCTTCCCATCCGAATCGCATTTTATCATCTCGCAATTTTCGTAATCAAATTGATCGATCAGGCTGGTAACAGGGCTTCTTAGTAGTAGTAATTGTCGGTTGTCGGGCGAGGCCGATACCCACCAATAGTTATGAAAAGGATCGTTGGTAACGGTGGATGTTTCGCCCGTTGTTAGGTTCTCTTTTGAAATTTGCCAAGGCGCATCGAACGTTTCTTTAGTACTGTAATACAGTATGGCTTCTTGCGGAGTAGCAGGCGTATCATCCTCTTTTTTACATGATATCGAACAAAAAATCAGTATTGAGAGTATAACTGTTTTATGCATGGCGCGCAATTTTAAAATTACCGACGAAGGTTCCGGGCCCGATAGACCTGCCTTGGAACTGTAGTAATGAAATTTTCTTAGGTGTAAAAGGCATTGTTCTTGTTACAGTTCCGTTCCCGGCAATGTTCAAGTATTTACAAAATTGGATTTTGCCCATTCCGCTATCGCCTACCTTCTTAACGCAATCAAACGCTTTACATTGTGACAGTTCCGCGTTACCTTATGACACATTTTTAATTCCGCTTCCGAAACTTTTGGTAATCGGTGGCCGTTTTCCAATCACTTCACATAAAGCCCTTTTTTCAAAATTCTTTCACTATAGCGCTGTTGTTATAAAGATGAAGGGCATTGTGTTCTTGCGGTGCTCCATGGAAATTTTAACTCAAAATAAATTTTGATTTTGGAATTCGGGATACTAAAAAAGGGTTGTTCGTTCTACAGATATTGGGTTTATGGGCCTTTCCATCCCAAAGTTCTTTCTAGGTAGTTTCCAAGGCTTACCCTGCGCTCTGCATGGTTGGGGCTTTGATTTTTAGGGGGGAATGGCTTATAATTATTTACGGTCAAAAAATTTCCAGACTTCATGGGCTATCTCTATATCGCCATTTTGCTCTTTTACCGCCAATTTGAACAGACTGCCATAGCGTTCTGCCTTGCTAGGTTCGGTATGCCCGCCGCCAAGCACCTCGTAAAAGGCTACCTCCGTGTTATTGGTGCCATTGTGGTACAGGTATTTGGTTATCGTACAATTATCAGTGGTATCGGTATCTTCAATGGCACTTGTTATTGGTGTTGTTTCGGTGCTATTTCTATTTATCCAATACTGGACTGTTTCCGCTGCGGAATGTACTTCACCGCGATTACCTAACATGGTCCCACCTTCATAGGGAAGAATAG
The DNA here is from genome assembly GCF_050589625.1 of Maribacter sp. 2-571. NCBI lineage: Bacteria > Pseudomonadati > Bacteroidota > Flavobacteriia > Flavobacteriales > Flavobacteriaceae > Maribacter > Maribacter sp. 2-571. The sequence continues at coordinate 13,100 of NZ_JBNGOP010000006.1, read as the reverse complement.
GGTCTGCTGTTCCGTTTACAATAAGGGCGGAAATAGGAGTGGTCCCATTTGCACATTTTGTATTCAGTGGTTTTGCCGCGGCTATAGCCGCAAATGCCGTAAGTTTTTCGGGCAATTCCTGGGCCAGCCGAAAGGCCATCTGACCACCGTTCGATGTGCCCATGACGAAAACCCTATCTGGATTGGCTTGATATTCGGTTAAAACAAAATCAATTAAAGTGCTGGCAAAGAGCACGTCGTTGGAAGTGGGGTTGCCTTGCGAGTCGCTTCTACAATCATTCCAGCCGTTATCACCGGTGCTACCTTTGGAACCGTTGGGTACAACGAGTATGATGTTTTCTTGCTCCGCGATATTGAGCCAAATTTTGTAGGGCGCGGTAACGTTCGTCAGTCCTAGAATTTCATCATTGTTACTTTTGTTTCCATGCAAGAGCATAACGACAGGAGCGTTGAGCGGATTTTCTGGAAGGTACAAGTGATACGTTCTGGTTTCTCCGGAAATTGATATGGCCCTGTTTTCGAACAATCCTTGTTCGGAAGCGGAATCGGTCCCCGGGTCGAAGGTTTCGTTTGAGCTGCATCCTAAAGTGAGTAGCAGCAACACATAAACGACAGCTACTTTCATAGGTAGTGTTTTTGGTTATGATCACTATACCATAAAAACGCTGTTTGGACCTTTTTATTGGTCTGAGGCCCTGATACAACGACCAATGGCTCCGAGTTGCGGTTTTGCAATAGTTTTACGGGAAAAGTTTTAGATAGGGGGATATTAGGGGTTTTTTCTCGCTGGCGTTACACCAGCGCTAGTACATTCCTGCGGTCTTCATACCCGGTTTCTTCAAAATTGTTTAAGCGTAAGGCCCCAATACTTTCATTAGAATTTTATAGAGGTGTTTTTGAAGTTCTTTTTTGCGTGTACCTACCTTTCAGTGGCAAGCGTTCTTCAGACTTGAGGAAGCGATAATTTCAAGGATAGCGCAGTAATTGGTAAATATCGTCTTTCCAAAAACAATTTGGCAAGGGTTGCCAAGGGATATGGCAGACTAGGTTTTTTTAATACTTCCATTTACGAATAACAGCTTCTCCGAACAATTCGTTCAATATTTCCTCACACCATGCTTCAACCTTTTCCTGTCCTGTTTCTGGATGGAACAAATCGGATTGGCAGGAAATTAAACAACCTTTTAGATAATCGCTCGCGTTACTAAAAAGTTTGGAGATATAAGGTTTTGTATCGTGATCGAAATAATAGATTTCATGCGTTTTACTATGAAAACAAAACATATTTCCATTTCCTAAGTAGTCACTAAAAGAAACAAGAAATGGTAAAACCTCCTTATCCTCTTTGCTGAAATCAGGTCCATATTGTGGTGCGTCTTTCCAAATATCCCCGACCCAACCCATTTCATTTAAACCCTGTAACTGTTCCCCGATTTTAGCAATACCAAATTTTGCGTAAAATAATTTTAATGGGATGGGTAGCTCTGTTTGGAGTTTTTTTTCCAAAGCTTCGATCGCTTCTTGTGAAATGGGAACCTTGGGTTTGTTGTTCCAATTATCGGCAAATTCGGTTATGATATATTCTGTTTTTTCCGACCACTGTGCATCACCGATTTTTTGAAAAGGAACGATGATTTCTGATTTTTCTTTTATTTCTAGCATTTTGTCCGAATTATCGTCGTTAGTTTGGCGGCGATGAATATCCAAGTTAGGAAATTTTTGTTTCCAAGTTGGATCATGAGCGGTATGGGGCGATGATTTTTCTGTCTTCATAAAAATACACAAACCTTTGCATGCAGCCTACGGCCCGTATTGTTTTAGCTTGCGCCATCAGCAGAACTGTTTATTACAACCCTTTTTGCGGAGATTTCGTTTAGACTTTTTCCCCCGAACTGTCGGGAGGCTGAAAAATTGCCCCGTTACCCCTTTTTTATCTTTTCCCCTTGTAGCCCGCTGTGAAACTCATAAAAGTATTCAAAAATCCTAAAAATGACTTTCCGAAGCCATTAGGGTCGCTTCAGCCTAAAACGTCTAAATGCGTTCATCGTTAAGAACGATTGTTTTGGTTTAATTTGAAAAAACCTTTCAAATAGTATTTGTAAACATAACCCCAAGGAATTATCAATAGGTTTAGAACTATTCCGGCAATACAAACACGTAAAAATGATTCTAAGCTAGTATCCAAGGCGCTGTTTTTTAGAGCGGGTAAATAGGTTCCGATAATCCAGGCGCTTTTGTATAGCAGTTGTAATAAAAGTATTGGAATCATTTTTAAAGGAAACCTTACTCCCAATAAGTTCAATAATGAAAAAGCGGCCCAAAAACTTATGCTAACTCCCGTTAACGTATCCATTTGCTCTATTGGGAAAAGAATTGTTGCCCAATTGTCAAATGCTAAACTGATGAAGTTCAGAAAAAATAATCCTCGCATAATGTGCAATCTCCATTTAGGGGGATTTACAACTGCAACGGTATTATTCAACTCCTTTTTTCCAATATTCTGTAGTGATTCCATGGTTTGATCGACAATTAAAGTTTATCATTCTTATGGAAAGACGTTTGTTTTTGGATACAGGTTGCCTGAAATGTGTTTTTTTGGAATTTCAAATAGCGGTTCCACCGTATTTCGGATGGGAAATGGGCATTCAGAAGGTTTCCAATGATGCGATACTAGGGTGAAATTTACCTAACGGATAATTCCGTAATTGGGTTACTAGAGCTGTTATTGGCGATAGGTATTATGGGCAAGTGGTAACAGGATTTCCGCAAATTTGTTCTGATTTGACCCAGCCGACAAGGCTTTTACATTCTATTTTAATCCATTCGCAGTACGCTTCTTTTATTTTAAAGGTGTGCTGTTCCCCTATCAATTCACCTACCATGTTTTTACTATTGGGTTTGTCGTACACCCTTACATCGTGGGTTACCGTTGCCCCTACGATAGAGTTATGGATCCACCCTTCAAAATTGGATATGTCAATTCCGTCGACTCCCGTAACTGTATTGATTTTCATCCAACCGTCTTTCATGTCAATGACATTAAGCATATAGCCATAACTATGTTTGTTATTGAGTTTTAAAATGATAGTTCCTTGTGGGTCGGCCCTGATATTTGAAAAATCATCATTGTCCTCAGTGAACACCTCAAAGGGTTCAATGTTACACTTTTCCTTGTTTTCTTGTGAAAAAGAAACCTTGTAAAATGAAACAAACAGTAGTAATACAAATACCTTTGTCATATACATTCTTCTTGAATTACCATAAATGATATCGTTTGTATGGTATACGGATTGAATTTAGTGAACTTTCGATAAAACACCGTGCAAAACAGGTATTTCGTTTTCGTGAACGACCATAATAATGTAGGCAATGTTATTATAGTTTTGATCGTGAACAGTATGGGAGTACGCTTTACACAAAATGGGATTGAACGGAAAGAGAAAATACCGGTTGACTTCGAAAGACTGTATTTGCACTTTTGCAGGAGGCATTTCTGCCGCAGTTTTATCGTTCAAATTCGGTTGTGAACCCATCTGCGGCCAAATCATCGTCAATTTTTAAAGTAGTGCCATTCATTAGAACGATGACACCTCTTTCTACATCATCTATAAAAAGGATTTCGGTTTCGTTATTTTGGACAATTTGAATGTTATATGTTCCGCTGTCCAGCCCGGCGTAAACATCTTCTGGTCCGGTTGTAACAATAGTGTTCTCGACAACTAAAGTGGTATTTTCCAGATCAAAATTCCAAACAACATCACCTAAACTATAATCAATATTTATGCCTTGTAGGCCGCCACGTACATTTTTCAGGTTCCAAACCCCATTTAGCGTTTCAGTTTGATCTGAATCAGCATCGCTGTTACAGTTTGTGAAAAGGCACACGCTCAAAATCAGTAACAGCCCCATTTTTTTTACATCCATAATTTTCAAGTTATATAGCAATAGGTGAACAAATTCAAAAACGGTTGCGTAAAATTACCATAAACGATGGCGTCATTGGAATATAATAAATTTAAGAGAAAGGGATTACAATCTGTAAAATCCTTATTAGCCGTTTCATTTATTTATCAAATCAATCTTTTCATTGACCTTGTCTATGAAAGGGTGTAAATAAGTAGGTACATTACCTTTATCCAAGTCAATTCTCCAGCTTTTTGCATTTTCATTTTCCGAATATTGAACAAACAAACCACCACCATCCGTACAATCCGGACATCCAAACACGGTTTCCCTTTCAGTTAGAAGTTGATTCGGAAAAAAGGCGACTAAATTTTTGACTTGGTCAAACGTGTCATTTTCCAATTCGATGAATTCCAAATTTTGTCCCGAATAATCGTCAATGGTATCTTCAAACAATTTGCTATCGGTCAGCTTAAAAGTTTCCACACAATCCTCTCCAGAGCATTCACCGAAGAAATGTCCAAAAATCAAAAAATTCTGTTCGTTTAGGATGATGTTGTTATCCTCATTTGAACAAGAGGTGACAATTACGCTTAAGGACAATAGTAAAATAGCGTTTTTCATGATTTTGTTGTACCTGTCTGTACTTTAGATACAATTTATAGGAAATGGTTGTGTCAAAATATTTTGAAGGTCTTATGTAGGGGCGGTAGAGGATTGCTATCCATAGTACTTTATGTTTTGAAAGACATTTGTTTTCTGATGCTCTTTAATTTCTTTCATTAAAATCACCCATGTTTTTATACGTTTTTGGAAGTGGTTATTATCCTTTTCACTTCCATTAAGAGTGATTCTGGCGCATTGTATTCAGGGTTTGTGCGATATAATGATACTTCATTTTGAATTTTCTCGATCGCATCGATCAGGGAGGTGTTTTTAAGGTTTGTTGTGAAGAGCAAATGGTCCGGTAGTATCAACCCCTTTTTAATGGAACTGTCTACTTTTTTACGACACCGACATGGATTTTTGGCGTTTACGATTCCACAGTTTCTGTTTAGGAAATTGTGCAGGTTCTTTTTTGAACGGGATAGTCTTTTTCTAAAATTTTCCGGGGTGATTTCAAAAATTGCCGCTCCTTCGGCGCTATTGAACTCCAAAATCTCTCCGATAATATAGGTCAAACGACTCTCATGATTTAAACATTGCAACATTCCGTTGGAACAGCCAATTTTTGCTTCTTGAATCAATAAGTTCTGTTCTGCTTTGTTATTCGTGTAATCGATCGATTCGGAAAGCCCTTGCCTTAACTGTATTTCATATTCGTTGAAACGAACCGAATTCGTAATCTTTTTCTTTTTGAAATTGATCAGGGTGTTGGTCGAAAGACTATAGACCCAAGTGGTAAAAGCACTTTTATGGTTAAAACTACTCAAATTGGTAATTACCTTTATCAGAATATCCTGGGTAGCGTCTTTGGCATCATCGGGGTGCCAAAGCATTCTGACGGCCAAATTATAGATCAAGTCTTGGATCTGTACCACTACTTCTTCCAGGGCTTTTTTATCTCCCGTTACCGCCTTTTTTACAAGTGTTTCCACGTTATTCATTTCTATAAATATAGGCTATTGTTATTCCTGTTGCGACCGTGGCCAAGATGTCCAAAATTCCGGATATGAACATGGGCTTTGGTGGAATTGCCGCCCAACCCGCAATGATCAAATGACCTGCCAAAAAAGTAGCTCCACCGATCAAAAGCCCCCAACCGATCCCTTTTTTTATCCATCTGGCATCCAAAGCAAAGTACTTGTAACCAATTACCATCAACACCGTTAGCATAAAATATCCGCTTAAAAGGGAGGGCATTTCCAACCCATCTTCTGCGGTTCGGAGGGTGCCTTTGAACATCGGGTTTAAAAGCGGGTTTAGAACAAACAGGGCAACCAGGGTCGCGACCACATTGTTCACAATAAAACCAAGAATTACGCTTAAAGTAAATTTTTTCATGACTATTTTTCTTCTAGTATTCGTTTGAGTATGTTCAATTCGTCCTGCATGTCGGGTAAGGCTTTGTTTTTCCATACGTCATCGGGCATACCTTTTGGCCGGGCAAGCGTGAAATTATAGACATTCGTATTGCTGTCGATTTCGATCAGGCGGGTATGGATCGGTTTGCCTTCTCCTAGATGGATGTCTAAAATTCCGGTTTTATAATCTGATTTTATGTGCATGGGAAGCTTGCCGAAAGGTAAAACGGCAATAGTTTTTCCATCAATTTCTTCAATATCCCGGAAAAAATGAATTGCCCATTCTTTTTGGTTTATAGGCGTAGCCAAGTATTCAAATGCTCTGTCATATGGGCAGTGTAGCGTTACCGATAAGGTTATAATGTTTCGTAATACCGTTTCCATGAATTTTGTCTTTTTAAGTGTTTATGTTCTACTTGTTTAGACAGTATTGGAATTACCGGTGTGACGGAAATTTGCGTTTTTTTCTTTTGCGGACTGCTGGCGATGTGAAAAGAGGGGACGGCAAGACTTTTGATTTTCCCTGGATAATGGTCAACGTTTATTGTTCACAGTCGCGAAACCGATTTCGTAGCTATTCATATGCCTTTTCGGTCTTTTTATTAACGGTTAACGTGTTTTTCCATAGGTTTCTAAGCTGACACCTGAGGCGGCTAAATTGAACACGTGAAAGGGAAATTCGGAGAGTTTTCGAATTGGGATAGCCATCCGGTCAAATGAATTGCAACCCGCGTGTTCGCTAGTTTTTTGTCACTTGAAGGTTGAATTGTGACTCCATTAAAAGAAACAGCGTTTTTTCTTCCGTTTTCGAAATGGTTATGGGCCATTCCCAGGACGGTTTGTCCGCTTCTTTTTCTGTCCAGTCTACAACGGTAACTTTTAATTTCGAAGGGTCAAACCTCCAAAAAGCGTTCTTCATTTGCTGACTAATGTCCTCTAAGTCAATATCAATGTTGAAGTGTCCGTCCTTTTTAAATTCAAATGTAGCATCATTGAAGGCGGCTTTTAGCGTGTCAATGTATTGTTGCTGCTCTTTAGATACGTTTGAGAAGTTAGTTGTCACATCTTCAACTTTCCAAGTTCCCGTTAATTCAAGTTCGTTTATATTTTGGCTAAATGAAGTAGCACACATTACTAAAAAGAGCAAAGTGAATTTCAGTGTCATAATCATGATAATTAGGTGCTATAGTATAGGATATTAAAGGTAACTGCTTTCTGCATAATTTTTCGTTTTGTAACCGATTTTTATTTAGTGAACTTGTTTAGATTTTTTTAATTGGCTAGAAAATTACCCTTTACCGCCCTTTCTTTTCCTGTCGTTATCCTCCAAGAAACTTAAAAAAGTCTTCAACAGGGTTTTAAATGGCTTCTCGAAGCATCCTTGAGTATAAAAAGTCTAAATGGGTTCATTTTATAACCTCAATATCATTAAAAAATTCGATTAATTTTTCTGCGGTTACATGCTGTTGTTCGGTTAAATCGATTTCCGCGGTCCCATCTGTCAATAATTTACCCAAATAGCCAAATTGAGAGTGATTTCCGCCTTTTATTTCTGTTAAATAGGAGTTTTTTGGCAGCTTGTTTTTATTTTCCATAACTTCTGAAACACTGGCTAATCCGTCCAATTCCGCATAAAGTTTTATGGTCGGCAAAATTCTGTTCGATAAATCAAAATCTCTGGGATGTGAGGTGCCCAATAAGAAAAGCCCTTTCATCAATTCGGGATTTTCATAAACGAATTGAGATGCCATTTTTGCTCCCTGCGAATGTCCGCCAAGGATATAATTTCTATTTTTTAAATTGAACATAGTCTCAATTTTTTTATAGTCCCATTGCGGCATTCTCCAATCCATTTTGATGAGATGACAGGTAAATCCGTTTTCCGCTATCTTTCGGCAAAGCGGTGCATAGGCTTTAGGGTCCGTCAATCCACCCTGAAAAAAAATCACCTGATTTTTATAATTTGAATTTTTTGATAAAAACACTATTTCATCACCCGATTCTTCGATAGTAATTTCACCATTGTTATCGAAGGTATTTTCTGGTAAATTTCTGGACTGATAGGTAGTTCCCTGCCAAACAAAAAATAACGTAACAATACCAAACCATATCAGTCTAAAAATATTCCGTTTTTTCATAAATTCATATTCAAAGCGTGATTCCCATTCCAACTCTTGAAAATGAGGGATAGGTAGGATTTGCCAGTTTTTTAAAAGCTAAATCAATACTAAAATAGCCGCTTTATCGATTTCAATTTAACTCAAGGTGATACAACTGTTTGACCATGACTTCGGTTTGGGAAATTCGGTAGTCTAGACGCTTCGGGGTATCGCTTATCCAATAATGCAGGTAAAATATAGAATTTTTTTGTCGTAGATAGGAGCGCGCTAAAGTACAGCCATCTTTATTGTGTGCGGTTACTTTTTGGTTTCATTTTCTATAGCGATCAATTTCAATTCTTTATTGTAGGATTCAATTCTTGAATATGCAGTTCCGTCAACTAACAGAATAACGGTCAACAAAGCAATTGATGTAATACTAATTGCACGCCAAGTTGGTGTATTTATAAACAGGATCAATAATGCCGCCACAATAATTAGGCTTGGTACTACCTTAAATACAACAGTGTATTCTTTTAAAGTACTTTCCGAACGTTCAATTTCTGACGAAAAGAAACTGGTTGCATTGGTATGGTATGCTTTTTCAAATTGGGTGATTCTTGACTTGTTGGTGTAAAACAAACCTAGTCCAATTGACATAAGCAATAAACCTGCTACCAATGTTGGAATAATATATGCCTTGGCCAAATCTGTTTTGGCCAACTGCCAAAATCCGGTGCTTGCGATTAAAAACAATACGGCAAAAAAGATGAAGAAACGTGTTGAGAAGACTTCTGATTTTGCCCATTCCGTAGCTAACTTTAATACATCCATCGTTTATTTTTTATGTCACTTAACGGTTTGGTCGTGATTTGGGGCCAAGAAATCAAGCTAGCTTAAATATAATCAATTTCAGGAAAGAGCCGAGCCGTTAGAAGTCTGAACTATAGCGGATCTGCTTGGTCGTATCTAACGTTTAGGTTAAAATGCGCGGTGGGCTCACAAAGGTTTAGTTATGGTTCGGTTCAGAAAATCCCACAAAATTTTTCAATTATCGAATGAAGCTGGTTGATACTATAGATTTTTCTTTTCGGTAGTAAGGGGCACCGTGTTATAGCTATTAGGGGCAGATGACAACCTTTTTTGGAAATGAAAAAGCCGAGGTTTTACCTCGGCTATCTTCTTTGTACTCGAGGCGGGACTTGAACCCGCACGGCCCAAAGGCCATTGGATTTTAAGTCCAACGTGTCTACCAATTCCACCACTCGAGCCTTACTGCCAAAACGTTTCTAACACAAAGAGTGCATTAGCGGTTCCACGGCAATACAACGCGCAACTTGGTTACGGTATGAACGAAAAAAAACGCCGACATGCAGCGTTTTTTTGGAGCGAAAAAAGGGATTCGAACCCTCGACCCCCACCTTGGCAAGGTGATGCTCTACCCCTGAGCTACTTTCGCATAGGTACTGAAAATTTTAAAAGAACATCGTTCTTGTCGAACGCGGTGACAAATTTAATACATTTCTCTAAAAGGCAAAGCAATTTTCGCTAAAAAAGCGGCCTTAACAATTTCATGACGGTTTTGGGCGCGGCCGACCTTATACCATTTCTGATATTAGCTACTGGCCTTTTTGTTTTTGCTGAGCAAGCGTTTGATCTCGTTCAGCTTCATAAGCGCCTCCACCGGTGTTAAGGTATCGATATCCAAATGGGTGATGTCTTCCTTTATCCGTTCCAATAAGGGGTCGTCCAAATTAAAAAAGCTCAATTGCATTTCGTTCTGTGCCGATTGCAGTTTTTCGGTCAATTCTTCATTGGAATGCGATTGTTCCAGTTTTTGCAGCATTCTGTTGGCTTTTCGGATAACCTGTTGCGGCATACCCGCCATTTTCGCTACATGGATACCAAAACTGTGGGCACTGCCCCCTGGGGTGAGCTTTCGAAGAAAAAGAACATTGTCTTTCAGTTCCTTTACCGAAACATTGTAGTTTTTAATGCGCTCAAAAGTCCCTTCCATGTCATTGAGTTCATGGTAATGTGTGGCGAACAAGGTTTTGGCCCTGGCCGGGTGCTCGTGCAAGTATTCCGAAATGGCCCACGCAATGGAAATACCGTCATAGGTGCTGGTACCGCGCCCGATTTCGTCCAGCAATACCAAACTTCGTTCACTGAGGTTGTTCAAGATGGAAGCGGTCTCGTTCATTTCAACCATAAAGGTCGATTCCCCCATGGAAATATTATCACTGGCCCCGACACGAGTGAAAATTTTATCCACATAGCCGATATCCGCTGCATCGGCAGGAATAAAGCTCCCCATTTGCGCCAATAGCACGATCAATGCCGTTTGCCGTAAAATGGCCGATTTACCACTCATGTTGGGCCCCGTGATCATAATGATCTGCTGTTCGTCCCGATCGAGCAATACATCGTTGGCAATATAGGCCTCCCCGATAGGCAATTGCTTTTCGATTACCGGATGGCGACCGTTCTTGATATCTATTTTTGTAGAATCGTTCATGGTCGGTGCCACATAGTTGTTTTCGTTGGCCAATTGTGCGAATCCCGCCAAGCAATCGAGTTGGGCGATGACATGTGCATTTTTCTGTACCGGGGCGATATATTCTTGCATCCACACCACCAGTTGCGAAAAAAGCTGTTGTTCCAAACTTAAGATACGTTCTTCGGCACCCAAAATTTTAGCTTCGTACTCTTTTAGTTCTTCCGTAATGTAACGCTCCGCGTTTACCAGGGTCTGTTTGCGTATCCATTCCTCCGGAACCTTGTCCCTATGGGTGTTCCGTACCTCAATATAATATCCGAATACGTTGTTCGAGGCAATTTTAAGGGAACTTATGCCGGTGCGCTCGGTTTCCCGCTGTAGCATCTTGTCCAAATAATCCTTTCCGGAGAAGGCGAGCTGTCGCAACTCGTCCAGTTCGGCGGAGTAGCCTTCGGCAATCGTTTTTCCTTTGGGGATTTGTACAGGTGCCGCTTCATCCAACATTTCCGAAATCTTGGAACGCAAGGCCTCACAGGAATGGAGTTGGTCGGAAAGCAGTACCAATGAAGCGTTCCCTGTTGCTGCGGTATGTGTTTTTATGGGTGTTACGGCCTCTAGGGAATTTTTGAGCAGTACCGTTTCTTTAGGGTTGATCTTGCCCGTGGCCACTTTGGAAATGAGGCGTTCCAGGTCGCCCATCTGTCCGATTCCCTGAAATAATTTTTGAAGACTTTCCGGTGTTTCGGTCAAATAGGCTACCGCCTGATGTCGCAGTTTGATCTTGGCCGTTTTTTTAAGGGGTAGGGCCAACCATCGTTTTAAGAGCCGCCCTCCCATGGGGGAGCGTGTTTTATCGATAACATCCAAAAGCGTTACGGCGTTGGTATTGGTCGAATGATAGAGCTCCAGGTTTCGGATGGTAAAGCGGTCCATCCAAACATATTCCTCTTCCGCTATTCGTTGCACCCTTGCAATATGGTGCAATTGTCGGTGCTGCGTTTCGGAAAGGTAATGGAGTACAACCCCACAGGCGACAATTCCCAAATGTAAATGATCGATGCCAAACCCTTTTAAAGAGCCGGTCTTAAAATGGCTCATGAGCGTTTCCCGGGCATAGTCGTCCTGAAAGACCCAATCCTCCACAAAAAAGGTATGGAACTGGTGGCCGAACGTACTTAAAAAATCCTTTTTGTGGTGCTTGGATACCAGTACTTCGTTCGGTCCAAAATTTTGGAGCAATTTATCCAATTGCTCCGGACTTCCTTCAGCGGTAAGAAACTCGCCGGTTGAAATATCAACGAACGATATGCCCAAAATAGACCTTCCAAAATGTACCGCACATAGAAAGTTGTTCGATTTGGCCTGAAGAATGTCGTCGTTCAGGGCCACTCCGGGAGTAACGAGTTCCGTCACCCCTCTTTTTACGATCGTTTTGGTCATTTTGGGGTCTTCCAACTGGTCGCAAATGGCGACCCGTTGCCCGGCCTTTACCAATTTTGGTAAATAGGTGTTGAGCGAATGATGGGGAAAGCCTGCCAATTCGGTCCTGTCGCCACCGTTGTTCCGGTGGGTCAAAATGATGCCCAATATTTTGGCCGCCTTTACCGCATCCTCCCCGAAGGTTTCGTAAAAATCCCCGACCCGAAACAACAACAAGGCATCAGGATACTTTGTTTTGATGGTGTTGTACTGCTGCATCAAAGGGGTGACCTTCTTTTTTTTTGCTGATTTTCCCAAGGCGATTCAAAAACGATTTATACTGCAAGAAAAATAAAAACCGAAAATACCGTTTTTGACACCGAAACAACAACATTGTTGATACAATGGGGATAACTTTTGGAAGTTCAAGTGTCAAGTTCAAAAGCAAATACAAAAATCAAACACAAACACAAACACAAACACAAACACAAACACAAACACAAACACAAACGCAAACACCTACGTCGAATGCAAATACAAAATGGTATTGGTCAGTAACGCTTTCGAAAGCGCTTCGACAGCCTGACAGTTGGATTTCTTTTTGGCCGTACCGCCAAATGACGAACGTTCTGTCAGTCCGAGCCTGTCGAGGACCGTGGGGAAGGTTCAAGTGTCAAGTTAAAACTCAAATGTCAAACTCAAATCCAAATCCAAATCCAAAGTTAGAAGAATACACCACTAATTACTTTTACCAATCACTCATTGTTCATTGCTAATTGTTGATTGAAAAAGGACCGCTTTGCTGAAGGATGAAAGACCGCTGCGCTGAAAGAACAAAGACAAAAGACAAGTACAAGTGTCAAATTCAAATATCAAATTCAAACTTCGCCACCATATACTTTTTACTTACCACTACAAACTGCCATCCATTCACTGTTCATTGAAAAAGGACCGCTTCGCTGAAGGAGCAAGGAGAAAAGACAAATTCAAGTTCAAGTGTCAAGTTCAAGTGTCAAGTGTCAAGTTCAAATTCAAAAATCAAACACAAACGAACAACTGATTACTCATTACTTTGTACTCAATAGTGTCCGGTTAATGTAATAGTAATCTTTGTAAAGACCTTAAAAATATACAAGTTACGGCCGTTCTTTGATT